>NZ_JAMOKM010000004.1:0-381218 GCF_023656665.1 Parabacteroides sp. B2-S-102 | reverse complement strand
TGTGTCTATGTTATCAGTATGAAGTTAAAAGAAGTGACTACTATATCAGTATTACTTTATAACTACTGTCTACTGATTACGTTTATAAACAAAAAAAGTGTCTAGATAAATCAGGAAAAGACATTCTACCAAGTGAAGCTTTAGTTTTCTGCCTATGAAACTAAAGTTTCTTCACTAGGAAACAAAAGTTTTGTCACGGAGAAACAAAAGTTTCTTCCGCATGAAACTCTTGGTTACTCTTGGAGAGCCAGATTATTCATCAAGGCGGGCAGGTACGAATCGCTGATAGGGATCAGTTCCTCCCCGATACGTATCCGCTTGCGCTCGATATAATTAATGTGGGAGAGGGATACGATGTAAGAACGATGTACCCGGCAAAAACGATTCCTGTCCAGAAACTCCTCGAACCGCTTCAAGCTGACTTGCGTGAGCAGGGGCTTGCCATTGATACGGTGTACCTTTACATAATCGCCGTATCCCTCGAGGAAAAGGATCTCTTCCCGGCGAAGGCGAATGATCTTGCTGCCCTCCCGGACGAAGATGGGGCGTTCTGTTTGCTCCTTGCTCAGCACTTGGTGGACATCGGCCAAAGCCTTGTCCAGTTTCTCGAAATATCCCATGAGCGTGTTTAGGGTCGAGGTGTCTCCATCGAAAGTGATACATTTCAGCATAGTGTTTTTACCTTTATTTGTTGTACCGCGAAATAACAGGAAAGTTCGGTGAAGAAAGGTTAAGCGCCGATTAGTGGTATAATCGGGTCGGTGAATCGCCTTATGGGAGGGGGTGAAAAGACATTATTCCTCCTCCCTCAGAATCCATTTCTTGAAGATCGGGGTCTTGGTCTTGCTGATGATAATACGTTCGGGGACAGCTAAGGTGAGGTTGACGGACAGGCGGCTCCCGAACCAAAGATCTATATCCTTGATGGCGTTACGTGAAATGATGAATTGACGGTTGGCCCGGAAGAAAAGCCTCTCGTCCAGTTGCTCTCCCAACGCGTCGAGGGTACGGTCTATGGGATGTTGTTTTCCGTCGGAGGTATAGGCGGTAACTTTCTCGTTGGTCGTATAGAAATAAAGGATCTCCTCAACCGCCAACGGATAGAATTTATCGGCCAGCATGATCAACAGGCTCTTGATCGTGTGGCGACTCTGGATCGTACGGTTCGTTTGCCGGATATGTGCCAGCCTTTCCTCGGTATCGAACAGCCGTAATTTATTCAAGGCCCTTTCCAGCGAGGCCAGCGTGACAGGCTTCAGTAGATAATCGATACTGCTCACTTGAAAAGCCTGCAATGCGTACTCATCGTAGGCGGTAGTGAAGACTACCGGGGCATCGATCTCCACCTGCTCGAATATCTTGAACGCCGATCCATCCGCTAAATGGATATCCATGAAGATGATATCCGGATGAGGCGATGTCCGGAAAAACTCCACGCTCTCTTCGATACTCTCCAGCTCGGCGATCACCTCGATCGGGGTAACCGTATTTTGCGCTAGGATCGCCTTTAAGCTATTAACGGCGGTAGTCTCATCTTCTATAATAACTGCTTTCATGAGTGAATGGGTTTATTAAGTAAAGGAAGCGTGACCTTGAAATATTCCTTGCGGTTGGAGATCTGGATGTCCTTTCCGGTAAGCATCCGGTAGCGCCCCCATAGGTTCTTCAATCCGATACCGCTACCTTTGCTATCTTCCGACTTAGGATGTATTTTATTGGATATGATTAGTTTGTCTTCATGGGTGGTATAGATATCGATCTGTAGCGGGTATTGCTTGCTGATAACGTTGTGCTTTACGGCGTTCTCGATCAAGGGGAGTACGCTCAATATCGGCAGATACCAAAGTAAGTAAGGGGTATCCGCTTGGATGGAGAAGAATAGTTTTCCCTCGTAGCGCACGCTCAGCAGATAGGTATACGCCTTTACGAATTGAAGTTCTTCCGCTAGCGTAACCAGCTCTTTCTTGTTGCTTTGCAAGATATACCGGAAGACGTTGGATAGCTCATCCAGATAAGCCAACGTCTGTTGTTTTTCTCCGCTCTGTATCAAGGCGTTCAATCCATTTAAGGAGTTGAAGAAGAAATGTGGGTTGATTTGTCCCATCAAGGCGTTATAGGAATTCTGTAACTTCTCGGTCTTCAATTGTTCATATTCCAGTTTCATTTGTTGCTTGCTGCTTAACAGGCGGATTAGTACGGAACTTAGCATAACCGTAAGGAAGACGAAAAGATGCTCCGTCATGAAAGAGTTAGGGACCGTGAAAGGCTTGGGAGGTACCGGTATGCCCCGGCGTTCGGCAGACCTGATGGTTTGCGTAGCCATCCTGCCCCGGTCGATGCGGATCATGATATCCTGGGTAGCTGGCTGGGGCCCATCTTCCCCAAGCCATTCTACGAAAATGGCCGTGTACAAAACCGGCGATAGATGAAACATGCCGTAGGCGATGCTGATACAAGTTACGCAAACCAGCAATACCCTTTTATACTCTTTCCTGCGGAAAAGCTTGTCCCCGAGCTTATACATCAAGCTGTTGACAATAAATAAGATGAAGGAGAACACGAAGAACCAGATTAGCAAATAATACATGGTGCGATCCGGAGGCTGGATACCCATGCTCGGGTTTCCGGTCTCGAACTCATATTTACGCATCAGAAGGGCGAAGTTCACGAAAATACTAAGCAAGACGGATATCGTGAAGCCGATCAATAAGTCGTTTCTTTTTAATTGTAACATAGATAAACCCTTTGTCTGCTTACAAAGATAGGGCTTCCTTATCCGAGCGGGAAAAGGAATCGACGAAACGGATAAAAATATCGGTGAATCGCCCGGGCTTCCGAAAATAATGTACCTTTGCCGGAAATTAGGATCTCTGTCGCTATGACGAAATGGTTTGTCTACATATTTCTGGCCAGTGTCTGCCTGTTGCTTTCCTGTGGCGGTAAATCCGTCCGGGAAAAATTTGCGGAGGCGGACCGGTTGGTAAACGAGAATAACTTAGATAGCGCCGCCTGGCTGCTGGAGGAACAAATAACGCTTTCCGCTCTTTCGGATAGCGATAAGGCAGAGTATGGACGGAGGCTCGCTTGGCTTCATCTCTTGCAGGGGCGCAGCTTGGTGAACGACTCGCTCATCGACTACTCCGTGGATTATTATAAGGAGCATGCCTCGGAGCCTTTACTTTCCGCTTATTTCGTAAAGGCTATTTATATGGGTGATTCCCGGAAGGGGTTGGAACAAAGACGTGCTTTGTACCGAGAGGCGATAGATTCCGCTTATTCCCGTTCGGATTCGACCTACCTTGTACGTTTTTATGACCGATTGACTTCCTTGAGCTTTGGTGAGGGGTTGTATCGGGAAACGATCGCAGACTCGAAGGAATGGGAAGCCTCGCCAAAAGCTGGATTTAAGGAGATGGCCTATTATATGGCCGGGTTGAGTTATAGCCGCTTGCGAATGAGGGACTCGGCGGATTATTATCTTCGTTTGGCCGCGGACTCGGCCTTGGCTAAGAATATCGAATGGTATGCCCATCATTTTGCCCGTAATTATGCGGATTTCTTGTATGATTTTAATCCCAAGGCTTCTATCAGCTATTTACGTTTGTTGGAAGAACGATATCCGGAGCGAGAGACCCCGGGATCCTATGTTATGCCTTGGATCAATCTAGGGGAATTGGATTCTGCCCGGAAGTATATCGAGAAGAATACGTTAGGCTTGGAACTTAGTCACAGTGATGATATAGCCTCACATGCGCTGAATTATGCCTATCAATTTATATTGGGCGTAAAGGAAAATAAACCGGTGGATATTTCCCGATTAGGGCAATATTGCGATTCTTTGTATACCGTGAAATCCCAAACGGAGAAGGCTGAGCGGGAACGATTGGTCGATCAAAATCGTTTACGCCGAGAAAATCTTCGCTTGGAGATGAGCCGGCAGCGTACGTTCTCTATCTTGGTGATCGTTTCTTTGCTTTCCATATTGGTAGCTGGTGGAGTTTTCTTATATATCCGTAACCGAAGGAACCGTTTGATTGATATGGAGGAGCGTTTGGAAGCCTTGCGTCAGCTCTTGAATGAGTCCAAGCAATCCGTAGCGGAGGAGGAGAAACCCGATAGTGCCTTTTTCCGTAAGGTCTTGTTGCAGCAATTGGGTGTTATCCGCTTGATGGCGACTACTCCCACGCAACAAAATAAGGAATTGCTCCAGCAAATGACTCGTATCACGAACGAGGATGTCCCGGTAGATACGCTTTTGGTATGGGATGACCTGTATCCGATTATCGACGCAGTCTATGATAATTTCCATACGCATCTGGTCCGATTGTCTGATGGGCGTTTGCTGGAAAAAGAGATCCAGCTTTGTTGCTTGCTATGCGCCGGCTTCTCTACCAAGGAAATCAGTGTAGTTACCCAGCAAAGCGTCCGTACGATCTATCAGCGCAAGACGGACATCCGCCATAAGCTGGGTATGGACGAGAAAGAGGATATCATCGGCAATATAAGTGCTCGAACGGCAAATATAAACTTTTCTCTCTAAGTCGTTCGCTAATGCTTTGTAAATCAGTGTATGTGTATAATGCCTTGCACTTTAGTTTCTTGCCTGTATAAATCGATTTTAGCTGTTTCCCTCCTTACATTTGTCTCGAATCAAATTTGAATTTTATGAGAAGACAAGTATTATTTGTGGGATTGATTTGCGTTGCCTTTTTGGTAAACGCGCAAGAGGAGAAAACGATCGATTTGGATGAGGTTACCATTCAAGCCTCTTCGATTATAAGGAAGAAAGACCGTCAACTTATATTCCCCTCTAAAGACCAAGTGCGGCGCTCGATGGATGGCTTGGATTTGACAAGGCGGATGTCTTTACCTCGCCTATGGGTAGATCCGAATACGAAAAGTATCTCTATGGCGAATGGAAACGTTCAGTTGCGTATAAATGGCGTGTTGGCTTCTTCCTTAGAAGTCGCCGCCCTCTCGCCGGAGGATATCAAACGGGTGGAATATCACGATAACCCCGGCTTGCGATATGGGGAAGGAGTCGATATCGTCTTGGATTATATAACGATCAAGCGGACTTCCGGAGGAAATCTCGGCGTGGATTTAAGCCATCAATTAAACACGTTTTGGATGGCGGATTATATATACGGTAAGTATAACCGGGGACGTTCGGAATTCTCTTTATCCAGCTTTGCGAACGGACACCGGTATAAAGAGGCATGGCAAGACCGGACGGAAATCTTTCATACCCCAGACGGTACCTTCCAGCGAACACAGGAAGGAATCCCCGGAAGGGATTATGAGATGTATTGGACTACGACGGCGAATTATAACTACACGAAGGATGATGATTATTTCTTGAACGCTAAGCTGAATTTTTATTATTATGACTATCCGCATAACTATAGCAGTGCCCTTTTAAGGAATAGCGAGAGCAAGATGACGACCGATCTTATCGATAATAATAAATCCTTGAATACCCGTCCCTCGCTCGACTTGTATTATTTCCGGAAATTACCACGTAAACAATCATTGGCTGTCAATGTCGTGGGAACTTATTCGAATACCGATAGCCGTCATACCTACCGGGAAGAACTGGAAAGTATTCCTTTGACAGATATTTATACGAAAGTAGATGGAAAGCGCTATTCGGTAATCGGGGAGGGTATCTACGAGAAAGAGCTAGAGACCGGTCGTATTTCCGCCGGTTTGAAACATACGCAGGCTTATACGGACAACGTATATTCCGGTTCCGGTGATTATACGACCCATATGACGGAATCTGAATCGTATATGTATGCGCAATACGTAGGAACTTGGAAGAAGTTGGTTTATAACGTAGGTTTGGGCGCCTCCCGTAATTATCTATCGCAAGAAAACTCGGGCTCTTATAATCGGTGGTATTTCCGCCCGCAGTTAACACTTACTTATACTATCAATGAGGTATTATCCGCTCGTTATCGGTATACCCTGCGCAATGTAAACCCATCCTTGTCTGAGTTGAGTAATGTGGAGCAATGGATTGATTCCTTACAGGTTCGTAGAGGTAATCCGGGTCTATCCCCTTTCTTATATCATAACAACGCCGTGGAATTTCATGTGAATACGGCAAAGGTCAAGGCCGGCTTTACTTTCTCTTACCAATACCAGCCCCGCATGGTCATGGAAGAGACCCTGTATGACGCTAGCCGGGGACTTTTTATCCGCACCTACGATAACCAACGGAGTTTCCATCGCTTTACGCCGGAACTCTATTTGAATTATTCACCCTTCGGCGATTATCTGCGCATGAATATCTCCGGAGGCTTGAACCATTTCCAATCGAATGGAAATAGCTATTCGCATACATATACGGATCCCTTCTATGTGATCTCTTTGAATAGCGATGTGAAGAACTTTAATTTTAATCTGTTGATTTATAAGAGAAGCTATAGCTTTTCGGGTGAGACCAGTCGTGAGGCCGATCGTTTTAATAGGTTGGGTATCGGTTATAGGATCGGGAAGGTTCAGTTAAGCGCTTCTTTCTCTACCCAATTTACCTCATCCGCCCGTTACCGGAGTAAGAACCTTTCAGCGATCGCTCCCTATGTGACCGATCAGCGTTTTGGTGATATTTATCCGGGCTTCGAGATCGGATTCTCTTACCACTTAGATTTCGGTCGCAAATACAAATCCGTGGATCGTAAGTTGTATAATTCAGATAATGAATCGGGTATATTGAATAGTCGGAAGTAAGTTACTGTACATTCATACGTGAGGTATTGAAGTATATCTCCTATAGGGAAGGGAGTGTTATATTACGAAAATGACTTTTGATGTCTTTGTATAACTGAAAGTATTTGCTAACTTTGTTATCTATAACCAGAAAAAGGATAGGGTTATGACTATAGAGGAGAAGCAACTGGAATTTATGATTTATTGCATAGAGAGTACTGCGGAACGATTAGGGCGTTATGGTTCGGATGTATATAATAAACTGAAGGAACTAGGAGCGATCAATGGCTATATCCGCTCTTATTACGATACCTTGCATACGCAAGGGAAATCATATATCGTAGACTCCATCCTAGAATATATTTACTATCGTGATCCTCAATGGCTCCCGGACGGATATAAACCCTTCCGTAGTATTGAAGAGAAAGGGAAAACACTATGTTGACGGTTTATCATGGTTCCACTTGCCGCATAGAGGAGCCTTTGGCTGGGGTTTGCCGGCCTAATCTGGATTTTGGAATCGGGTTCTATGTTACGGACTTGAAAGAACAGGCAGTTCGTTGGGCGCTTCGTACAGCAGAGGTACGTCATAAGGATGAGGCTTGGCTGAATGTTTATTCTTTGGATATGGATGTCTGTCGTGTCTTGCCATATCGCTATTTATGTTTCGAAACTTATGATGCTGATTGGTTAGACTTTGTAGTGGCCTGTCGTCAAGGTCGAAATTTGTGGTCAGCTTATGACATGATAGAAGGAGGTATAGCGGATGACCGTGTGATTCGTACGATTGACCTTTATATGCGTGGGGATTATACACGCGAGGAGGCCTTGGCTCGTCTTATCCATCAAGAGCCTAATAACCAGATTTGCATAATTAACCAAGAGATCATAGATCGTTGCCTCTGCTTTACGGAAGCGTTTCTTTTACCTAAAACACCTGCTCCACTTGTTGTCCCTGGTGCGGCTGATACGGTTATGCAGGGTAAATATAGGGGAGTTATCGAACTGCTTGCGTCTCGTTTGCGTATTTCTGCCGATAAAGCATTAGACCTTTTTTATAATAGTGATACTTATAAATGCCTGACATTACGGAATGGAGATTTGCTTTTAAAAAGCGATCTCTACATTCTTGACGAAATCATACGAGAGCTGCAGGATAAACAGGGCTAGTGTCTTAACTTGCGTGCGGTTCCTTCTATACAAAAGGACACTTATCGAGGAATGTACAGGGGAGCTGTCGCTCTGCTTAGAGAGTTATTGTCGATAGTTTTAAGGTATTGTTTGTATTCTTGCTTTATAGCCTTCTTATTCTCTAAAAAATAAGCTTGTATTCTTCATTCGGCGGCGGCGAACGATCATTCGCTGTCGCCGAATATATATTCACCGCCGCCGAACGAACGTTCGCTGTCGCTGAATGAAGTATATATTAGGTAGTGCGGAAATTTACATAGGGTTCAAGAAACATTTGTTTCGGTTTGTTTCGGCTTTTGTCCTTATGGATTGGATGAGGAATCTTAAATATTCGCATGGATGTTTGCGGGATTCATGGGAAATTCCGTACTTTGTACCGAGCCGTTAGAGTGGAAGCTCGGCGGGTTCGTTTTCGTGGAAAAGGCGTTAAAAGATATTATTCCCTTCTTTGAAATCCCCAATTTCGTGCCCGGGAATAATAACAACAGACGCCCATGCTTGTTATAGTTACTTCGAGAGGAGCATCCTATAATGAAGCGTGGGGCTGCTGTTTGTTATCCGGGCAGGGTATGGGGATACCTAAAGGAGGGTGACAATGGCTAAGCCTCGCGCTTTTTCTTTGTGTGGATGATAAGGAGTGGTTGATGATTGTAGGGTAAATCAATTATTAATTCAAATAGAATGAGTATGAAAAAACTTTTCTTTCTTTTTGCTTTTCTCGTAGGACTTGGGATAAGTAGTAGTGTATATGCGCAATTGGTGAAGGAGGTAACACTGACCTCGTCCAATACGCTGGCATCCGAGCTAGGTACGGATGTGGGGAAGGTTACGACCTTGAAAGTAAATGGCCCGCTGGGAGCGGAGGACTTTCAGACGATGAAGGAGCAGATGAATATGCTCCAAGTGTTGGATATGAGTGGGGTGACGGAGTTACCGAAAGTTGGACGTTGGAATGAGAGTGTATGGGAAGAACTCCAAAGTATTCCGGGAGAGGCATTCCAAAATAAATTGACACTTCAGACAGTGATATTCCCGAAAGCCCTTGAAATGATAGACCAAGAGGCTTTCTCGGGTTGCAATACCCTTACGGAAATAGATTTCTCGAAAGCCACTCAATTGCGATCAATAGGACATAGAGCGTTTTATGAATGTTCCGGCTTGCGAGATCTTGATTTATCGGCCTGTACGAGTTTAGTTGGAATAGGGAGCAATGCTTTTTATCGTTGTAGTAATTTACAAGCGGTTAATTTCTCGGGTTGCGGAAAGTTGACGAGTATAGGATCCTATGCGTTTCAATATTGTTCCTCTTTGCGGACAGTAGACTTGTCTAATTGTTCGGCATTGGTAACTTTGGAGTCTTATGTATTTTCCGACTGTTCGAATTTAACGAGCGTTGGTTTGGCGGGATGTACAGCATTGACTACGATTGGAGAAGGAGCGTTTAATAATAATTATTCTAGCTCCCAACTATCCGACTTTGATTTCTCTCAATTGACAGCCTTAAAAGATATAGGCGAAAGTGCTTTTAGTAATTCAGCCTTGGCTGGTGATATCGCTTTTGCATCCGGAATCACCCAATTGGGTAGAAACGCCTTTTCTGGTTGTCGTAATATCACTAGCGTCGATTTCAGTAAAAGCACACAGCTCTCAGTTATATCTTCGGGAACGTTTAGTTCTTGTCAAAATCTTA
This sequence comes from Parabacteroides sp. B2-S-102, assembly GCF_023656665.1. Classification (NCBI taxonomy): domain Bacteria; kingdom Pseudomonadati; phylum Bacteroidota; class Bacteroidia; order Bacteroidales; family Tannerellaceae; genus Parabacteroides; species Parabacteroides sp. B2-S-102. The sequence goes on along the minus strand of NZ_JAMOKM010000004.1, from coordinate 371,623 downwards.
AAAAGGTAGATTTTAGTAATTGTGCCTCCTTGAATACGCTGAATATAGGAGCTTTTGACAACTGCCCAGCTTTGGAAGAAGTCGTAATCGATAACGGCTTTTATACTTCTATCGATGGTGTATTATTCGTGGTAGATAAGGCGAGCTTGTTGCTTTATCCGGCAGGGAAGAAAGCGGAGGCTTATACGATTCCTTCTACGGTGAAGACGCTTGGTGAGCGTTCGTTTCCTTATAACGAATCATTGATGGAACTGACGATCCCGGAATCTGTGTTGACTATAAAAGGAGAGGCTTTTTATAACGGATCTTTCTTGGGAAGAGGAGCGAAAGTAATCATGAAGGCTGAGAAGCCGATCGGCTTGTCGCAATCGATCGGTTTGGAGAATGCGTTGGTATATGTACCGAAAGGCTTTGCTAAGGCTTATCGTGAGGCTGCTTTTTGGAAAGAAAGCAAGATTGTAGAGATTGATGCGGATCCTGTAGTAGTGACCTTGGAGGCGGCTGGTTCGCTGGGTGCGAAATTGACGGAACTGAATATTCCATTGGCTACTATCTTAGAATTGCGTATCACCGGTCCGATGAACGCTAGTGACTTCGAGGTCATTAAGCAAATAGAGCTGTTGCAAAAGGCTGATTTGAGCAAGGCTACGATGGAAGAGGATCGATTACCGAATTATGCGTTTGGAGGGTTGCGTTATTTGGAAGATGTTATTCTTCCGAATACGATAAAGGAGATAGGTAATTCTGCGTTCTCTGGTTTATCCGCATTGCGGAAAGTGAATATGCCCGAGTTTGTAGAAAGGATCGGGGAGTCTGCGTTCTCGGACTGTTCCAGCTTACAAAAGATTGATTTATCGTTATTGTCTCACTTGAAGGCGGTCGGTTACTCTACTTTCTCTTCCTGCTCATGCGTGCCCGTTTCATTGAAACTTCCGGATGGATTGGAGCGGATTGACGGTTACGCTTTTAATAATACTGGTGTTACTTCCGTGGACTTCTTGAATACGTCCTTGTCTTATATAGGCAACAATGCATTCTATGCATGTCCGATCACCGGCACATTATCTTTCCCCGGTACCTTACGATCCATAGGCAATTCTGCTTTCGCTTCCGCAAAGGTCTCATCTATCAAGTTGAAGTCTACAGAGATGGTACGTTTGGATGGAGCTGATGTTTTTAAATCCGTAGATAAGACCACCTGTAAAGTTTACGTCCCGAAAGGCATGAAGGATACTTATAAAGCAAACACCTATTGGTCTCCATTCGGAAATAACATTGTGGAGTTTGGGCAGTTGATTACGGCAACTTCTAATAATGAAAATTATGGATGGGTAGAAGGTAGCGGTGCCTATGAAGAGGGGGAAATAGTGACTTTGAAGGCGGTTTGTCAGGATGGAAATTGGGAAGATTATTATTGGGCTAAATATGTTAATTTGTTCTTTGGCTGGTATGATGGTGAGACAAAAGTCTCCGATGATACTATATATACTTATAAGGCAGGTAAGGAGGACAAAGCATTTGTCGGTAAATTCGTGCGTATAAGTTTCCCTAATACATCAGACCTTCTTCAAATGGTAAGAAATGATAGTAAATCCATTACGGTGAGGGTGGAGATGCCTGCCGATGATCCTCGATTGTTTGCTGGTTGGTATGAGAATGATCAATGTGTTTCCAAGGAAGAAGAGTTGACGGTGCAAGTTGGTATGGTAGACCGATCCTTGGAGGCTCGTTTCTTCGACGATGGACTTATGGTTGTTAACGGTGGTAATGTCATCGTAAATGATCAGAATAAGGTGGATGGACCTGCTGTAATTTTGCATCACGGTAGCCTCACCGTTGAGGGTAATGAGATTTGGAAACCGAAGAGCTTTGCTTACTATCGGGATGCCTCCTTGCTGGTGGATGCTGAGATACAGACCGAGGCGATCTCCTTCAATTGGAACGCTAGGAGTAACTATTGGCATTTCGTATCCTTCCCCTACGACTTGAAGATGTCCGAGATCAAGCTGACAAGCAGCGACGCTCGCTTTGTCGTACGGGAATACGATGGCAAGTCTCGTGCCGATAAGGGAGTGGGTGAGTCTTGGCGACAGCTTTGCGACTCGGAGACCTTGAAGGCAAATAAGGGATATATTATCCAATTCAATAGCGACGATACGATGGCCGATGGATTTACTACCCAGACCGGTGATATGAAAGCCCTCCTTAATCGGGCGAGCGTGGCGATTCCGTTGAATACCTACGCCTCGGATAATGTCATGAATGCCAATTGGAACTTCGTGGGGAATCCGTATCCCGCCTATTATAGCGTGGAGCGATTGTTCGCTGAAGGATTGGACGCTACGGTGACGGTTTGGTCTCCCGATTTGAATAATTACGAGTATTATACGCAGGATGATAAGGATGTCTATCTGACACCGCTTACGGCCTTCTTCGTACAAAAGAAGACTTCCAACTTAGTGTTCAATCCAGAGGGTCGTGTGGCTGCCCTGCCGAGGGAAACGCAAGCAGCTTCAGCGTTACGTAGTGTGGATAACCGTCAAGTTGTCAACCTGCTGTTGGCAGGCGAGAAGGCAAGCGACCGTACCCGTGTGGTATTCAACGAGGAGGCTTCGATGGAGTATGAGATCGGCCTTGATGCCGCCAAGTTCAGCAGTCCGAACAAGGATGCCGCCTCTTTCTATAGTTTGGATAAAGACGGGAATCGATTGGCTATCAATGAGCGTCCGGTAGCGGATGGCGTGGTACGCCTTGGATGTGTCCTGCCTGCTAAGGGAAGCTATACGATCTCATTGAAAGAGAATATTGGCAAAGGTATTCAGTTGGTGGATAAGCAGACGGGTGCCGTATGCGACCTGAACCAAGAGGCTTATACCTTCGAGGCCGAGGCTGGAACCCTCTCTGACCGCTTTGAGCTGAGAAGCGATGTGGTGACTTCTGTTGAGGCAATCGATGCGTCGATTCGCTGGAACGTGCGAGAAGGCTTGTTGATCGTATCCGGCTTGCGTGATGTGGAAACTTTGAACGTATGCGATGCGGTGGGTCGTACCCACTTCGCTGGTAAGGTGACGGATGGCGAGGTGCATATCGCCCTACCTCAGTCTGGTATTTATTATATGACATGGACAACCAAGGCGGGCGAGCGTCAGACTCGTTCCATTAAATGGTAATCGCTATGAGAAAACGATTGTTTCGATCTATTACGATGATTTTGTCTCTTTGGATCTTCCTCGGAGGATCCATCGGGCAAGTCTATGCGCAGGATGAGTTCAATCCGACTCCTCCACCGGAGCCGGGGAAACTAACGCTCTTACTCTCCACGGATCCCCACGGATCCGCTTATTTGGAGCAAACGAATCCTTCCGGCATTTATGATACGGGTACGGAAGTAACGGTACGGGCCTATCCGCATACGGATTATGAGTTTGTGGCTTGGCAGTCCGCTGATGGAGAAGAATTGTCCGGCCTCTCGGAATATACCTTCACCTTTACGGAGAAAAACGCTTGCTTGATTGCCAAGCTACGTTTCAACCCGAAGGAGAATCCATCGGAGCCGGGAGATGGTTATTATAATCTGATTACGACCGTCGCTCCTTCCATGGCCGGATGGGTAGAACAGAGTGGTCAAGGTATTTATGAGAATGGCAAAGAGGTGACACTTATCGCCCATGCTTATCCCGATTATGTGTTCGACCATTGGGAGAGCGATGGGAAGAATGTATCGGAAGAGACAACCTATCGCTTCACCATGCCGGGCAAGCATGTGTACCTGCGGGCCGTGTACGACTGGAAGCCGCAAAGTCCTATCGAGCCGGAGATCGGGTATTGCCTTTACGTAAACACTTCCGATCCGGAGGCCGGCTATGTATCGCAAAGCGGAAACGGTATCTATGAGTTAGGGGATGAGGTGACCGTGATCGCCTCGCCTACGAAAGACTATGACTTTATCGGCTGGTATGATGAGGCGGGTATGTGCCTGTCTACCGACATCTCTTATACGTTGATTATTAGTAAGCGAACCACTACGATCGAGGCTCGTTTCAAGAAGAGAGAGGCACCGGTGGATGAGGTGGAGATCGTACCCGGGCCGAATCCGGATGATCCTTCATCTACGGAGAAAGGCGGCGAGGTGGAAGTGATAGGCGAAGCCATTCCCGGCCAAACGGTCGAGATCATCGCGATGCCGAAACCGGGTTATGCTTTTGAAGGTTGGTATTTGGATGGCGTGTTTATCCCGGAGGCGGAGATGAGCCATGAGATCTTGATCGGTAAAGATATGGGTAAGCTAGAGGCTAAATTCCGGGAATTACCCGTTGACTTGGAAGTAGAGGGTGGAGAGAACGGTTGGGCGGAAGTGACTCGCTATCGAGGTGATGTCATTAACTTGAAGGCTGAACCGATCGTAGACCATACTTTTATGGGATGGTACTTGCTAGATCAGTTATTGTCGAAAGCGTTGAATTATGATTTTGATGTCAATATCCTACGTGCGGCCTTGCCCGCTATTCGTGCGGTGTATACCAAAGGTACGGTAGCCAATGAGACGATCGCTAGAGAGGAACTAGTCACGATCGCTTTCTCCGGGAACCAACTCTGCGTGACTGCTCGCCAAGCGATTCGTAGATTGATGGTTTATTCGTTCGAGGGGGACTTATTAGGTACTAACGGCCAAATGGAACAAGGTGATATCTATCGCTTATCCATACGTAGCCCCTTACTTCTCGTTATCGAGGCAACGGATGGTACTCGTATCGTCTGTAAATTGTCCTCCGGACGGTAGTCCGTGGCGTGATTTGGATATATGATTCTTTCAATGCCCATTCTAAGGTTCTTATAATGCCCATCGTAAGCTCCTTTGAATGGGCATTGTTAGATGCTTACGATGGGCATTGTAAGAAACGATAAACAAAAAGCCATCCGGCATTCCGCTGGATGGCTTTTTGTATGGCAATAGAATCGGAGAGATTACACTCTCTTTTCTTTGATTCTTGCTTTCTTACCGGTAAGGGCACGCAAGTAGTACAATTTAGCACGACGTACTTTACCGACTTTGTTAACCGTGATGCTTTCGATAAACGGAGATTCGATCGGGAAAATTCTCTCTACACCTACGTTCTCAGACATCTTACGAACTGTGAAACGTTTTTTGTCGCCGTGACCGGAGATACGGATAACAACACCGCGATACTGCTGGATACGCTCTTTGTTACCCTCTTTGATACGGTAAGCTACCGTGATCGTATCACCACTCTTGAATGAAGGAAGTTCCTTCTTCGTAGCGAACGCTTCTTCTGCAATCTTAATTAAATCCATTGTTTATAGCTTTTTAATTGTAATTTATAATGAAACGCAATTTAACGGGCTACATTTCCCGACAGAGATTACGTAAAGCGGGTGCAAAGTAACGAAATAAATATTTGATTCGCAATAGATAGATGCTTTTTTGCTCGCTATTTGATTAAATCTTTTATGTCTACCAAGGATTCAAACCATTGACATCCACCAGCGATTCCCGTTCCTCCTTCCACATTGCTGTAGATCCGGACAGGCTCGGCCAGACCTACATTCGTAAGTCCGCCCATGATACCTTCATTCTCGATGTTTTGTAAAGATAGCAGATATTGGTAATAGGGTTCGGACAGGGAATATAAACGAATATGGCGTTTGGTATAATATTTAGTATCGGACCTAAGTTGTTCTTTTACTTGCAACGTGTATTCCTTCCCGTCGAACAGCTCGTCGGAAAATACCCGTCCCCGCCAATTTACCATCGAAGAGCCGAAAACCTCATCCAAGATACCTTGTTGTTGCGTGAATACGGGATCTACGGAGAAGTCCAACAGGACACCAAGATGGTCGTCATCTCCCCATATCTGTAGAGAATAGTAATTTGATTTACCCGGGGTATCTTGGAAAGTGATTTGATAGATAAGCACATCGTTTTCTTCTATGTAGGAGATATTCCCATCTCCATCGACAAGGGTACCGCCGTTGCCGGTAGCTTCTTTACGGGGAATTATGCGCAGGCCTTTGATTTCGGTCTTGGAAGGAATCTTATCTTCCGCCGAGGCTGTTCCATATTCCGGGGTAGAAGCTACTATCTTTACGGTTTGTCCGGGCAGTGGAACCGTATTCGATATATAAAGCGTATCTGTTACCCATCCACCTCGATCCTCTCCGAGCCAACGAGAAGATTTCCAATAGGAATATTCTTTCCAAGGCATCTCCTCCTTGAAGATCCCGTCTATATATAATTCCACCTTGGCGTTTCGAATCGTCACGTCCGGCTTGCTCTCTGAGTGAAACCATGTGCGGGATATGCTGGCCATTACGACTGTATCCGGCGAGAAGGCCGAGTTGATCACCATTTTCGGTGTAGTACGATATTCCTCTAGGTCAAACTTCCTGTAGCAGGAGGTTAGGAGCAGGCTGGATAATAAGATTGATAAATAGAATATAGGTTTCATGTTCTTTAGAATTTATAAGTATATGATATAGACGGAATGATCGGTAAGAGCGATAACGTCTCGAAATAATGGCTGTAGTTTATCCAAGACCGCTTATGGATAGTTATCGGGTTCATCTGGCAATAAGCGTTATATACGCTGATATTCCAGATACCGAGATGGCCGTTCTTTTTAGGTCGATAAATATTAATCCCCAGATCTAAGCGGTGGTAAGCGGGGAGACGTACGTTATTACGCTCCGTGAAATAGTCCAAGCCTCCTTCCGGTAAGAGCGGAGGGACAGGAGTGAGGCCCAAATCCTCGTAATTCTCGAATGCCACCGTAACCCGGTTTCCGGTCATGAAAGTCCAGCTTCCGGTCAGTTCCAATTTCTCGTTGATCTTCCAGTTTGCGACGATATTCAGCTTATGGCGGTTATCGTATTTCGCGGGGAAACGTTTGCCATTATTAATCTCGTCGAACTGCCGGTCGCTCCACATTAGTCCGTATCCGATCCATCCTGTTATACGCCCCGTCTCTTTCCGGGCGATAAACTCCGCTCCGTAGGCCCACCCCTTACCGGCGGCCAGTTTCTCCTCCCAACCGACGAACGAGGGTAAGAAGTTGTAACCATCTTTATAATCCAGTAGGTGATTCATCCATTTATGATAACCTTCCACCGAGAAGGAATAGTCTTTGTGTAAATTGTAATAAGCGCCGACGGATACTTGATCACTCTCCAATGGCTTCAGCTTCTTGCTGACCGGCATCCACATATCGGTAGGGAGACTCATATAACTTTCGCTGATCTGATGTACGTATTGATTCATCCGGGCGTATGAGGTCTTAAGGCTTAGATTCCTCGTGAGCAGAAAGCGTACGGATAAACGAGGGTCTAAGGAGACATATGTCTTCTTTTGTATATTATACATGTTCAGGCGTAATCCGGCGTTAACCCGGACAATGGGAGATATCGCCCAGTCATCTTCGGCGAAAACAGCCAACTCATTCGCTGAAAGGCGCTCGTCTCCGGTAGTTCGTTTGGTCGGAGACAAATTCTCGGAGGTCTTTTCCTCGATATATTCCGGGCTGAAACGATGGTAAAGATAGTCGGTGCCATAACGGATATGATGTGCCGGGGTAGGAATATAGTCGAAGTTCGCATGGACTCCGAAATCATTGATACCGTTTCGGGTTGAGGTCTCGATAAAACGTGAAGAATAATCTTTGTCACCCTCGGTTCCGTAGTATTGTGAAGTCTCTTGTTTTAGTTTGGATTGATAATGGGAATAAGCCAAGGTGACGGTACCGAACATCTTGTTGTTAAACACATACGACCAGCCGGAAGATAATGCGATGTTACCCCAGCGCATCTTTCCAAAGTCCTTGTTCTCGAAAGGGGTTATATCATCACCTACGGAGAACTCGGAACTTCCTCCTTTTAGGAAATCCTGTCCGAAATAGAAATTAACGTAAGCTTGGCTCCGGTCATTGATATGGTGGTTTACTTTTAGGTTCAGATCGGTAAAAGCATAGCGTGCGCTGAATTTCTCCCCATTCTTTTTCTGAATTTTATTGTAGATCGCCAAACCCGGTGCGGACAAGCCATCCAGCCAAGAGCGACAGAAGGAGGCGTTGAACGAAGTCCGGTTTTTAATGATCGGCCCTTCGAAATTTAAGTTACCGGAGGTCAATCCCAGCATGGCGCTACCATGGTACTCTTTCATATTGCCATCTTTAGTATGCACATCCACTACGCTGGAAAGCCTTCCCCCATAGCGGGCGGGGAAAGCGGATTTATAAAAATCCACATCTTTCAAAGCCTCGGCGTTGAAAGCGGAGAAAAGTCCTCCGAGATGATTGACCTGATACAGTTGGATTCCGTCTATCATATACAGGTTCTCGTCTCCATTCCCCCCACGGACATACATCCCGGCTAATCCTTCCGTTCCGGCTGATACGCCGGGTTGGGTTTGCAGGGCTTTGATCACATCGGCCTCACCGAATAAGGTCGGGATGGTCTTGATCATCTTCCGGGTTATTTTAATCGTTCCCATCTGAGGGGCTTGTATCGGGTTTTGTGTGTCATTACTACCGGTAACGACAACTTCGGCCAATGCTTCACCGCTTTCCAGCAGAATTTCCATCACGGTATCCCGTTCGAGCGGTTGGAATGTATGTGAGAAACGTCCGTATCCGATGTAGGAAGTCTCCAAACGGACTGCCCCGACCGGTAAGGTTAGACTGAAGAAACCGTGGTTATTGGTAGCCGTGCCCCTTTGTGTGCGAGAGTCATAAACGGAAGCCCCGATTAGATACTCCGTAGTCGCTTTATCCCGTACAAATCCGCTGATGGTTACTGAGCGGGGGCGTTTCTTCAAGATGATGTGGGTACCGTTTATCTGATAAGACAGAGGGAGCTTTTGGAATAGCCGGGTAAGGCATTCCGATATGGATTGGTTATCAGATTTGAATGTAATCCGGGAAATGCCTTTGAGAATAGAAGGATCGTAGGAGAATGTCATGCCTGTTTGATGCTCTATTTTTTTCATGATTTCTTGGATCGGCTCTTGTTTAGCCTCGATACTGAGAGTCGGCGCCTGTCCCCAAGCGCTTGATTGAAAGCCGAAGATAATCAAGATTATGAGTAGTATTAGCTTCATGAAGTACTTCATTTTTTATTACGAGACAGGAAAGATAGTAAAAACCCCTATCACAATTCACGTTACTATTGCGATATTTTCTTATTTTTGGAGAGTAATAATGATAATGTTGTGATGAGACAGATTGGAATCTTGCTTTTGTGTTGTATTTCCCTTTTATCGAGTGGGGCGCAAACAGTCCCGAACCTTTATCGTGCGGTGGATCAGGAAAAGATGAATCATTGGGTTGATTCCGTGTTTGACGCTATGAGTTATGATGAACGGATCGGGCAGTTATTTATGGTTATAGCGAATCCTAAATCCGATAACCGGAATATGCAACGGCTCATGCGTTACGTGAACGATATCAAGATCGGGGGCATCTTATTCCATAAAGGGGATCCGGTGACGCAAGCGGAGGTGACCAATCGTTTGCAAAAGGCTTCCCGGATTCCGATGTTGGTCTCTTTGGATGGGGAGTGGGGACTTTCCATGCGATTAAGCGGAACCACCCGTTTCCCGAAAAATATGATGCTAGGCGCTATCGAGGACAATGCCTTGATCGAGGAATATGGAAAAGAGGTGGGACGGCAGTGCCGGGAAATGGGAATTCATATAAATTTCGCTCCGGATATGGACGTGAATAGCAATGTGGATAATCCCGTGATCGGCCTGCGTTCGTTTGGCGAGAATCCGGAGGCTGTGTCGGAGAAAGGTATTGCTTACGCAAGAGGATTGGAAAGTACGGGCATCTTGTCTGTCTCCAAACATTTCCCCGGACATGGAGATACTTCTGAGGACTCGCACGAGACATTACCCGTCGTGCGCCATAACCGGGCCCGCTTGGATAGCGTGGAACTTCTTCCTTTTAAACGTTATATATATGATGGGTTCGCCGGGATAATGACGGGACATCTTTATGTTCCGGCATTGGACAAAAGTCATAAGCCGGCTTCTTTCTCTAAGGCGGTAGTGACGGATCTATTACAGAAAGAACTCGGTTTTCAAGGTCTGTGCTTTACGGATGCTTTAGCGATGAAAGGGGCTTCCACAAAGAAAACGGATAATCCTTCGGTGAAGGCTTTGCTTGCGGGGAATGATATCTTGCTCGCTCCGGCCGCTCCAATCAATGATTTTACGGCCGTGAAAGAGGCTATCGAGGAAGGGGTATTGGATCTGGAAGCGATCGAGGCCAAGTGCTTGAAAATATTAAGGTACAAATATATCGCTGGATTGAATGCCTATAAGCCGGTCGAAACAAAAGGCTTATCGAAACGTTTGAACTCTCCGCATGCGGCATGGATGGCGGCGAAGTTGAATTCGGAGGCTATTACCGTTTTGAAGAATGAGGATACGATCTTACCTCTTAAACAGTTGAATAAGAAAAAGATCGCGGCGCTCTCGATTGGAGACGGGGTTGGTAATGAATTCCAGAAAATGCTGGGTGAATATGATTCGATCGCTTGCTTTAGCATTGGACGGCGTTCTACGGCTGCCCAAGTCCAGCAGGTTTATAATAAATTGCAAAAATACGACGTGATCATTTGTGGCGTACATACGATTCGCATTCCCGAGAGTTTAGCGTTGAGGCAGTTGGCCGCGAAGAAAGAGTTGGTCTATGCTTTCTTTACCTTACCATATGCTTGTAAGGAATATAAGAAGTCGATCGAGAAGGCGAAGGCGGTCGTGTTGGCTTACGAGGGCACTCCCTTAGCGCAGGAATATGCGGCCCAAGTGATATTCGGTGGTATTGCGGCGAAAGGGAAACTTCCGGTTTCGATTCCGGGATTGTATTATGCGGGTACTGGTATTTTTACGGAAAAGACTCGTTTGGGGTATCACCAGCCGGAAGAGGTGGGAGCGAATCCGGACCGTCTGGATGTAATTGAGTCGATCGTTAAAGAGGGATTGGATGAGAAGGCTTATCCTGGATGCCAAGTGCTGGTGGCGAAGGACGGCGTGATTATCTATAATAAATCGTTCGGTTATTTTGATTACGAAAGTAGGCAGCCGGTCACGGAGTCATCGGTCTATGACTTGGCCTCGGCGTCGAAGGCGGCGGGAACTTTATTGGCGGTCATGAAAGCGTATGATGAGAAGAAATTCACCTTGAACAATAAGATCTCCGATTTTATACCGGAGTTGAAGGAGTCTAATAAAAAGGATTTATCGATAAAAGAGTTACTGTACCATCAATCGGGAGTGACTCCAACTATTAATTTCTATCTGGATGCCATTGATAAGGATAGTTATAAAGGCAGTTTATATAGTTCGGTGAAGAACGCTACGCATCCGGTTCGTTTTGACGCTAAAACGTATGTCCGGAATGATTTTAAATATCTTCCGGATATAGTATCAGATACACGGAAACCCGGATTTACGACTGAGGTAGCCCGTAATTTCTATGTGAGTGATTCCTTTAAAGATACGATCCTTCAAGATATCAAGAAATCCCGTTTGGGTACGAGAGGTAGGTACGTATATAGTTGCGTGAATTTCATTATGCTGAAAATGATGGTGGAAAATCTGATGAAATCTCCGATGGACCAGTTTCTTCGGGATGATTTCTACAGCGGGTTAGGGGCTTGGCATACCACTTATAATCCGTTGAAGCGAATGGATACCTTGCAAATTGTACCTACGGAGCAAGATGGATTTGTCCGCCGTCAATTGCTTCGCGGATATGTGCATGATGAGGCGGCCGCTTTTCAAGGGGGTGTTTCTGGAAACGCCGGATTATTTTCGAACGCGAATGATCTGGCGAAGGTGCTCCAATTGATGCTAAACCAAGGGACTTATGGCGGCGAGCGCTATCTTTCTTTGGAAACCAGCCGTTTGTTTACACAAAGCAAGAGCCCGACTTGCCGTAGAGGGCTAGGATTTGATAAGCCGATGATTGGTAATCCGAAAGCCTCGCCTTGTGGGGCTTTGGCTCCCGCCTCGGTCTATGGACATACAGGATTTACGGGTACTTGTTTTTGGATAGATCCGGATAACCAGCTTATTTATATATTTTTGAGTAACCGGGTGAATCCTAGCCGGGCAAATAATAAACTGGGATCGCTTGATATACGTACTCGCATACAGGATGCGATCTATAAGGCGATTGATAGGAAAAGCCAAAAAGATTCGTAATTTTGTGACAGTTTTAACAGATAAGGTATTAATTAAAAAGCAGGTATATGTTATACGGACACGGTGATGATTTTTATAACGCAAAGAACGAGGTAAAGATAAACTTTAGCTCGAATGTGTGGCACGGAGCTAATTTAGATAAACTGAAGGAACATTTGATCGAGCATTTTGATAAGCTGACTCGTTATCCGGAGCCGGATGCCGCTACCTTGAAAAGATTGTTGGCCCGCCGGTATGAGATCAAGGAGGAGAATATCGTAGTGACGAATGGTTCGATCACCGCTTTTTATTTGTTAGCGCAAGCTTGGCGAGGCGCGAAATCCATGATCGCTATTCCTTCTTTCTCTGAATATGAGGACGCTTGCCGTTTGCATGAGCATGAGATCTCTTTCTTCCCGACATCGGACGATTTATCAGAGTTATCCTTGGAGGGACAGGATTTCTGTTGGATTTGTAATCCGAATAATCCGGATGGAAAGCTGATCCATCGTACGGAGCTTCTCCGTTTGATCTCAGCGAATCCGCAGACTACCTTCATTATAGATCAGGCATACGTGGCTTTTACGACGGAAGACATGCTAAAGCCGAGTGACGTGAAAACGCATAAGAACTTAATCCTTGTCCAGTCTATCTCGAAGGCTTATAATATCCCTGGCTTGCGTATCGGTTATCTGGTCGCTTCTCCAGAGATCGCAGAGAAAGTGAACAAGTATATCATACCTTGGTCGGTAAATGCTATCGCTATCGAGGCAAGTAAATATATCTTGATCCATCCGGCGCAATTTACGTTGCCGATCCGTAAATGGCAGCGTGAGACAGCGGATTTTATTTATCAATTAAGTAAATTGGATGGCTTGGAGGTAATCCCGACCTCTACGACTTTCTTCCTTGTCCGTTTGAAGAAGGGTACAGCCGCTGATTTAAAGCAATTCCTTTTAGATAATTACGGAATCTTGATCCGTGACGCTTCGAATTTCCGGGGCTTGGATGAGACTTATCTACGGCTCTCTACCCAGAAGGCTGATGAGAACCAGCTTTTACTTGAGGGGGTAAAGATTTGGTTGGACCAACGATAAACGACTATGAAGGGGAGGGGGGAACCCCTTCCTGTTAAAAAAGCCAGCCGATAAATAGAGGTAGGTAATCTTTTAGCTCTGTCTTTAGAAGTTCTGTTGCCTTGTTCTTGTATCTTTCCACGGTTCGTATGGATATTTGCATTTCCTCTGCGATTTCTCCATAGCTCTTATTCTCGAAACGATTCTTCTCGAATGCGAGCCGATAGTTCTCCGGTAGCTTGTCAAGGGCTTGTCTTAATAACGTTTGCAGTTCTTCCCATGTGTAGAGTTCCTCACTACTTTCCGCATAGATCGGGATTTGTTCTTGGATGAGCGATTCGTAATATCTTTCATGGTTGCGTTGCAGATAATTTAAGCAGTGATTTCTGGCGCAAGTGACGAGATAGCTACGTGCGGAGGTCTTTACTGAGATACGGCTGCGATTTTCCCAAATTGCGAAAAACACGTCCTGCACGATATCTTCTCTTGTTTCCTTATCTGTGATAAAGCGTTTGGCGTACATACAAAGTGCCGGATAATATAACTCGAATAAGCGGTGGAAGGCGAGCCTATTATCTTCAGTCGTAATTTGTTCTAAAAGTAAATCGACATTAATAGCCTTGGTATGATTTCTTTCCATGATGGGGCAAAGGTATATATTTTTGAAGAGAACAAAATTAAAAAAACTCATTTTCGCTGTCGTGTTTTTCTTTAGAGTGTGTCTCTATAAGTAAAGGAAGAAAATATATGGAAAGAAAGGTAGAACATAAAAGTGTGTCACGTCAGGTAGAGGAAATTAAAGCCTTGTCTGAGGACATATTAGAGTATCGGTCGATTGACGTGCAAAAGGCATGGCTACGAATGGAACGTCGGGTAGGGCGGCAAGCTGTCAGACGAACTTTGTCGCTGCTTTTTACTCGTGCGGCAGTTATATTGGTGCTTCCGTTGTTATTTTCTTCGTTACTTTTCTCCTATTTGTATTATGCCACAAGATATGACGAGAAGTCTCAGCCTGTCGTTTATGCAGAGGTTAATTCCCTGCCCGGAACGATTACTCGGTTTGTGTTGCCAGACCAGTCTGTCGTATGGTTGAACTCGGGTAGTAAATTGACCTATCCGTCGGTGTTCGAGGAGAAAGAGCGCAAGGTGTTACTTTCCGGCGAAGGATATTTCGAGGTGGAGGCCGATCCGGAACATCCCTTTTGTGTATCAACTTCCGAAGGTTTACGGGTGGTGGCCTATGGAACAAAATTTAATGTCAATGCCTATGCTGACGAACCTTTTATAGAGGCCGTGTTGGAAAAAGGAAAGATTGACGTGATCCGGAATGATGAACGTATCCGATTGGAGCCGAACAAACAGGCGGTATTGGATAAGGAGAGCGGTACTTTCAGTGTTTCTGCGGCCAACCTGGAGGAGAAAATGGATTGGAAAGGAGGACGGATAGTTTTCCGGAATACTTCTTTGGATAAGGTGTTGAAACGATTGGAGAAACGATATAACGTGGAGATCGTATTGCATAAGAGCGGGAATGCGGAGTATAAATATCGGGCGACCTTCACTACGGAGACTTTGGAACAGATCTTGGATTATTTGAAACAGACTGCTCCTATCGAATGGACATCACGAGAGCCTTCGCAACGTCTGGATTCCTCGTTTGTTCGCCGGAGGATCGATGTTTATCAAAGATAATAGGAAATCTATACTAATATATTGTGTAATCATTAAATCTGTATGCTCATGAGCACATTTCATTTACGTAAGAGAAATCTTGCGCGGTGTTTACCTAATTCGGGCCGTATACTGAAACTTAGTACGGCATTTACATTTTTGACAGCTTTCCAGCTATATGCGGGAACATCTTCTTCGCAAGGAATGACACTTTCCTTGTCGCTGAAGAACGCAACGGTAGAACAAGCGATTGATCGGATCGAACAGGAGACTGGTTATTCTTTCTTGTATTCCAATCATGTCCTAGACACGAACCGTCTTATCAGTTTGAATGCTAGCAATAAGGATATAAGTGTGGTCTTGTCACAGGTTTTCGACAATATGGGGGTCGAATACAAGATTGTGGATAGGCAAATCATTTTGTCGCGTAAGGTGGAGTCCGCTCCTGTCGTACAGCAACAAGGCCGTAAGGTACAGGGTGTCGTATTGGATCCGAGTCAAGAACCGATCATTGGTGCGAATGTCTTGGTGAAAGGAACCTCTATTGGTACAATCACGGATATTGATGGTCGTTTCACGTTGGAAGTACCTGATAATGCGGTACTGGTCGTTTCTTATATCGGTTATTTGTCTATGGAGCTGACTCCGGGCTCGAAGACGGATCTGACGATATCTTTGAAAGAGGATTCGCAAAACTTGGACGAGGTTGTAGTGGTAGGTTATGGCGTTTCTCGTAAAAAGGACTTGACGGGTGCGGTTTCGGTCTTGAAGATCGATGACTTGAAAGATACACCGGTATCCAGCGTAGACCAAATGATGCAAGGTAAATTATCTGGCGTGAACGTGATGCCGGATAATATGCCGGGTGGTGGTGTCGCTGTCCGTATCCGTGGTTATAGTACGATTCGTAACAATGACCCTCTTTATATCATTGACGGTATTCCCGTGGATGGGGGAATCAATTTCTTGAATCCGAATGATATAGAGTCCATGCAAGTATTGAAAGATGCTTCCTCTGCTTCTATTTATGGAGCGCGTGCCGCCAATGGTGTTGTTATCATTAATACGAAAAAGGGAAAAGAAGGACAATTCAATGTGAATTTAGATGCGTACTTCGGTGTACAAAAAGCGGCTAAACAATTGAAGATGTTGAATGCGCAGCAATTTGGCGATATGTTGTGGCAAGCGATGAAAAACGACGGAAAGACACCTTCACACGATGTTTATGGAAACGGTGATCAAGCGGTTGTGCCCGAATATCTGGATAAAGATCATAAGATTCCTTCTGATGACGTGGATTGGGTAGATGAGATTTTGCGTGCCGCTATCGTTCAATCCTATAACCTTTCCTTCACGAAAGCCGATAAGAAATCCAATCAATTGTTTTCTTTGGGGTATTATGATCAGCAGGGATTGGTGAAGTTAAGCGATTTCAAGCGTGTGAGCGGTCGCTTTAATTCCGAGTATAAATTGTTCGATGACCATCTTCGTATCGGGGAGAATATTTCTCTTTCTCATTCTTGGGGTACTAGTGTCTCCAATAATGCGGCGTTGGGAGGAACTTTGTATGAGGCCTATAAGTTCCAGTCGATCACACCGGTGAAGAACTTGGAGGATGAATATGCGGGAAATGTCTTTTCGGATATTCCTAACCCGATGGGAAAGTTGCATAGAAATAAGGATAACAAGGATAAGAAGAGCCGCTTGGTGGGTAATTTGTACGCAGAGCTGCACTTGTTTGACGGATTTATGTTCAAGACTTCTTTTGGTGCAGACTATAATAATCTATACAGACGTTCTTTTAGCCCTAAATATGATGAGATCAACGCTTCCGAGAAATTAAGTGGTTTGTCTAACCGGAATGCATGGAACTTCAACTGGGTGTTCACGAATACCTTGAACTATACCAAGACATTTGGCGATCATACGATCAATGCATTGTTGGGTATGGAGTCGTTGAGAAACCGGTATGAGTATTTTACGGCTTCGAGAGATGGTTTCCCTTCGGATGATCCTAACTTCCATTTCTTGGATGCGGGCGATGTAGGAACCCAAAAGAACTCAGGGTCTGCCACGGAGTATAGCATGGTCTCTTATTTCGGCAAGATCGATTACAATTATCACGATCGTTATTTGGTCGCTTTCACTTTGCGTCGGGATGGATCTTCCCGTTTGGGGAATAATAAGTGGGGTAACTTCCCGGCCGCTTCGGTGGGATGGCGTATCAGTAATGAGCCATTCTTTGATGTGGAGGCTATCAATAACTTGAAGCTTCGTGTCGGTTGGGGACAAAATGGTAACTCAGATGTTCCTTCTTACGCAACGATCGATTCCTATAAGAGTAGTTCATCTACCTCGAATTATCCGATTGATGGAAGTCAAAGCTCTGTGGATTTAGGATTTGTGCAGACTCGTAATGGTAACGCTAATTTGAAGTGGGAGACGACCACTCAAACCAATGTTGGCTTGGACTTAGGTTTTTTAAGCGGTGACTTGAATTTGACATTGGACTTCTTTAATAAGGACACCAAGGATTTGTTGTGGCGTAGAGCCTTACCAGCTTCGATCGGAGGAACGAACATGACGGTTTGGGATAACGTCGGAAAGATGAATAACAAGGGTTTTGAGATGGAGGTGAATTATCAGAAACAGATCAATCAAGATTTTGGCTTCTCTGTAGCATATAATTTCTCTATCATCAAGAATAAGATGACAGAGCTGAATGGCGTGGATTATATTGGTCTTTCCAGCAGCGAACTTCATGGACGAAACTTTGACCAAGAGACCTCTCGTTCGGCGGTAGGACAACCGATCGGCTCTTTCTTCGTGTATGAGGCAGATGGCTTGTTTCAAAACGACGCAGAGATCCAAAACTATAAGAATGATAAGGGCGAGCTGTTGCAACCGAACGCTAAACCTGGCGATATCCGCTTTAAGGACTTGAACGGTGATGGAGTAATCAATAGCGAGGATCGTGATTTTGTAGGTAGCCCGCTGCCTGATTGCAGTATGGGTCTAACGCTTGGGTTCAATTATAAGAACTTTGATATAAGTGCGTTCTTCCAAGGGGTATTTGGTAACGAGGTTTATAATTTGACAAATTATTTGGGTGAGTTCTATAATCAAGCTCAGTATAATAAAAACTCTACGATTCTGGATGCTTGGAGACCGGATCATACGAATACGGATATACCACGTGTAACATTGGATGACCCGAATAATAATATCCGGCCTTCTACTTATTATATTCATAACGCTTCCTTCGTTCGTTTGAAGAATTTGAAGATTGGTTATACCTTGCCGGATCGGATCGCATCTAAATTGAAATTGAAACGTACCTATATTTATTTACAAGGACAGAACCTGTTTACGATAACGGGCTATAATGGTATTGATCCGGAGGTGGGTTTACAGAGCTATTCTTCCGAGAACCGAAATTTGGATATGGGTGTTGATCGTGGCGTATACCCGTTGCCAAGGACATTCACCTTAGGAGTTAATGTTAATTTTTAATTGAAAATCTGATGTACGATGAAAAAGATAGTTAGTTTAGTTGTTGCGGCTTTAGTGATGTGCTCTTGTGCCGATTCTTTTCTTTCTGAGGAGCCTGTAGGGGAATTTATGCCCGAGCAGGTAGAAAGTGAGGAAAACATAGAGGGAATCGTGATAGGTGCTTATGCGGTATTGGATGGATATTATGCTTCGGATGCGATCAACTCCGGTTGTTCGAATTGGCAGTTTGGGGATGTCGTATCTGACGATGCCTATAAAGGGGGTGGAGGTACCGGTGACCAAAACCAGATTCACTTGATGGAAATCTTTAATGCCAATCCGACGGGTATCGATTTTGAGGCTCGTTGGGCTGCTCTTTATGAGGGTGTAAAGCGTTGTAATCAAGCGATTCGTTTGTTGAGCAATAGTACGGTAAAGAACAAAGAGCAACGTTTGGCGGAAATGCGTTTCTTGAGAGGACACTATTATTTCAACTTGAAAGTCATCTATAATTTGATCCCTTGGATTGATGAGACGGTGGTTGATCCGAATGAGTATCATACGAAATCGAATATGGAGTTTACGTCCGACCAGCTATGGGAAAAGATTTTGGGGGAATTCTCTGCCGCTTATCAAGTCTTGCCAGAAAGCCAATCAGATTATGGACGTCCTACCAAAATGGCGGCAAAAGCTTATATGGCTAAGGTGTATTTATATCAGTCGAAATGGAAAGAGTGCCTAAGTGCTTGTGATGAGGTGATCCAGTCCGGGAAATATACGCTGTATCCTGATTTCAGGGAAGTGTTCTTGCCGGAGAATGATAACAACTCAGAAATTATTTTTGCGGTTCAGTTATCTATTAACGATGGAGCGTCCAGTAATCAAAACGGAAGTTATGGCGATCGTTTGTTACCGCCGGGAGGTCCTTATCCAACTTATGGATTCTTGCGGCCGACTCAGAATTTGGTAAATGCTTATAAGACGAATGAAAACGGCTTGCCTTATAATGATGGTAAGGATGTAGCGGAAAGCGACTATGTGGATGTTCGTTTGGATCATACCTTGGCTCGGCCAAATATTCCGTTTATGGATGTACAGGTGTATGATTGGACTCCAAGAGAGGCTAGCGTATATGGCCCGTATAGTCCGAAGAAACGTTTGGTATCGTTGAACTCTACCCATTACTCTCCGATATGGCCATATGTGAATGCGTTGAATTTTTACGTGATTCGTTATGCGGATTTGCTGTTGTGGAGAGCTGAGGCCGCTATCGAGACCGGTGATTTGGAGACTGGACGTAAGTATATTAATAAAATTAGAGAGCGTGCAAAGAATACACAGCATGTCAAGCTGTGGGATGATCAGTCGCAAGATGCCGCTAATTATAAGGTGGAGATTTATACCGAGCCATTTAAGTCGAAAAATGAGGCTGTGCAAGCATTGCGTATGGAAAGACGTTTAGAGATGGCTCATGAGGGTATCCGCTTCTTTGATTTAGTGCGTTGGGGTATTGCGGATGAGGTTCTCAATGTGTATTTTGAGAAAGAAAAAACATTCCGTTCCCACTTGCAGAATGCCCGCTTTGTAAAAGGAAAGCATGAGTATTTTCCGATACCTCAATCTGTTATAGATATTTGTGGCGCTGAAGTAATGAAACAGAATCCGGGTTATTAAAGTTTTATGAATGGTTGAAAGAAAAGGCAGCGCCCGTTTGGGGCTGCCTTTTTTATTATTTTTGTATGGAGATGAAACAATTGAGATTTCTTTTATATCTGTTGAGTTGGGTTGTTTGCTGTGAGCTATCTGCGACTCCCCATAATATCGCTTCTTTGGCGAAAGTCTCTTGCTCTTCTGCGTTAACGCAGGAACAAGGTTGTGAGAATGTAGTGGATCAGGTGATTCGTATTGCAGGAAAAGGAGAGTGGGTCGCTAAAACAAAGTTGGACTTCCGGGGGCGGGTGTATCCCTATCCTTGGATTCAATTGGATTGGGAAGAGCCTATTTATACGAATCAAGTCATATTATATGATCGGGTAGATAAGGACAGCCATACGGCGGCCGGTACGTTGTTCTTTAGCGATGGAAGCTCAATCACGGTCAACCAGATTCCTAATGATGGAGCACCGAAAGTGGTGACGTTTGAGACTAAAAAAATAGAATGGCTTCGTTTTCAGGCGACAGATGGGGAAGGACGAGATTTAGGTTTGTCTGAGATAGAGGTTTATCCCGCACCGGAATCTTATACAGATTATGTCTCATGGGTTAATCCGTATATCGAGACGGCTAAGGGGCGGTATTTTTTCTTTGTTACAGGAAGCTTGCCTTTTGGAATGATCAGTTCCGCTCCGTTAACCCGTAATATCAATCAGGGAGGAGGAGGTTATAATTATAACTCTACAACGGTATTAGGTTTTCCGCAAATTCATAATTGGATGATTTCTGGCTTGTCTCTGATGCCAGTAAAAGACGAGGTAGATGTCTGTGGGGGGGATAAGGCTTGGCGTTCTTCTTTCTCCCATGAGGGTGAGATCGTTCAACCCGGCTATCATCGTTTATTTTTGGATTCCTACAAGATATGGGTGGAACAGACCGTTACGGATCGAGTGGGGCTTTATCGTCTTACGTATGCGGAAGATGGTTTGGCGAAGGTCTTGGTGAACTTGGGAGGTCATATCGCTACTTCTACTTTGTTGAATGCTCATGTGACTAAAGTGAGTGATACGGAGATCTCCGGATATTTTGATACAGCCGGTCGTGTATGGGGCGGTGTGGATGTTGCGAAAGTGTATTTTGTCGTTCAATTCAATAAGCCAATCGAGGCATTGAATGGTTGGGTGGGCGATAAGAAGGAAATGGGAGTTGGACATTTTACGGGTTCTTCCGAATTAA
Organism: Parabacteroides sp. B2-S-102; assembly: GCF_023656665.1. Taxonomy (NCBI): domain Bacteria; kingdom Pseudomonadati; phylum Bacteroidota; class Bacteroidia; order Bacteroidales; family Tannerellaceae; genus Parabacteroides; species Parabacteroides sp. B2-S-102. The sequence continues at coordinate 350,293 of NZ_JAMOKM010000004.1, read as the reverse complement.
TTACCGTGCCTAAGTCCTCTTTTAAACAATCTCCTTCTTCTGGCGTAGAAGCTTGTTTTGGATCTTTTAAGGCTGGTGATGAGCTGTTGTTGAAGACCGCTATCTCTTATGTGAGTGAGGAAAACGCCCGTGAGAATATAGAGCGGGAATGTAAACATTGGGATTTTGATCAAGTTAAGAGTGCGTCCGAGCGTATTTGGAATGAGTGGTTGGGAAAAATTGATGTGCAAGGTGGTTCTTTTCAGCAAAAGACCAAGTTTTATACCGATTTGTGGCACATATTGTTGGGGCGCCATAAGATAGATGATAGCAATGGCGAGTATCCGGATTATTTGTCCGGAGGAGAACGTATTGGAAAACAAACAAGGATACATACGATTGCTCCTAAATTCCAAGTACGGACTTTGCCTAAAGATAAAACAGGAAAATCAAGGTTTCATATGTATAATTCAGATGCTCTATGGTTGACACAGTGGAATTTAAACACGTTGTGGGGACTGGCGTATCCTTCTGTTTTAGACGAGTTTTCCGCTTCTTTTATCGAATATGACAAGAATGGAGGTCTATTACCTCGTGGGCCGTCCATAGGGTCTTATACTTATATTATGACGGGCTGTCCGGCTACCTCCTTGATTACTTCCGCTTATCAGCGGGGGGTGTTTCATAAATGGTCGCCCAAGGAGGGATATGCGGCTATGAAAAGGAATCATGAGAAAGGTGGTATGCTTGCCTTTGATATGGATAAAGAGTTGGAGTTCTATATTAAACACGGATATTGCCCAGAAGAGGCAGGCTTGACTATTCAATGGGCCTTTGAGGATTGGGCTTTGGGAGAAATGGCGAAAGCTATGGGAAAACTCAAGGATTATAATTATTATAGAAATCGTTCCTTGGGCTGGCCTGCGTCTTGGCATCCGGATTTGAGGTTGATGATGCCTAGAAAAGAAACAGGAGAGTGGGTCCATTTGGATCCTTTGTCCGAGCGTGGGTTTGTACAAGCCAATGCTTGGCAGGCTACTTTTGGATTATCTCATGACATTGAAACATTGGCTCGTTTGATGGGAGGTAATGACAGCTTAGCTACTCAATTGAATTATGTGTTTGAGATGTCGAAAAATGCAAGATTCCTGTCTAGTTATGTTAGTTATGCCAATCAACCCGGTTGCTCGAATGCGCACGTTTTCTCACATGTAGGAAAGCCTTGGCTGACTCAATATTGGGTGCGTCAGGTCGCTAAACAGACCTATGGTGATATTACGCCAGAGCGAGGCTACGGCGAAAATGATGAAGATCAAGGACAGATGGCTGGAATAAGTGCACTGATGGCTATGGGATTATTCAGTTTGGATGGAGGCTCTGCCTATAATCCGATGTATGATATTACAAGCCCTGTTTTCAATGAGATTACGATTCGATTGGATTCTCGGTATTATAAAGGGAACGAGTTTAAGATTAAAGTACATGATAACTCCCCTGAGAATTGTTATATCCAGAAAGCTTCTTTGAACGGAGAGATGTATCATAAATATCAATTGCCGCATACCGTATTTGAGCAAGGTGGCCTTTTGGAATTATGGCTTAGCGATAAACCAAACAAGGAATGGGGAACTCAATAACGATTTGGGCATATCTCTCAATTTGCATGATGATTCAAAAAAAGGATGTGCGAAACAATGAGGCACATCCTTTTTCATTTCCTTTTAAATCTAAGTAGCGTGTATTATTCTACTCGTTTGTTGATTACGATATGACCAAAATAGCCAAGGAGAACCAATCCCAGACCTGTAAGTAGAATACTATTTGTCATACCACCGGTAAAAAACGGTACAGCCAAAACTGCCGCACCAATAATGAGTACGATCACTCCTAGATTTTTAATTAACTCATTCATGGTTATAGATATTTTATAATTATTTTCTTTTCTACCGCAAATAAAGCAATAATAACCCGATCGTGAAAATATTTTCGGAGAAAAATAATGAAACGATTGAAATTAGCTTCTATATTTGTGTTATAATATAGTTACGTATGGGAAGAATACTTTACATAGTTTATTTGTGGCTGTTTTTTGTACCTGTATTTCTGGTACTGACTATACTTACGGCTGTGACGGTTATCATCGGTTGTCTATTGGGGGGAGAGAAAATCTTCGCTTATTATCCGGGTATGATCTGGTCTCGATTGACTTGCTATCTGGCGCTTTGTCCGGTGACGGTAAAAGGGCGTGAGCATATAGACCGGAAACAATCGTATGTTTTCGTAGCTAATCATCAAGGCGCGTTTGATATTTTCTTGATATATGGTTTCTTAGGCGTTCCCATTAAGTGGGTGATGAAGGCGGGTATCGCTAAGATTCCGTTTGTCGGGGCCGCTTGCCGTGCCGCCGGTTTTATCTTTGTCGATAATTCTACGCCGAAGGCCGCCGCTCGTAGTGTTTTGGAGGCGGAGCGTTGTCTTCGAAACGGGGCTTCCGTGGTTGTTTTTCCGGAAGGTTCGCGTACGTATGACGGGAAAATGATCCGTTTCAAGAAAGGGGCTTATCAAATGGCGCTAGATCAGCATTTGCCTATTATTCCGATCACCTTAAACGGGCCGTTTGATGTCTTGCCGATCGGGTCGTTGAATGTCCATCGTCATCGGATGGAGATGGTGATCCATCCGGCGGTTTCTACCGAGAATATAGACACTTCCCACAAAGGAATGCAAGCGTTCGCTGATCAGACTCAAGAAATCATAGCATCTGCCTTGTGGGAAGAATATAAATAATTTAGGTTATTATTTCCAGCTTTTCAAGATGCCACGTTTCGCTACTTTCAGGCTGAATCCGAAGTTATCGCCGAACATGGAACCGGCATCAGCTGCCAAAGACCCTGTAAATTCCCATCCCGATAAACGGGGATGTTGATAAGAGATATCTAAAAGTCCGGAAGCTCCTCTTTTCTTGCTAAGGAAAGGGGTGGCATGTCTACCCCAACTATTCATCACGGTGACTAATACCCGATAAGATACTTGTGAGGAGATAGCGCCTTCCGCACCGAAATGCCAGTCACGAACACGGTTGTTCTTGAATCCTAATGAACCGTTCTCGTTATACTCCGGACTTGGGACCAGAGGAGAACCTATCGCCCGGTTAAAATAAGAGGCTCCGGTAGTGTATTCTCCGTTGTTATAATAATCATCACCACCGCCACCTACGCCGGGATGTAGGTCGTGATCAAAATCGATGAAGTGGAACTGTCCGCTTTGGTCTCTTGTAACCAGATACTCCACGACCACCTTACGCAACCACGGGAATTTTGGTAAATCCAATTGTCCTCCCCATAATCCGTCGGTATTGTTTACGAATATCATACCGGATTTATCCTCGAAGAAATGTTGGTAATAGGCGGATACTTGCCAGTTAGGTTGTGTAAAAGCCAATTTGAAATCGTAAGAGCCATAATGATTACCCAGTACGTTGATTTGATCGGAGACTGTTGCGTCGCCACCCCCTTCGCTGCCGCAAATAACCCGGATAAGGTCCTTGATGGATTGAGGCTGCTTTCCGATCTTAGGATTGGTTGAGGTTCCTCCCCATTGTGCCCAATGCTGTACTCCGATTACACCGGATAACGGGAAGTCATTGCGTGTATCCTTAATCTGTACAAATAATGATTTATGATGCCATAAAACGTTATCTACATAAGTCTGCTTATTGTTTGTGAAGTTAGCCAGATAATCCTTGTCGAAAGAACGACCGACGGCAAAGTCTCCTTTGACTTGCATCCAGCCTTTCGTTAAAGGAACGACGGTAAATTCCGGAATACTGATGTTCACTTCCGGAATCGGGCGGGCATTGGCGGATTGCACGATATCGCCCGAGCTAAGCCAACGATCCCAAAGTGAATTATAGCGTTCCTTGCTTCCTACACTCAACAGCAAGCATTTGTAACCTAACTCGGCATATATTTGTTGGATAAAGAAATTGCGATGACGAGGAACTGCGGCCACTACGTCTAATCCGGCTCCCCAGCGAAAACCTTTGCCAAAAGTTTGATTATGGAATACTCCCGCATTCAAATATCCGTTATTCGCTTCCAAAGGAACAATTCCGTATCGATTGCTAACCATCCAGAAAGGGGCATTGTCGCCACTAGCTACCGATCCGAATATTTCGGCCTTGTAGGTAGTCGCTTCCGGAGTTGTCTCTTCTTCTTGAGCGAAACTAGCCGTTGCCATCCCCAGACAAGTCAGACCTATAAAAATTGATCGCACTGATTTCATGTATATATAAATGTTTTGTCTGGGCGCAAAGGTAAGGATTTATATGTTTGGTGCAACCATTATTGTTTCTTTAACCACTCGAATATAGTTTGATAGGCATCGTTCCGATAGGGCTTTTGAGATAGGATCAGATCGTGGATGCCGTTTGGAATGGTATCTCTCGTGACTTTGTCTCCTAGTTTCTCCCCGTATTTTTGAATGTCTTGAACATCCAAGACGATGTCGGAGGTCATGTATTCCTCATGCCATGTCTCTGTTTCCGGAAAAGATTTGTTGGAAGACATCACTAGTATCGGACAATCCAGTTTTAACCCTTTTTGTACCGTCTGTTGCGCTTCTTGTATGGCTTTGATCCATCCGGCTTTTTTCGGATGCCCGAATATCATTTTCCAGTTCGTATCAAATTCCCATTCTCCTTTATACTGCTTAAGCAGGCTATAAGCGTAATTCGGATCACCCAAACCTTGTACGGTAAGATTCGGAAATAGCCTCCCGACAAACGCAACGGTTGGCAGTACGACTTTCTCCATAAACCATCCGAAATTCCAATCCAGAAAAGGGCTGTTCAAGATAAGCCCGTCTATCGGTAACTCCCCTTTCTTGCTATTCAAATAATAAGGTGTGATCAACCCGCCCGTAGAATGCGCCATTAATAATATCCGTTCATTACCTTCGGACCGGATGGTGGCTAAAGCGGTATCGATATCAGCGAAATACTCTTTTAGGCTCTTGCAAAAGAACGGGTTTTGATTGGGTAATATCGAACGTCCGTATTTCCGCAAGTCCATCGCATAGAAATTATATCCGTGAGCGTTTACGCTATCCCCTAATTGTTTCTGGAAAAAATAGTCATTATAGCCATGGATATACAGCACGGCCTGTTTTACGCTATCCAGTTGAGGTTTCTTGACCAGTGTGCAAACTACCTTCCCCTCATAATCATCCGGCATCTGGAAGGTACGGCGTAAATAACCATCTCCCAATACATCGGGTACGTATTGGGCATATACCTCGCATAAAATGAAACAGAGGAATATAATAAGATTTATTTTTCGAGACATAAATATATTGTTTCTATTTTATAACTGTATTTGCAAAGATAGGGTTTATCAATCAATGGTAATTAACCAAGATCATAAAATAAAAAATGACAGATAAGCATGAAAAACGATAGGATAAACGTGAATATTGCAACTTATACGTAAAAAGCACTATTTATGGTAAGCCGTTAATTTTTTATCTTAACAATAAATATTTTACTTTGTTGGAAAATGGAAGCGTGTATGGAACCGGAAATAACAGTAATAATCATAGATGATGACCTTGGATCGATCCAGAAATTGCAAAACGATCTATTGGCCTTCTCGGAGGTAAGGATATTAGATACAGCGACAACGGCGGAATTGGGCAAGAGGCATATCCTTAAGTATCAACCGGATTTGGTGTTTTTGGATGTGGAACTTCCGGACATGTCTGGCTTTGATTTGCTGGATGATATACGGGATGATATTCTTCCGAACTTGAGAGTCGTTTTCTATACGGTATACGATAAATATATATTGGATGCCCTACGTGCCTCTGCGTTTGATTATTTGTTAAAACCTTATTTAATTGATGAGTTAGCGGCACTCATCGAACGTTTTCATACGACAGAACCTGCGGATGTTGCCTGCATGGAGAGATCTTTGCGGAAAATATTGAATCGGGATAGTCGATTTGCGATCCAAACCGTTTCGGGTCTTTTGCTAGTCCGTTGTGAGGAGATATTCCTGTTTCAGTTCTTGGGAGATCAGCGTTGCTGGCAGATTGTCTTGACTTCCCGTACTACTCATAAACTAAAAATGAGCACGACAGCGAAAGATTTGTTGTCTATCAATAATACGTTTGTTCAAATAAGCCAAGATTGCATTGTGAACTTGACTTATTTGATGTTCATCGAGAATAAGACCTTACGATGCGAGTTCTATCCCCCCTTCCAAGAGGAGGAGAGGATCGCCTCGCATCGCTATTTTAAACAACTGAGAGAACGGCTGGATATTATTTGATGGTTCCTCTTCTTTTCTCCCTAATTTTATCTGTTTTGCAGGGTGTAATAGGCTTCTGAAGTGAATAACTAACGGCTTGGGAAGTGAATAACTAATCACTTGAGAAGCCTTTTGCAAGCGATTAAGTATGTTGTCTAAATAATTCATTTTCACCGCATAAGGAATTTACATTTCAAGTCGTAAATTATTTACTTCAGTAACGGATAGTGCCTACTAAGATTTGCTTATTTTCTGACATTTACATACAAGAGAGTCAATATATTCTAGCCATCCAATCCGCGAAAAAGTAGTCATATACCCTATAAAAGCCATCTTCCTGTGTTATCAAATCATTTTTCAACAGAGGTTTGACCGCAGATTGTACAGAACTGGCTGAGGGTAGCTTGTATTTTTTGATAAATGCTGATGACGTGAGACCTTCTGCTCTGCCCTCTTTGGCGATAGCTTGTAAAACAAGTTTTTGTTTGGGAGCAAGATTGGCAAGTAGATCCTTGTAACTACTTTCTTGTGTTAGAATCACATTCTTGCGGGCTATTTCTATCTTATCCATACTACAACGCTCACCCTCTTCGGTCAATGCGAAAAGTTCGTTCATTATCATTTGCACAAACCAAGTATAGCCATCGAACATCCGATAAACTTCTTCTATTACGGATTTGTCGATAAGCTTTCCCCTTTGCTCAAAAAGCCGGTTGGCGAACTCCACATAGATATGAATGGGTATTGGCTTAAGTCCTATACTAATAGCGCTTTGATAAAAAGGCTTGGAAGAGGAATTAAACATATTACTCATCAAATGGCGTTTACTGCCGGAGAAGATAAACATAGTCTGCTTGCATTGTTGAATCTTGGTTCGCAACAACGCTTCTACATTTTTCTCCTCATAGCCGCCAATTTGTTGGAACTCATCGATCGCCACGATACATGGTTTATCTGCGGTCTCTAGATAAGCGAAGATCTCATCAAGTGTTGTTTGTGGTGCTTGAATGTCTCCTAGCCCAATATCAAAACAAGGTTCTCCGGTTACCATATCCAGTTTAAAACCCGCACGCAATGAGGTTATGATTTGAAAGAACCGTTCCGTCCAAACCGTTTTCTTTGGCTTCAATTCGTCATAGATGGCTTTTCCTAATAGATATACGAACTCTGTTAATGAAGTAGTGGCATAAATATCCACAAAGAACGCATGATAATTTTTTTCTATCGATTCTTGATGAAAAAGATGTTGGATCAATCCGGTCTTACCCAAACGGCGTGGAGAAATCAATGCGACATTACGTCCGTTCTCAATCTGTTTAATCAAGAAGCTTGTCTCTCCCTCACGGTCACAAAAATATTTGTCTGATACATATCTACCCACGACAAAAGGATTCATCATTGCGATTGTCTCCATAATATAAATACATTTTATTGCAAATATAATAATTATATCCATAATAAAGAAAGGAAACGGTATGTTTCACTTGCACGTGTGGGAGTCCGTATTAAATAATTTGATATAGAGTGATTTAATTCGATTATTTATATATCTTCGCATTGTAGAAACCGCCGTTTCGGAAACAGCGATTTCGGAACTGTGTATTATTGCCATGCGTAAAGATTAATCTTTAGTATAGAAAGAATGGAAAAACAATCATTTATCGCTCTAGTAAAGCGTTATTATCCTTGGATCTGCAGTATGGAGAAGGCTGCTTTTCGTATACATGATGATGTGAATCAGAAATATGATCATGTGTTGCCTTATGGATTTCATCTGAAAATGACGGTATCGTATGTCTCTCGCTACGGATATCTGGTAGCTGAGACCGAGGCGGATATACTGATTTTGTATGCCTCTGCTTTTCTGCATGATACGATAGAAGATGCACGGATGACCTATAATGATGTCGTGAAATTCCTGAAAGAGTTCAAGGGGGGAGGCTTTGTCTTGCCAGAAGGCGTGAGACAGCACTTGGAAGACCAAGTTCCGGAAATCGTATACGCCTTAACGAATGAAAAAGGACGAAACCGGGGAGAACGGGCGAATGACCTGTATTATCAAGGAATACGGCAGACTAAATTCGCTTCTTTTATAAAAATGTGTGATCGGCTGGCGAATATCCAATATACGATGATGTTTGTTTTTGCGAACCGGATGTTGGATGTTTACCGTAAAGAGTATCCGGAATTTATCCGATCGATCAGTGAAGGTGCGGTTACACAGGTGCCGGATGTCATGAAGGAGGAAGCGGAACGTCTGTTAAATAGCGAATCGTATATTATATAGTCTTCTCGAATGTCTTTTTTTCAGAAATCCATACGGAGCGATGAAGATCTGCTCACCTCATTGAGGCAGGGGAGCGAGGATGCGTTTACTGTTATTTATGAGCGGTATCATAAATTATTGTATGTGTTGGCCTATAAATATTTGAAAAGTACATATTCTTCGGAAGATGCCGTACAGCAAGTTTTTCTGAAATTGTGGGAGGCACGTTCCCTACTGATGGTGAACGTGAATTTAAGGAACTATCTCTATACAATGCTAAAGAATCACGTATTAAATGAGATCCGGAATAATAATAGCGCCGTAGAGAAAAATTATGAGATCGTACAATCAGCGCCGGAATATGAGGATGAACTGCTTATAAAGATAGAGGAACAAGATATGATGTCTCATTTTTACCAAGCGATCGATCATTTGCCGGAGCAGAAACGCCAAGTCTGTCTGTATAAGCTGAAAGGGAATCTATCTAATCAAGAAATCGCCGATAAGATGAATATCTCGGTCCCCACGGTAAAAACACATTATGCGCAAGCGATAAAAATACTGCGGGCACATTTCGAGAGACTATTTTTATTTCTTTTATATTTGTGGAACTCATCCTATTGATGGCTTTGCGTGTCAATTGATAAAAGAAAATGAATATGAAAATACCCGATCTATCGATCATAGAGAAAACGCTAAATAATGAGGCTACTTCCGAGGAGTCTTGTGAGGTTGTTCGTTGGTTTAAGACCCCGGAAGGACAGGCATGGCTTGCTGAGCGTATCGATCAGGATGAGAAAACGATTCATATGGGGGAGGAAGAGGCATGGATCGACCATCCGATACCCTCAGCCGTAATGTATCAGAATATTATGCGGCAACTCCGCCGACAAAAAATACGCCGTTTTATAGCGTATGCGGCTGCGGTCTTTATACCGATCGCTTTAATTATAGGACTTTTCATACGCATAAACTCACAAGTGGATTTGTTGGCGGATGATGGCTATGACGAGGTGTACGTACCTAATGGGGAACGCATGCAAGTGCTTTTTCAAGATGGGAGTAAGGTCCATTTGAATTCGGGAAGCCGTATTCGTTATCCGAAAAAATTCGGTCTCTCCGAACGTAAGGTTTATTTGGAAGGAGAGGCTTGGTTCGAGGTCGCCAAGAACAAGAATCGGCCTTTTATCGTGGATATTTCTTATATGGATATAAAAGTGTTGGGTACTACCTTTGATGTGAAAGCCTATCCGGAGGAAGAAGCTATATTCGTCGCTTTAGAGACAGGATCTATCGAGTTGAAATCAAGATCCTTCAAATCTTATCAATTACGCCCGGGAGAAAAAGCGGTTTATAACAAGGCTTCCGGACGTTGTGAGGTACTCCGTTCCCACGATGTCAAGATGTATTCGGCATGGAGACGTAATGTGCTCGTATTTAAGAGCGCCCCTTTATCGGACGTAATGAAAACATTGGCTCGAACTTATGATATATCCTTTGACGTGAAGGATTCTGCCGCTTTGCGATATACGTATACGATAACGACCGATAGCGTCAATTTGACCACGGTATTAAAAGAATTGGAAAAAATCACGCCTGTACTATTCGAGGAAAAAGGGGGCAAGATAGAAGTACGGATGAAAAAATAAAAAAATTAGCTATAACGACTCATCCTTTTAGATTTGTCGTGTGTCTATTTGATAGGAGAGCAGGAAACAGAGTGTTAACCTTAAAATAGATATGCGTATGGATTCCTCATAAATAGATAACATAAGAACAGCCGAAAAGCTCCTACCCTTTTCGGCTGCCGATCGTATTAAAAATAAATTTCTAATACCAACTATTAAAATCAATACAAATATATGAAAGAAAAGCAAGAAAGCCCTCGGCGTAGGTGCCTTTTAATATTAATTGAGAAAATACCGAATGCCATGAAGTTAACCTTTCTATTTTTAGTCATATCCTTGCTGAGTTTCACGGCTACCGCCTCGGCTCAGCGGGTTTCTATTGTGCTGGACAATGCGAAAGTGGAGAAAGTTTTAGCTACCATCACCCACCAAACCGGGTTGAGTGTTGCGTATAGCAAACAAATCGTAGATTTGAATCGGAGAGTGAGCGTTAATTTTACGAATGCAGAATTGACAAATGTATTGGATAAAATAACGGAGGGCACGTCATTAAGTTATGAAGTTAAAAATGGAAAGATCTACTTATTTGAAAAACCTATAGCGAATGCGGTCACCCAGCAAGCCAAAAAAATAACGGGTGTTGTTGTCGATTCAAAAGGGGAACCTATCATTGGAGCGAATGTTGTGGAGAAAGGTACTCAAAATGGTACGATAACAGACTTTGATGGTAAATTTATTTTGGAGGTATCGGATAACGCGACACTTCAATTTTCTTATATCGGCTTTATGCCAACAACTGTCGCTATTGCGGGACAGACTTCATTGAATGTACGTTTAAAGGAGGATACACAGGCTTTGGAAGAGGTTGTGGTTGTTGGTTATGGAACCCAGAAGAAGGTGAATTTGACAGGTTCTGTTTCTTCAGTCAAATTTGATGAGGAATTGGCGAACCGTCCGATCACTGATGCTTCTCAAGCACTTTCCGGAAAGGTTTCCGGCGTGTGGATCAGCCAGAATTCGGGTAAGCCGGGAGATGATGGAGCGCAATTGAGAATTCGTGGCTGGGGTACATTGAATAATTCGGACCCGTTGGTGATTATTGACGGAGTAGAAGGGGTATTCAGCCAAGTAAATCCGAGTGACATCGAAAGTATCACAGTCTTGAAGGATGCGGCTAGTGCGGCTATTTACGGATCAAAGGCCGCTAACGGTGTCGTTTTGGTTACGACGAAGATGGGAAAGAATAATGAGAAAACCCAAGTAGAGTTGAACTCTTACGTCGGAATGCAGCAGATCGGACGTCATTTTGATTTAGTGACGAATAGCGCCGAGCATATGACTATGGCGAATCAAGCTTTGGTGAATGGGGGAGAGAACCCTCTTTTCTCGGAAACATTGATCTCTAATTTCGCTAATGGAACAGATACTTATAAATACCCGAATACGGATTGGTATGACTCTCTTTATCGGAATGCTTTAATAACAGGGCATAATTTATCCATTTGCGGTGGATCGGAGAAACTATCTTCCTTCTTGTCTTTGAACTATTTGAGTCAGGAAGGTATTTTGATGAACTCTAAGGCGGAGCGGTTCGGTATCCGGGCAAATGTGGAGTATAAAGTGAATTCATGGTTGAGAGTTGGCGCTCGTTTGAATTATACTCGTAGGAATTCCCAAGAGCCTTTTGATTTGTTCCGTGTATTCGAACAGCAACAAGGTGCGGCTCCTTTCATCGCTCCATATACCCGGGATGGCCGTTTCGGTTCGGTAGAAGCGATTAAGGATGATGGTACTTTATTGTATACGACTTATCAGCCGGTTATAGACGCTTCGAACGGGGCGACTAAAACATCCAAGGATTATATGGCTGTAAATGCTTTCGCTACCGTAGATTTTACGAAAGACTTGAACTTACAAGTAACATGGGCCTCTAATGGCAATTGGAAAATGGTTGATAAATATAATGAGACCCTTTATGGATATACGGATTCTGGCATAGAGACGATACCGAAAAATTACAATCGTGATGGTATTGTGTTGAGTAGAGAGCAAGTATCGACTATGCGTAATAATTTCCAAGCGACATTAAACTATAGCAAGCGATTTGCGGATAAGCATTATGTTGCCGCTATCCTTGGTACCCAATTGGAGAATTACAGTATAAAGAACGTATTTGCCCGAAGAACCAACCCACCCAAAGAAGGATTAACCCAAGTGGATGCGGGAACGGAAGGTATCAAGGGAGAGGGAAATTTTGAAGGTCTACGCATGGCATCTTATTTTGGTCGATTGAATTATGCCTTTGCGGATAAATATTTATTTGAGATGAATCTCCGTGCCGATGCCTCCTCTCGTTTTAAACGGGGAAATCGCTGGGGTGTTTTTCCGGGCTTCTCTGCAGGATGGCGTTTGAGTGAAGAGGCGTTTATTAAGAACCTGAATCTGTTTTCTAATTTGAAACTACGTGCGTCGTGGGGACAATTAGGCAATCAAACCATTGAAGGATATTGGCCTTATTTAACAGTGATCTCCCAAAATTATGACTTGAGTTATAATTATGGAGGCTCATTGGCTCCGGGTGCTGCCGTAACCGCTTTGGTGGATGAGGATATTACTTGGGAAACTACCTCTTCCTTGGATATTGGCGTGGATTTGGGCTTCTTAGGTAATAAGTTGAATATAGAAGCTGATTACTTCAATAAAAAAACAACCGATATTATCGTTCAATTGCCAATACCAAACGTATTAGGGGATAAGACCGCACCGTTTGAGAATGTGGGCGAGATGAAAAATAATGGTTTTGAGTTAGTCGTGAATTATGATAATCTTGAGACGAGCAGAGATCGCCTTGGATTTAACGTAGGACTAAACTTTACGTATATCGATAATAAAGTAACGAAATTTCAAGGTGGAAACTCTCCGGACCAGCTTTATTTGATTCGTGAGGGATATCCGTATAAGGCTTTGTATGGCTATAAAGCGGTTGGCATCTATCAATCGGACGAAGAAGCCGCTCAACATATGCATAGCAATGGGCTTAAGCCGGAAATGGGAAATCTGAAATACGAGGATGTTAATAATGATGGAAAATTAGACTATCAAGATAAACAAGTACTTGGTAATACGATTCCTAAAATTACGTATGGACTTACTGCCGGCTTACGCTATAAAGGGTTTGACTTAAATATCTTATTCCAAGGTTTGGGACAGGCGAATGCGTTTACGAAGAGCGGCATGACCCGTATGCAATACGAATGGCTGACTATTTCTGATAAATGGCGGGATGCGTGGAGCCCAGAGAATCCGGACTCAAATATACCGATGCTTCGGTTTGACTCTTCATGGGACACGTATGACTCCTCATTTTGGGTACATCGTATCGATTTCTTGAAATTGAAGAACTTACAATTAGGTTATGCGTTCCCTGAATGGATTACCTCAAAGCTAAAAATGCAACGGTTGTATGTATATGCGAATGCCCAGAACCTGTTTACGATTATGTGGAAAAAAGGGTATGAAGGATATGATCCGGAAAGAAATACGTTTGATTCGGGTACCAATTATTACCCGACTCCGAGAATATTTACATTTGGTATAAATCTTAATTTCTAAAAGTATGAAACAGTTATTAGCATATTGCTTATCAATTATACTATGTGTCTCTTTCACGGGATGTATGGAGAATTATTTGGATTTGTATCCTGAGGATAAGATTACTTCGGCGAGTTTCCCGGAAAATGAATCGGATATCAAACTCCTTTTAAATGGTGTCTATGCTCAATTGAGGGAAAAAGAGGTTTATAATCAAGGCTTGTTTGGCTTTGGCATAACGGATGGAGCTACCCCTAACGCATTTAACTGGGGAACGGATGAGGTTTTTAATAAGTTGGGTGCCGGGCGATTGAGCTCTAGTGACGGAGGAGTCGTAACGTATCGTTGGAAAAGATGTTATGAGATAATCTCCCGGGCAAACTATTTGTTGGCCTGTATGGATTTAGTGGATTTATCGGAAGAAGCGAAAGCCAAATATTCAGGTGAGACTCATTTTCTACGGGGGCTGGCTTATTCTGTGCTAGCGGAAACCTATGGTGGGGTACCTATTATATTGACGAACATTTCCACGGAAGAAGCTCGTAGCTTGAAGCGGGCGAGTTTGGAGGAGACTTGGCAACAAGCGCTGGATGATTATGAGGTTGCGATCACCAATCTGGGAGTGGATGCTCCTGAGCCGGGGCGTGCTACCAAGGGGGCGGCTTTAGGTATGAAAATGCGAGCCTACTTATACCAAGGTAAATACAAGGAGGTTCTGTCTTGTGTCGAGCAAATTGATGCGTTGAAGAAATATGGTCTATTCCATAGTTATGAGGGTTTGTTTGATCCGGCTAATGAGAACAATAAGGAAGTATTGTTTGATATCCAATATATTGAAGGCGAGAATTCGCAAGGTTCCTATATTGACCAGTATTGCGGAACGGGTACCGGAAGTTGGACCCGTGGAAGCCGTTATGTCCCTACGGATGATTTGGTTGCGGCTTATGAGACGATCGATGGCTCTCCTGTAGATCCCGAGAATCCTTATGAGAACCGGGATCCTCGTTTAGGTTTCACGGCTGTACTTCCGGGTTCTTATTTCTTGGGCTATCGTTTCCCTAATTACCTGTATCCGGGAGGTGCGTTTAATCATGCCGGTAATCGGTTGAAACATTTAAGTACCCGTAAATATCGGATTCAGGATGAGTCAAAGCTTCCTCCTTCCGGGCAGTCTTATATCAATGATATCATACTGAGATATGCGGATGTCTTATTGTCAAAAGCGGAGGCGATTATTGAGACGAATGGAAATGTAGCGGATGCGATCGCTATCCTCAACCGGATCCGTACGGAAAGGGATGACGTTAAGATCTCTTTGCTGCCGACATCTATGAGCCGTGAGGAGGCTCGTGAGAAAGTAAGACATGAGAGACGGATTGAGTTAGCGTTGGAAGGCCGTTATTGGTCAGACGTGAAACGTTGGAAAATCGGGAAGACGCTTTATCCTATGATTATAAAAGATCATGAAGGAAGCGTGATCGAGACGAAGTTCCCGAATGGATATCTGGAATATTACGATTTACTGCCTATTCCTGATAGCGAGCGCTCTTTGAATCCGAATTTGGATCAGAACCCGGGTTGGTAATGTTCAACTAAAAGAAGGATGAAATGAAATTTATATCTAAATTGATACCGGTATTAGCCCTTTCCGGAGCGGCCGTGGCTACTCAAGCGGCGGAAAGGCCAAATGTGATCATCGTATTTATCGATGATTTCGGATATGGGGATTTAGGTTGTTACGGGAGTACGAAGCATCGTACTCCCCATATCGACCAGATGGCTAAAGAGGGAATACGACTGACCGATTTTTATGTGGGTTCGAGCGTGAGCACACCTTCCAGATCGGCTTTATTGACAGGGTGTTATCCAAGGCGAGTCTCCATGCATGTAAATGCGGACCCTACACCTTTGATGTCCAAAGGGAGGCAAGTGCTATTTCCAGCTTCGCATAAAGGCTTGAATCCCGGTGAGATAACGATCGCCGAGTTGATGAAGGAGCAGGGGTATGCGACGGCTTGTATCGGGAAATGGCATCTAGGGGATCAATTGCCATTTCTTCCTACCCGGCAGGGTTTCGACTATTATTATGGTATTCCTTATAGTAACGATATGGATCGTCCGTATTGTCCGTTACCCTTGATGGAACAGGAGGAGGTAATAGTGGCTCCAGTCGGTCATGATTCCTTGACGATTCGTTATACTAATAAGACTGTGGAGTTTATAAAGTCTCATAAGGAATCTCCGTTCTTTATTTATTTGTGCCATAATATGACTCATAATCCGTTAGCGGCTTCTCTCGCTTTCAAGGGAAAGTCTCAGAACGGACTCTATGGGGATGCGACCGAGGAATTGGATTGGTCGATGGGAGTCTTGCTTGAGACTTTAAAGGAGGAAGGATTGGATCAAAATACCTTGGTTATCTTTACTTCCGATAATGGTGCGGATGAACACTTCGGCGGTACGAACCGTCCGTTGAGAGGCCAAAAGGGTACGACGTATGAAGGTGGATTCAGGGTGCCTTGTATAATGAGATGGCCCGCTAAAATACCGGCGGGACAGGAGACTGATAATCTGGTGACTTCGATGGATTTCTTACCGACATTGGCGCATTATTGCGGTTATGCGGTTCCTTCCGACCGGGTGATAGATGGGCATAATGTGTCTGGAATCTTGGAGGGAGAATCGATGGCATCGCCCACGGAGACTTTCTATTATTACCAGAAACAACAATTACAAGCGGTACGTTGGGGAAACTGGAAGTATCATTTACCTTTGAAGGAACGTATCAAAGGCCCTCACTTCCCGGATACGGAAGTCGGTGAAGCTCGTTTATATAATTTGGCGAATGATTTGTCGGAAACAACCAATGTCATCGATAAACATCCCGAAGTAGTAACGAAGATGAATCAATGGATCGAACAGGTTCGTAGTGATATGGGAGATTGGGGATATGAAGGCCGGAACCAGCGTCCTGCCGGTATCATAGATGAACCTTTTCCCCGTTTACTTAAATAAAAAGATACGTATATGAAAACACTGAAATCATTGTCTGTTTTAACAGCGGCGGTATTATCGAACAGCTTGAGCTTGAACGCTGCCTCGGATGCGGCCAATAAGCCTAATTTTGTAATCATATTCTGTGACGATATGGGATATGGGGATTTGAGTTGCTATGGGAATCCCACGATCCGCACACCGAATATAGACCGTATGGCTTGTGAAGGAATGAAGCTGACCCAGTTTTATGTGGGGGCCGGAGTTTCTACGCCAAGTCGGGCCGCGTTAATGACCGGACGTTTGCCGGTTCGAAATGGATTATATGGAGATCGGGTAGCCGTACTTTTCCCTAACTCAAAGGCTGGGTTAGGACAAGATGAGGTCACGATCGCCAAGGTTTTACAACAAAGCGGGTATGCGACCGGCTGTGTAGGCAAATGGCATTTAGGAGCGTTCTCTCCCTATTTACCGACGGATCATGGTTTTGATACCTATTTCGGCATACCTTATTCCAATGATATGAGCCCCGTTCAGAATAAAGGCGCGCATGCCCGGAATTTTCCACCGACTCCATTGATATTGGATGGTAAGGAAATCGAATCGGAACCGGATCAGGGAGAATTAACCCGTCGCTATACGGAGAAAGCGGTATCGTTCATCAAGGATCATTCAAAGGAACCTTTCTTCCTTTATTTCGCTCATACCTTCCCGCATATCCCATTGTACACGAATGCCCGTTTCGAGGGAACGAGCAAACGAGGCCTGTACGGAGATGTGGTTGAGGAAATAGACTGGAGCGTTGGGGAGGTGTTGAAGGCTCTGCGTGAAAATGGCTTGGACGAGAATACGTTTGTTATTTTTACCAGCGATAACGGCCCTTGGCTGACGGAGCATGAGAATGGTGGTTCCGCAGGTCCGTTGAAGGATGGCAAGGGTACTTGGTGGGAAGGTGGCTTCCGGGTTCCGGCCATTTGTTGGATGCCGGGAAAAATCAATCCGGCGATCAACGATGAGATTATGACCTCGATGGATTTATATCCGACTTTCCTCTCGATGGCGGGTATCGAGCAACCGAAAGATCTTGTATTGGATGGCGTGAATCAAACCGGATTATTGTTTGAGGAAAAGCATTCCGCCCGTGATGAGGTTTATTATTGGTGGGGAAGCGAGTTGATGGCGATCCGTAAAGGGGAGTGGAAGTATTATTTTAAGACGATCAAGGACCAATATCTGCGAACCTGTAAGATCGAGACTCCGGCAGAACCCTTGTTGTATAACGTGGAGACAGATATCTCGGAGAGGTTCAATCAGGCGGAGAAGCATCCGGAGATCGTGAAATTACTGATCGAGGCCGGTGAGAAACATAAGAAAGGAATGAAGATCAAACCTTCCGTATGTGATATGATGTAATGGGAAATTAAAAACAACAGATAGATGAATAAATATATACTGACAGCGGCTTGCGGATTGGCTTTTTCCGCAGCTTCCGCACAAACAAAGGCTTTGCCGGATAGCCCGAATATCCTGCTGATTTTGGTGGATGATTTGGGATATGGTGATTTGTCCTGTCAAGGAGCCGCCAAGGACATTCAAACTCCACATATCGATAAATTATTAAATGAAGGAGTTCGTTTCACGAATTTCCATGCGAACTGTCCGGTCTCCTCTCCTAGTAGAGCTTCCTTATTAACCGGTCGTTATCCGGATATGGTAGGCGTACCGGGAGTTATTCGTACGCATAAAGAGGATAGCTGGGGGTATCTGTCGGAGGATGCCGTATTATTACCCCAGATGTTGAAGAAAAGAGGCTATCATAATGCGATGGTTGGAAAATGGAATTTAGGATTGGAGTCTCCGAATACCCCTACGGAAAGGGGCTTCGATTTCTACCGGGGATTTTTAGGGGATATGATGGATGATTATTATACCCATTGTCGTTTCGGAAATAATTATATGCGTGAGAATTTGAAAGAGATCGATCCACAAGGACATGCTACAGAGGTTTTCTCTGATTGGGCGATCCGTTACCTGTCGGATATGAAGCAAAAGCAAGAGCCTTTCTTCTTGTATCTAGCTTATAATGCCCCACATACCCCGATACAACCTCCTCAGGAATGGCTGGAAAAGGTGAAAAAGCGTGAACCGTCACTTCCTGAGAAGCGTGCTAAGATTGTCGCCTTGATTGAGCATTTGGATTATAACGTCGGACGTGTGTATGAGGCCTTGGAACAGAATGGCCAGTTGGAGAATACGATCATTATATTTACCTCTGATAATGGAGGGCAGGACGATGCGGGTGCGAATAACGGCCCGTTCAGAGGCGCGAAGCAGGATATGTATGAGGGAGGGATCCGGGTAGCCGGAGGTATTTATTGGAAGAACCAGATCCGTCCGGCGGTACGTGATAATTTCGTCATGCTTTCGGATATGTTCCCGACCTTATGCGATCTGACAGCCGTGCCTGTATCGCATGAGATCGACGGTATCAGTATCTTGCCTCTTTTACGGGGTGAGGAACAAGATACCGGAGATCGAATGGTGCATTGGGTGCGAAGGGAAGGTAATTCCCGATATGGTGGTAAAGCCTATTACGCATCTCGCTATAAAGATTATAAGATCTTACAAAACACACCTTGGGAACCTATCCAATTCTTCAATCTGAAAGAAGACCCTAAAGAGCAAAACCCGATCGCAGAGCGTTCTTCCGCTGCCTATAAAAACTTGTTCAATGGCTTGATGGAGCATATCCGCCAGACGGGTATGATCCCTTGGCAAAGTAAGCGATATAAGTAACCTTTTCGTATTATTTCAATGAACACGTGTATAATGTATTTTGCGTTATACACGTGTTTTTCTATAAAATCTCTTCTAGCTAATCTGAAAATCGAATGTTTTGTGTATGTTTGCGTCAAATCTGCGGGAGTTATTTCTACATGATCTATATGAAAATATCCGATGAGGGGCTTTGGGAACTGTGTCTGAAGGGAGATATGAGAGCTTTCCGTGAGCTGTATTGCCGATTTTACGCCTTATTGCGCAATTATGGTATCAAGCTACTTCCTGACAAGAGCTTGGTGGAAGATTGCGTACAGGATATTTTTATCAAATTGATTCAAAACCACGAGACTTTATCTCCAACTGTAAATGTCAAAGGTTACTTACTCAAGACTTTAAGGCATAAGTTGTATGATACGATCGAGAAAAACAGGAAGATGGAGGACATCTCTCTTTATGAGGATACTTTCCAAACAGATGAATTATTTTCTCGTATCTCACTGGATACGACGGAAGCGGACGAACGGGTTAAACTCTTAATGAAGGCTTTGACAAAACTTTCCCCCCACCAGAGAGAGATTATTTATCTTTATTATGTAAATGGATTGGGACACGATGAGATTGCGGAGATCTTAGGTATAAATTATCAATCGAGTAAAAATTTATTATCCAGAACGCTTAGTAAGTTAAGAAGGTGGTTTTCCCTGGACGCTTTAATAATGGGGGGCATCCATTATGTTTTATTCCCTATGCTTACATAAGCGAAAATATCTACCATATCTACAACTATGTCTTATATGCCCTATAAATAAGTATATTACATGGTGGTTGTAGATATAAAAATATCTACAATTATCACTCTTGACCTACCATGTTTTAAGGTGAATGGCAAGAAAGCAATTTATCACTTAGGCTTGTGAGTAGGGAATGGAGTCTTTAAGAGTTGTTTCCCTTAGGGAAAACAAAAGTTTCGTACTGAAGAAACTTTTGTTTTACTATAGGTAAACTAAGGTTTAGTGTACGGAAAACTTTTGTTTGATACTAAGAAAAACTGTAAATATCATATTATTAGTGATTTATGTATATTGGAAGGATACCGGGTGTCGATATATAGCGAGTGTGGAAGATCGTGCTTTTCAAAACACAAGAATATGAAAAATTGTGTTTTTTTCCGCAAAAGTGAGTACCAAAATCAAATTGATCCGTAATAAGAATAAAAATGTAACCTGTGAATAAGAAACGAGACATATTTGAAAAAGATTTATTCCGGCAAGCTGGAGAGGATTTATGGCGTAAAGTCCGAGAAGTGGAACAATTGGATTCCAAGTTCGCTTTATCCTCATGGCAGAAGGTCGAGGAACGTTTGAAAGCTCCCCGTAAAACCTTTGTTTTACGCATACGCTATCTAGCTTCTTCTGTGGCGGCGGCGGTCGTGTTACTCCTTGCCATAGGATGTTATTTCTGGATGGTGGGGGATGATAAATCCTCCTTGCCATTGGCTTTGTTGGAAGAAAAGAGCATAGACTCTTTGCCGGACGATGAGATTGTGCTGGTGGAAAATGGAAGCTGGGTACAGCTTAAAAATGGGGCTACAATTACGCATGATAATATAGGTAAACCAAGTGTAAAAGACTCTCAGATAAAGAAGAAAGTATTAGCTACTAAGACTGGAAATTTGAATCAAATCATAGTACCGAAGGGCAAGCGGGCAAATATTATATTTTCAGATGGTACCCAGATATATGTAAATGCCGATACCCGTGTGATTTATCCGGCCGTGTTTGCTAAAGATAAACGAGAGATCTTAGTTACGGGAGAAGCCTATTTGGATGTTACCCCAGATTCTTCCCGCCCTTTTATCGTAAAGACAAATGCGTTTAATGTAAAGGTACTCGGTACCCAATTTAATGTTTGCGTCTATGGAGATGAGCCGAAGGCTTCCGTTGTATTAGTCGAAGGCCGGGTGGAGGTAGAGAATGATAAGCATGTTAAAGAGGTGCTAGCTCCTAACCAGATGATAGAGTTGGGAAATAAAGGGGTATCTATTAAGGAAGTGGATGTGTTTGAGTATATCTGTTGGAAAGATAATCTGATGCAAGTGAACGATCGTAAGGTTGGGGATGTCTTAAATAAATTAGCCCGATACTATGGGCGTACGATTGTGTTTGATAAAGAGATCGCGGAAATACCTCTTTCCGGTAAACTTGATTTGCGAGGAAGTTTGGAAGATGTTGTTGAGATTATTTGTCAATCTCTATTCTTGCGACAAGAGACGGATAAAGAGAATAATATAATCATATTAAAATAGATTGCCTATGTAAAAGAACTATTTGGTGAAAAGACTTTGTGTTAAAAAGAAAAATTGACAAAAAGAACCGGAAGATACCGTCATATCCACCGGTTCAAAGACTTCGTTTAATCAATTAATTATGTATTAAAGAAAAAACATTACAAATGTATGAAAAAAAAAGATGATTTCTGTAGAGAATCGAATCATTTTCTCAAAAGTGTTTGTTTAGCCTTATGCTTGATCAGTTCTGGAGGCTCTGCGGTGTACGCCGCTACCTTGCAGACGGAACAAACCACGGTGACAGTCCGTATGAATAATTGTACCATAAAGGATGTATTTGACCACATTGAGAAAAATAGTGAGTTTGTTTTTGTTTATCATGGCGCTAATATCAACTTGCATCGCAGGGTAAATTTGGACGTACGGGATAAGTCCGTTGAGGTTATATTGGAAAGGTTATTTAAAGGAACGGATGTTGAATATATTATCAACAACCGACAAATTATCGTACGAAGGAACGAGAAAAAAGAAAACTCGTCCCTTTCTATTCAGCAAGCTAAAAAAATCACGGTCACTGGTATTGTGAAAGATACTCATGGGGAACCTCTCATTGGTGTAAATGTACTGGTGAAGGGGAGTAGAACGGGTACGATTACGGATATGGACGGACATTTTTTATTAAATGAGGTAAGTCCGAATGCGATGGTCTCTATTTCTTATATAGGGTATAAGACAGAAGAAATAGCCTTGAATAATCGTTCTAGCCTAACGATTACACTGACAGAGGATAGTGAACAACTGGATGAGGTTGTCGTTGTTGGCTATGGTACTCAGAAGAAAGTGAATTTGACAGGATCTGTTTCTTCCGTGAAGTTTGATGAGGAATTGGCAAACCGGCCTATAACGGATGCCTCACAAGCCCTTTCTGGTAAAGTGTCGGGTGTATGGATCAGTCAAAATTCGGGAAAGCCGGGGGATGATGGCGCTCAGTTAAGAATCCGGGGTTGGGGTACGCTGAATAACTCGGATCCGTTGGTAATTATTGATGGAGTAGAAGGCGTTTTTAGTCAGATCAATCCAAGCGATATTGAGAGTATCACCGTGTTGAAGGATGCGGCTAGCGCAGCTATCTATGGATCGAAAGCAGCGAATGGAGTCGTTTTGGTAACGACGAAGATGGGTAAAAATAATGAGAAGACGCATGTGGAATTGAACTCATATGTAGGTGTACAACAGTTGGGGCGGAGATTTGATCTGGTGACAAATAGTGCGGAGTTAATGACCATGGCAAACCAAGCCTTGGCTAATGGTGGCGAGAGTCCTTTATATCCCGAGTCCTTGATCTCTGATTTCAAGAATGGCACGGATCCTTATAAATACCCGAATACGGATTGGTACGAACACGTTTATCGGAATGCTCTAATTACAGGCCATAATTTATCAATTCGAGGTGGTTCGGAAAAATTATCTTCTTTTTTGTCCTTAAATTATTTGAAGCAAGAGGGTATTATTACGAATACAGATGCGGAGAGATTCGGTATGCGGGCTAATCTGGAATATAAGGTTAATTCGTGGTTGAAAGTTGGCGCTCGTTTAAATTATATACGCCGGAATTCTCAAGAACCGTTTGATTTATCGCGTGTATTCTTTATACAATCGGGAGCAGCCCCTTTTATCGCTCCTTATACGAGAGATGGACGTTTTGGTTCGGTTGAGGCGATTGCGCAGGATGGAACTTTATTGTATGATAACAGGAACCCGTTAATTGATGCTTCCAATGGCGCTACCAAAACGACTTTGGATTATATGTCGTTAAATGCGTTCGCTACTGTTGACTTTACGAAGGACTTGAATTTGCAAGTCACTTGGGCCTCTAATGGCAATTGGAAAATGGTCGATAAATATAATGAGACCCTTTATGGATACACGGATTCCGGTATAGAGACAATGACTATAAATTATAACCGGGATGGCTTGGAGATGAGTAGAGAGCAAATATCTACTATGCGTAATAACTTTCATGCGACCTTGAACTATAGCAAGAAGTTTGTGGAAAAACATTCGGTCGCGGGAATCTTGGGTGCTCAATTAGAAAATTATAATATTAAGAACGTATATGCACGTAGGACGGATCCAGCTAAAGACGGATTAACCCAAGTGGATGCGGGAACGAATGGCATTCAGGGCAAGGGTAATATGCAAGGATTACGTATGGCTTCTTACTTCGGTCGTCTAAATTATGCTTTCGCTGATAAATATTTATTCGAGATGAATCTTCGTGCGGATGCCTCCTCCCGTTTCAAACGAGGTAATCGATGGGGTGTTTTTCCCGGTTTCTCAGCTGGTTGGCGGTTGAGTGAGGAAAGCTTCATTAAGAATGTGAATATTTTTTCTAACATGAAATTGCGAGCTTCTTGGGGACAATTGGGTAACCAGATGATCGAGGGGTATTGGCCTTATTTAACTGTTATCAATCAGAATTATAATTTAAGTTATAATTATGGAGGTTCCTTGGCTCCGGGTGCGGCTGTAACAGCCTTGGTTGATGAGGATATTACTTGGGAAACTACCTCTTCCTTGGATATTGGCGTGGATTTGGGCTTCTTAGGTAATAAGTTGAATATAGAAGCGGACTATTTCAATAAAAAGACTACCGATATTATTGTTCAATTACCAATCTCCAATATCTTAGGTGATAAGACAGCGCCTTTCGAGAATGTTGGGGAGATGAAAAATAACGGTTTTGAATTGGTTGCGAATTATGATAATTTGGAAGCCAGTAGGGATCGATTGGGATTTAATGTAGGATTTAATTTTACTTACATAAATAATGAAGTAACAAAGTTCCAAGGTGGTAATTCTCCGGATCAACTGTATTTGATCCGTGAGGGATATCCTTACAAAGCGTTGTATGGTTATAAAGCGATTGGCATTTACCAATCGGATGAAGAAGCGGTAGAGCATATGCATAATAATGGCTATAAGCCTGCCATGGGTAATTTGAAGTATGAGGATGTAAATAATGATGGAAAATTGGACTATCAAGATAAGCAAGTATTAGGAAATACGATTCCGAAGATCACTTATGGTATTTCTGCAGGGTTGCGTTATAAGGGATTTGATCTGAGCCTCTTGTTTCAGGGTTTAGGAAAGGCGAATGTCTTTACTCAAAATGAAATGACTCGCTTAGGATATGAGTATATGCGAATCGCGGGCTTTTGGAGAGACGCATGGACACCAGAGAATTCAGGTTCTAGTATCCCTATGCTTCGATATGACTCTACTTGGGATCGATACGACTCCTCATTTTGGGTACATCGGATTGACTTCTTGAAATTGAAGAACTTACAATTGGGTTATGCATTTCCGGAAAGGATTACTTCAAAGTTGAAAATGCAACGGCTTTATGTATACGCTAATGCTCAGAATTTATTTACGGTTATGTGGAAAAAAGGCTATGAGGGATACGATCCGGAAAGAAATACGTTTGATGCGGGAGGTTCTCCGTATCCGACACCGAGAATATTCACATTTGGTTTAAATCTTAATTTCTAAAGCTATGAAACGTTTAATAATATATTGTTTGTCGTTTTTGTTATTGATCTCTTTTGGTGGTTGTATGGAGAATTATCTGGATTTGTATCCGGAGGATAAAATCACGGCCGCTAACTTTCCGGAAAAAGAATCGGATATTAAGTTACTGTTAGATGGAACGTATGCTTGTCTAAGGGAGACCGCTGTCATAGATCAAGGTTTGTTTGGGTTTGGAATGACAGATTGTGCGACTCCCAATGCATATAATTGGGGAACTGTCGAGGTTTTCAATAAATTGGGAGCCGGACGTTTGAGCTCTAGTGATGGCGGTGTCGTTACTTTTCGTTGGAAAAGATGTTATGAAATGATCTCTAGGGCTAATTATTTATTGGCTTGTTTAGAAAAAATAGAATTAGCGGGGGAGGCGAAAAAGTTGTATGTTGGCGAGGCTCATTTCTTGAGGGGATTGGCTTATTCGGTACTTGCGGAAACTTATGGGGGTGTTCCTGTCGTACTTTCAGAAATCTCAACATCGGAGGCTCGTAACCTAAAGCGTTCCAGTCGAGAAGATACATGGCAACAGGCGTTGGATGATTATGATGTCGCCATCGCTAATTTAGGTGCGGATGCTCCGGAGAAAGGACGTGCTACGAAAGGCGCTGCCTTGGGTATGAAAATGCGTGCGTATTTATATCAAGGTAAGTATAAGGCGGTTTTGGAATGTGTAGATCAGATTGATGCTCTGAAGAAATATGGCTTGTTTCATAGTTATGCGACATTGTTCGATCCGGCTAATGAAGGAAATAAGGAGGTTCTATTTGATATCCAATATATAGAGGGTGAAAATTCACAGGGTACTTTTCTGGATCAATACTGCGGAACGGGAACCGGTAGTTGGACACGTGGTAGTCGCTATGTTCCTACAGATGATTTGGTGGCGGCTTATGAGACCGTGGATGGGAGCCCTATTGATCCGGAAAATCCTTATGAGAACCGTGATCCTCGTTTAGCGTTCACGGTTGTGCTTCCGGGCTCTTATATTTTAGGACATCGTTTCCCTAGTTATTTGTATCCGGGGGGAGCTTTTAATCATGCGGGTAATCGATTGAAACATTTGAGTACTCGTAAGTACCGGATTCAGAACGAGGCGGATTTACCTCCCGCCGGCCAGTCTTATATCAACGATATTATCTTGCGATATGCGGATGTGCTATTGTCGAAAGCGGAAGCGATTATTGAATCTGGTGGAAATGTTTCGGAGGCGATCGCTATATTAAACCGGATCCGTACGGAACGAGATGACGTGAAAATTTCCCCATTGCCTTTGTCCTTATCTCGGGATGAGGCCCGTGAGAAACTAAGGCATGAAAGAAGAATAGAATTGGCGTTGGAAGGTCGTTATTGGTCGGATGTGAAGCGTTGGAAAATAGGAAAGGAGCTTTATCCGATGATTATAAAGGATCATGAAGGAAGCGTGATTGAGACAAAATTCCCGAACGGCTATTTGGAATACTATGATTTATTACCTATTCCTGATAGTGAGCGCTCTTTGAATCCAAATTTAGAGCAAAATCCGGGTTGGTGATTTAGAGAATATATTTATTAGAATTTAGATTATATAAAATGAATTATAAAGAGATCTTTGTTGCGGTTAATAGTGCCGCATTGATGTTGTCAACCGTAAGTTGTGGCGCAAAAGAGGAAGCTGTTCCTAAGCCGAATATCATAATTTTATTAGCGGATGATTTGGGATATAATGATGTCTCTTGTTATCGAAATGAGAATTTTCCGCAGCAGTCGGATAGCTTTCCTACTTCCCAAACTCCGAATTTGGACTTATTGGCCCGGCAAGGTATTCGCTTTACGAATTTTTATTGTGGTGCGGCTGTTAGCTCTCCATCTCGTGCGGCTCTAATGACCGGTCGGAATTGTACTCGTACAGGGGTTTATAATTATCTGGAGCAAAACTCACCGATGCATTTGAGAGATAGTGAGGTTACTATAGCAGAAGTACTGAAACAAGCAGATTATGCGACGGGGCATTTTGGAAAGTGGCATTTAAGTTCGGGACGTCCGGATCAACCTTATCCCAATGATCAAGGTTTTGATTATAGTTTTTATGCCTTGAATAATTCAGTCCCGTCTCATCATAATCCCACGAACTTTTTCCGGAATGGAGAACCGCAAGGTGAGATCGAAGGTTATTCCTGTGATATTGTGGTAACGGAAGCACTCCAATGGCTAGACAAGAATAAACAGGAACCTTTCTTCTTAAATGTTTGGTTCAATGAGCCTCATTTTCCAATGGCGGCCCCGGAGGAGTTGAAGAAAAGGCATGCTATTAATCCTGAGTATTATGGGTGTATCGAAAATATGGATATAGCGATTGGTAAATTAATGAATTATCTAAAAGAACAGAATCTGGAAGATAATACGATTGTCATATTTGCTTCTGATAATGGTTCTCAGTGGGATTATTCTAATTTGCCATTTCGGGGAGAGAAACATTTTAATTATGAGGGAGGATTGCGAGTTCCATGTATTGTTAGATGGAATAAACATGTACCAACCGGTGTGATTAGTGAGTTTAACGGTTGTTTCACGGATATATTACCAACGTTAGCGTCTTTAGCGGATGCTCCGGTTCCTACAGATCGTGTTATTGATGGTATGGATATTTCTCCGGTGTTTTTGGGGAAAGCTGAAACGTTGGAAAGAGAAAACCCTTTGTTCTTTTTCCGGTATATTCATGATCCTATTTGTATGATACGTGAAGGCGACTGGTGTCTACTGGGATACGATGAGCCTCTACCATGGGCTTTTAGTTTGGATGAATTAGCGCTTGGTAAAGTGAAGCCTTGGTATTTGACAAAAGAACATATGGAGTTCGCCAAGAAGGTGTTTCCAAAATATTTTGAGTTATATAATTTGAGAGATGATCGTGAGGAACGAATAGATGTGGCAGATAAACATCCTGAAATTGTAGCGAGACTGAAATCAAAGATGTTGAAACTTAAGCAGGAAGTTGTAGCTGAAGGTGGAGATTGGTTTGCGGAAGACGTGGATGAAAGATGACAAAGTTGCTTGCGTGTCAAATGATATGAGAAAATAAGTCCTAATAACTTGTTTAAAATTCATAGTTATGATTTTCTTGAGACATAGTTATGTTTTGAGTATTTCATAACTATGTTTTTCCGGGTCATTTCAAAGGAAAAAAGTGCTCTTTTTTTGTTATTTCTATAAAGATATTTACCTTTGTCTCTATGTTAAGGATAATAACACATATTGAACGCTTATTGCTGACGCATGATTGTGTGATCTTGCCGAAGTTTGGTGGTTTCGTGCTGCAAATCTTGCCGGCGACGTATGAGGAAGAGGAATATTCATTCCGGCCGATGCGTAAAGAGGTTATGTTCAATGTAACGCTACAGCATACAGACGGCTTGCTTTCCGAGTCGTATATGCAGACGTATGGCGTTGATTACCGGAAAGCTCAATTGATGCTGGAAGAGGATATCGAGGCTTTGAATGTTTCTTTGGAACAAGACAAGCGGATAACATTGGGGCGAATCGGGACTTTCTCTATAGGAGAGGAAGGGCAGACCATTTTTACGCCGGGCGATTCTGGGGTATTTAATGCGGATTCGTATGGTTTATCATCGTTTCATTTTCCGGTTTTGCGATCGTTGGAGGAAGAGCGGGAAGAGGTTGCCTTACTTACGGGTAAGAAAAAGAAAGATGTGTTCTATATCCCGGTTAGTCGTAAGTTGATCCGGGTTGTTGCGGCGTCAGCTGCTGCTGTCGCATTATTCTTTGTGGTTTCGACTCCGGTGAAAGAAGTAAACCTGTCCGCTTATACAGCTAGTTTTGTTCCTACGGAGATGATAAATTATAGGTTTGAGGAACCGATTTCTCAGCTGGAGGAAATTCAAGTATCCCAAGAGGACGAGATGGTAGCGGAGGTAACTCCCAAAATAGAAGCGACTAAGGAGACAGAGATTGCCAAAGCGGCTTCTGCTCCTGAGGTAAAGAAAGAGCTTGTTGCTCCCGCTCCGAAAGTGAAATCCGTGGCACCGAAGAAGATGTATCATATCGTGATAGCGAGTTTCCCGACAGAGGAGCAGGCGAATGAGTATATATCCGGTGTAGACCGTGCGCAATGTAAAAATGTAAGCAAGGTGGTTCGTGATGGTAAATATCGTATTTATGCGGATAAGTTTAATAACCGGGCGGATGCCGAGAGCTACATGGCGACACTTCGAAAAATAGAAAAGTATAAAGATGCTTGGCTGTTCATTAGCCGTTAATAAAAAAGCCTGATCGAAAGATCAGGCTTTTTTTATGACTTGTCGTCGTTTTGTGGCCGGGGCAGTCTTTTCTTCTTCAACCGTCCTGCCTTTCGTAAGGCTTGGTCCAGAATGTACTGGATTTGGCCATTGGTGCTGCGAAATTCGTCCGCAGCCCAAGCTTCGATAGCTTCCATCATATCAGCGTCCACCCGCAGGATGAAGCTTTTGACAGTATTATCTTTTTTGGCCATATACTAGTATTAATATTAAATTCTTACATTAATGATGTAGAGTCCCGGTATTTACGACAGGTTGCGCTGCCTCGTCAGCACAAAGGACAACCAACAGATTACTGACCATTGCGGCCTTTCGTTCCTCATCCAGTTCCACAACATTGTCTTTATCCAGTTTGTTCAAGGCGAGTTGAACCATGCTAACCGCTCCTTCCACGATCCGTTCTCTGGCGGCGATAATTGCTTCCGCTTGCTGGCGGCGTAACATGACTCCGGCGATCTCGGAAGCATACGCTAAGTAATTGATACGGGCTTCCAATACCTCAATACCTGCTATCGCCAGACGGCTGTTTAATTCCTCCTCCAGCTTTTGAGCGACCTCCCCGTCATCGGACCGTAAGGTCACGGGATCTTTGCTCTCGTTATAATCATAGGCATACATGCCAGCGATCTTACGGATGGCGGCATCACTTTGTATCTGCACGAAATTCTCATAATTCTGCATTCGTTGGGATAATTCAGAGGATTCTCCCATTGATATGAATGATTTATTCGAAGAGATACTAATAGACGAAGAATCGATGTCGAACATCGCTCTATAAGTATCCTTGACTTTCCATACCATCACGGCCCCGATCATAACCGGATTGCCGACCTTATCGTTTACCTTGATAGGAGGGACATCTAAATTACGGGCACGTAACGTGATTTTCTTTTTGCTGTAAAGCGGGTTGACCCAGAAAAATCCATTATCAGTAATTGTCCCTTTATATTTTCCGAAAAAGAGCATTACTCGGGCATTATTGGGCTCGATTTCCATGAGTCCCAATAAACAAACCGCTAACAGGCAGAGTCCGACGATGCCGGTGATTACGCTCCAAGTCTCATTTATGCCTGCGATTAAATAGCAGCTAAGACCCGATAGAGCCAGTATGAGAAAAAGGGCAAGAAACCCAGAGATTCTCAGTCCGTTGAATGTCTTTTCAGTTGCTTTCATGATGATTTATATTTGATATTAATTTGATATTACAAAATAAGTGATTTTTATGGAGACTGCCAAATCTTTTGAGGGATATTATTAGAGTGATCTGTAAATATTTTCATAGCTTTGTCTCATCTAAAAATTACATGCTTGGACTTTCAGTTAGACACGAACAATAAGGAGTTTCAGGATGCCTTGCAACTGATCACTCACACTCGCCAGTCCGTTTTCCTTACAGGGAAAGCCGGGACAGGCAAGTCTACCTTTTTGAAGTATATCTGTAATCATACGAGGAAAAAGTATGTGGTGCTGGCTCCTACCGGAATCGCAGCCATAAATGCAGGTGGCGTTACCTTGCATTCTTTTTTCAAGCTTCCTTTCCGGCCGATGTTGCCGGATGATCCGGATTTAAGTTTGTCGCATGGTCGTATCTTTGAGTTTTTCAAGTATCCGAAGGAGAAACGGAAGATTATAGCGGAGGTCGATTTGATTATCATTGATGAGATATCGATGGTGAGGGCGGATATTATTGATTGTGTAGATCGTATCTTGAGAGTTTACTCCGGCAATATGCGATTACCTTTCGGTGGAAAGCAGTTATTGTTTGTAGGAGATGTCTTCCAGTTGGAGCCGGTTGTTCCGTCGGATCAAAAAGAGATCTTAAGTTTGTTCTATGCGAGCCCTTTCTTTTTCTCGGCTCGTGTGTTCAAGGATATCAATTTAGTACCGATCGAGTTGCAAAAGGTGTATCGCCAGACCGATCCTGTTTTTATCAATGTATTGGATCGGATTCGTAATAATGCCGCTAGAAAACAGGAGTTGGATACGTTGAACGGTCGTTATTTTCCGTCTTTCGAACCGCAAAATGAGGATATGTATATTACGCTGGCCACTCGCCGGGATCAGGTTGATTTTATCAATGAGAAGAAGTTGGCCGAACTTCCCGGAGAAGAATATGTCTCCGTGGGAAAGATCGAGGGGGATTTTCCGGAATCCTCATTACCTACCCAGCTGAATTTATCCATCAAGGAACAGGCGCAGGTTATTTTTATCGATAATGATTATGAGCGTCGTTGGGTAAACGGAACGATTGGTATGGTATCGGGTATCGATGAGAATGGAAATGTTTATGTCTTGCTGGAGAGCGGTGTGGAACATTTGGTGGAACCTACCTCATGGCGAAATTATAAATACAAATATAACGAGAAAGAGAGACGGATCGAGGAGGAGATTGTCGGTACGTTCGAACAATTGCCGATTCGTTTGGCTTGGGCGATCACGGTGCATAAGAGTCAAGGCTTGACTTTTAGCCGGGTGGTAGTTGATTTGACCGGGGGTGTATTCGCCGGGGGACAAACCTATGTGGCGTTGAGCCGTTGTACCTCATTGGAGGGATTGGTGCTAAAAAGCACGATCTCTTCCCGGGATATCTTTATCCGGAAAGAGATCGTGGAATTCAGCCAAATATTCAACAACCAAGCGTTAATAGAGAAAAGCCTCAAGGAAAGTGAGGCGGAACTACAATATGGTCGGGCGGCTCAGGGATTTCGGCTAGGTAATATGCAAGAGGCGGTCGAGGCTTTTGCCGCCGCTGTATCTAAACGGAATGAATTGGATAATCCGATGGTACAACGGCTGCTTCGTTTGAAATTGCAAGCGTTGAATAGTCAAAAGGCACAGATTAAGGCTTTGCGGGAAGAGTTGCATTCGCTTCGTGAGACCCAGAAAGAGTATGCGCATGAATATTACTTGATGGGCAACGAGTGCATAACGAAGGCCCATGACGCGAATGCCGCTATCCGTTGTTTTGATAAGGCCTTGAATTTGAATCCGAATTATGTGGAAGCTTGGGTACGCAAAGGGGTTACTTTATTGGATATAGGTGAGGACTATGACGCTCAGGTTTGTTTAAACAAGGCGGTAAAATTAAGCCCGAAGTCTTTTAAGGCTCGCTATAACCGTGGAAAATGCCTATTGAAACTCAAATATTACGATGAAGCTATTCTGGATTTCCAGCAGGCGATAAGCATCAAACCTAAACATGCGGCTTCCCACGAATATCTAGCGGAAGGGTTCCGGGCGATAGGAGAGGACGAATTAGCCCAGCAGCATCAAGATATTGCGGATGCCTTGCGAGGGGGAGAGGATATATGATGAAATAGAAAAGGCGAGAAAATTTATTTCCCGCCTTTTTTATGGAGTTATATCTCTTGATTAATTAAAGATGTAACGGATACCAACCTGCATTTTCCAGCATTCAGTATAGATACGGTTATAAGAATAAGTCTCAGTCGGATATTCACCATTGATCTTATACATGGAGAAAATTGGAGTCTTGTTATCATCCATGCCTTCATGTTTCAAGATACGGCAACCGTTGGAAGAAGATGCGTTCTTCATTACACCCCATTTCGAGTTGATCATATTACCGATATTCATGAAATCAAGGCTCAATTGGAAATGATGTTCGGTTTTACCTGCCTTGAATGAGAAATCTTCCGTGATACGAAGGTCGAAACGATGTACCCAAGGTGCACGTGCGGCATAAGCCTCAGCGTATTCTCCCTTGTGATTCTTTAAATAAGAATCTTGGTCTACGAAGTTCCAGAAAGCGGTTCTATCTGCTTCATTCTTGAATTTGATTTCACTGTCATCTTTCGGGATATACATCATATCATTATTGATACCGTCGCCATTCATATCATTCGTATAAGCGAAGCTATATCCGGAAGCGGAATAACCGGAATAGAACAGATTTAAGCTTGTTTTTCTGAGCAGACCTTTATGGCGGAAGGGTAGATTATAATTGATCGCTGCGATTACCTTGTCGGGCACTACATACCGTGAACGTTGTACGGTTGCGAAATTTGGTCCGTCTATCGTTAACATTCCCTGCCATGTAGATACAGGGTCGCTACCCGGAAGACCGGAAATTTCTTTGGATTCCGTGTGCGTATAAGCCAACATCATGTTCAAATCCTCTACGGGTTGAGCGTTAACCGTAACATTGGCGGTATAACCATGTCCTTTGGATGTGTTAGTTAATACAACCGCATTCTTACCGGATACATACGTATAATCAGATGGATAAATCAAACGGTTATCCGCTCCGTTAAAATGTTCCCAATTTGACGGGTCCTTGATGTTGATATTCTCAAGGGTTACGGCATTGATGTTCTTGTTATAGATGAACTCGCCGGTTACGGATAATGGGAAGGAAGTAGGGAGCTGATAATCTACAGCCAAGGAGGTTTTCCATATTTGTGGCATCTTGAAGTTGTCCTTTACGCCAGAGATCTTAGAACCGGCAACCGGATTCTCTATCGTGGTAGGAAGGCCGAATTTCTTGATCGCATCGTCTACATTCGTAATCATGCCGCCAGCCAATTGATCCAGACGGGAATCATGACTTACCGCAATTCCATTCTCATATTTTGTACCGAATACTACGGCATTTTGTACCATATTCGAGTTTGTCGGCATATTCGTAAAGAATACCAAGGGTAAACGTCCGGTAAATATACCTGTACCACCACGTACTTTTAAGGAATTATCCTTGAACACATCCCAAACGAAACCTACACGAGGGGATATTTGCATTCTAGACTTAGGCCATTTGCCGGTGTCGATATGTTTGCCTCCGAAATCAAGATCGTAGATTGCGTCGTTTCTTTGAAGATCACTATTGTCGAAAATTAAATCATCGAAACGTATGCCATAAGTTAACTTCACGTTCGGACGAATGTTCCACTCATCCTGTGCGTAGAATCCGATCTGGTTAAAAGTAACCTGAGCTTTCGGGTCGGAAACACCGTTGTAACCGTATGTCCATGCGAACGTTTCAGGAGCGGCACCGTTCAAGAAATCATCTAAGCTGCTGTAACGATAATATCCCGTACCGTTGCGCATATAAGCATTGCTAGCAAGTTGGTGCTCGAAACTGATACCAGCTGTGATCTTATGGTCGCCGGCAAAGTAAGTGAAGTTATCGATAACACTTGTGATCTTGTTCTTCACGCCGTTGTTGTAAGTAAATAATTCATATCCGGCACTCATATAAGGCTCCATGATTTGGTTACCTTCCGCATCTTTACCTGCCAAGATATCAATGAAGGGAAAAGGGGAAGAGTTGGTTCCGCGCATATCCTCGATATCCGTATAAGTGAAAAGTAACTGATTGGAAATCTTATCAGAGAAGCGACTGTTCAAATCAGCGGATACGGAAGACACTTTATTGTCTTGGGAATACATGCTGTTGGCAAAAGACATGGATTGGTAACCTACACGGCTTGTATTATACAGACGAGAGCCGGAACCACCATCCATAGAGTTAGCGTTGGGAGCGTTCCATGCGGTATTCTTTGTATAGTTGTACCGTACGCTCAATTTATGGCCATTCGTGATATTCCAGTCGATACGACCTAACAATTTCAAATTCTTTTCGTCTGCGGGGAAGTTCGTGGCTGATCCTGTATCATAACCATATTTATCTCTTAAGAAATCGGATACCTTTTGCATGTCGGAGAGTGTAGTGCGAGATATGTAGTTATTCTCGTCCGGTTGCTCTCCTTCGGTACGAGCTCTCCATTTGATCACTTGTTGCGGTTGTTTTTCCACCTCTACATTGGCGAAGAAGAATAATTTATTCTTGATGATCGGACCGCCGAACGTAGCTCCGTAAATCGTTTTGGATTCCTTAGCACGTGCGCCCAAGTCTTCTCCATCGATTGAGTTTCCTCGCATATTCTGGTTCTGGAAGTAAGTGTAAGCGGAACCTTTGAATGTGTTTGTACCGGATTTGGTGATAGCGTTGATACCGCCACCAATGAAGTTTGTCTGGCGGACATCGAACGGGGCGATTACCACTTGTACTTCCTCGATAGCGTCCATAGAGATCGGGTTACCGCCTCCGGGAAGATTATCCGAAAGGCCGAAGTTGTTATTAAAGTTCGCTCCATCTACCGTAAAGTTCGTGGAACGGCCATCGCCACCGGCAAAACTCATGTCGGAGGCATAAGGAGAAAGGCGTGCGATATCGGAGATACTACGGTTAATGGTGGGTAAAGAGGTGATCTGTGACGAGGAGATATTGGTTGTCGCACCCGTCTTTTCCGTATTGAACTTCGTTTTCGCCGCTGTGATTACGATCTCGTCCAAGGTCTCAGAAGATTCTTTCAACTTAACATTCAAGTTGTAGTTCTCTCCCAATTGCAGGGTAATGCCGGAATAAACGGCAGATTGATAACCAACGTAAGAGATCGTAACTTTGTATGGACCTCCTGTACGCATACCTTGTAAGGAAAAGCGTCCGTCAACGTTTGTGATCGTACCATAATTTGTCCCAGAAGGTTCGTGAACCGCCAAAACGGTCGCACCAATAACGGGTTCATCTTGAAACATAACTGTTCCACTCATACTGGCTGTTGTTACCTGTGCTTGTGTCGGGATGACAAACAAGAAACTCAGTACAGCTAAAAGGAATAGCGTCTGTAAATGTCTGCTCATAATTTAAAATAGTTAATGTAATAAAAACTTTCGCAAAGTTATGGGTTATTTTTTAATATCATTGTATGTTTCTTATTTAATACTTGTTTCATATTCATGAAGTTGCTGTGACGGGGCGGAATTGAGTAATGTCCTTATTCGGAGATGGATGGCTTGTATTGGCAAAACAAGAGGGTTCTTTATGAAATTTTTAATTTGATGATTCTTAACTAACATTCCCTGTTGGGCGGTGATTTAAAAGAATTATAGACGCTTTTCCTGCATATTGTTGGATTATGGATGTGATTGGTTGAAAATAATAATCTGGAGATCTGTGTGAGGAATGTTAATGCTATGAATATTATATATAGTTTGTGACAAAAAGAGATATCTAATCCCTATCTTTGCGGCGATATACAAAAATGTTATAATTATTTTAAATATAAATACTTCTTGTATGAGGAAAACTTATCTACTTTTAACGTTACTTTTGTTGTGCGTGGGAATATCCATACATGCTCAGGTGACGACGGCGAGTATGAGTGGTAAAGTCACGGATACATCATCGGAAGCGATGATCGGAGTGAATATCAAGGCTACGCATACGCCAACGGGTACCGAATACTACACGATTACCCAGCCGAATGGTTCTTATTCTTTTAACAACCTTCGTATCGGAGGCCCTTATGTGGTAGAGTTCTCTTATATTGGATACAATACGGAGAGCCGGACAGGAATAAACTTGGTTTTGGGTGAGGATCTGAAACTGAATGTAGTAATGCGGGAAGATACCCAAGCTCTCGACGAGGTAGTCGTGGTTGCGGATAAGAACCCCATTATTTCAGGAAGCCGTACAGGTGCGCAGGAAATCATCACTCGTGAGAAGATGGATAAGCTGCCTACGATTAACCGTTCTTTGGATGATTTCGTGAAATTAACCCCGATGAGTAGCGGTAAGAATTTTGGCGGTGTCTCTTACCGTTTTAATAATGTAACGGTGGACGGTGCCTCCTTTAATAACTCGTTTGGTCTGGCTTCTGCTCTTGGAGCTTCCGGTACGGAACCGATTTCTTTGGAGGCGCTCGAGCAGGTACAGGTGATGATCGCTCCTTTTGATGTTCGAAATGGAGGATTCACGGGTGCGGGTATTAACTCCGTAACGAAATCCGGTTCGAATGAGTTTCATGCTTCTGTATATATGTACACGAAGAGTCCGTCTATGATGGGATATCGTGTGAAGGATGAGACGATTGGTGTTTCAGAGTTCTCTAATCACCAATACGGTATCAGTTTATCCGGTCCGATCATTAAGAATAAGTTATTCTTCTTCATCAATGGTGAGATGGATCGTCAGGAGGAACCGATTTCTTATACGACCGCTAATTCTGCGGCGGATGCGACAGTCTTGCAGGGTTTATCTGATTTCTTAGGTGATGAGCTTGGGTATAATCCGGGTAAATTCGACGTGAATAAGACAAATACTCAAGCGGATCGAATCACGGCTCGTTTAGACTGGAATATCAACTCAAATAATGTGTTGAGCTTAAAATATTATTATTTGAAATCGTTTAATACGAATAACCCTTCTACTTCCGGTGCGCCGAATAACGGACGTGGACCGAATGCGTTCGCTATTCCGTTCTCTTCTTCTTTCTACCGGACGAATAATAACTTCAATATTTGGATGGCCGACTTGAATACGACCATTAATGACCGTATGTCTAATTATTTGAAGATCGGTTATTCCCGTTTGCGTGATTATCGCGATATGGATGGTGGTTACTTCCCGCAAGTGGATATCTTGGATGGTGATAACAATGCTTATACGACTTTCGGAACCGAGGCAAACTCCTATAATAACCAGTTGAACAGTGATATCTGGCAGATACAGGATAACTTCTTGATGAATTTTGGCAAACATCAGATTACGGTTGGAACGCAAAGTGACTATCGCGCCTTTAAGAATGGTTTCGCTCAAAACTATCCGGGTTCTTGGGTATTTAACTCTGTCGATGATTTTAAGTTCAACGTATTGGCTACAAAACAATACATGGCCGCTCATAACGGAAGTGTACAAGGATTTGATATCCGTGAGTTTAATCCGAAAGATTTTGGATTTGGTTCCAATGTGACAGGTATTACGAATTCTTCTTCTACGGGGTACCAGTACTATGCGCAAAGATATTCGATGACGGATGATTTTCCATTCGCCGAGATAAATGTATTCCAGTTAGGTTTGTATGCCCAAGATAAGTGGACGGTAAGTGATAAATTGAACTTGACGTTAGGTTTACGTATTGATGTTCCGTTCTTTATGACTGATTTGCAGTCGAATGATAAAGTCGCCGCCGAGACCTATCGGGATGGCATCAAGATCGATGTTTCTAAATATCCGAACGCCAAACCTCAGTTCTCTCCTCGATTCGGTTTTAACTACAAACCGTTTGACGATGAGAATGGAAGTTTGCAGATCCGTGGTGGTACGGGACTCTTCACGGGTACTCCTCCTTATGTATGGATCAGTAATCAAGCCGGCAACAATGGCGTTTTGTTTGGTGACTTGAATGTCCGGGCGGTAAAGGACAAGAATGACAATATCATTAGCGATGGCAGACCTTCGCTAGGTTTTACCGGAAATATGGATACTTATAAACCGGCTGAAGGTAGCGCTACCCGTTCGGATATAGCGATTACGGATCCGGACTTTAAATATCCGAGCTTATGGAAAAGTAATATCGCTGCCGATTATAAGTTTGGTGATGGCTGGGTAGCTACCATAGAGTTGCTGTACTCAAAAGACATTAACGCTA
The DNA here is from genome assembly GCF_023656665.1 of Parabacteroides sp. B2-S-102. Classification (NCBI taxonomy): domain Bacteria; kingdom Pseudomonadati; phylum Bacteroidota; class Bacteroidia; order Bacteroidales; family Tannerellaceae; genus Parabacteroides; species Parabacteroides sp. B2-S-102. Next base: position 311,127 of record NZ_JAMOKM010000004.1, on the reverse strand, counting down.
TTTATCATGACAATATCGGATTGTATCGGACCGAGCAATTTGTAAATGACGGTGGAGCGGGTAACGCACGTCCATATTATAATGGCTATTATAGCGATAGGGAAGGAAATCAAAAGGCCGCGAATCATGTCGTGATGCTGCGTAATACCAGCAAAGGACATTCGCTTTATACGACCTTCCAGTTGCAGAAAAACTTTGTTGATGGAATCCTGAAGGGATTGTATTTGAATGGATCTTACTCTTTCGGGCAGTCTAGAGGTGTAACAGACGGAACATCGTCTGTGGCGACTTCCGCTTGGAAGTACCGTGCGGCCTTGGATGGAAATGCGGAAGAAGTAGGTTATACGGCAGGTTCTTTTGATGGTCGTTTGTTATTGTCCGCTTCTTATACGGCTAACTGGAGTAAATATGCGGCAACAAGTTTTGGTTTGATCTATCAGCGTTATCGTCCGTTCCGTTATTCTTATTGTTATAATGGTGACGCGAATGGCGATTCTCAGTTCTCCAATGACTTGATGTATATCCCTGCGAATTTTGACGAGGTAAAAGATCATTTGTTACCGGGCGATTTCGATAGCCAAGAAGATGCATGGAAAGCGATGAATGCCTTTATCGAGCAAGATCCTTATTTGAGCAAACATAGAGGTGAGTATGCCGAACGTAACGGTGCTGTCGCTCCATTTGCGAATCAATTGGATTTGAGCGTTTCTCATGATATAAAGATTTACCAGAAGAATGGTCGCTCACATACCTTGCGCTTTAGTTTCAATATCGCCAACTTCTTGAATTTGTTGAATCGTAACTGGGGTGTGGTACAAACAACCGTTTTGGGTAATCAGCAATATCAGTTCTTGACGATCCCGAAAGGACAAGGCCCGAGTGCGGCGAACAACTATACGTTGAAGTATACGATGGCGAAAGATTTGGATGAGACCTTCAAGGATAATTTGAACGATGTGTCTCGTTGGCAGATGCAATTCGGTATCAAGTATATCTTCTAAAAGAAAAATCTTTCATTAGATAAAATTTAATAATTAGAAGAGGTTCACTATCTTTGTGGACCTCTTTTTTAATTTAATGATATGTGGAATAATCGTATTGAGTTCTTACTCGTTAGTTTCTTTTGTATTTGTTCATTGGCTTTTACCGGTTGCCAAACGAAAAAACGATCGGATCGTTATGTCGTAGTTTTATCAATGGACGGTTTCCGCTCTGATTATCCCTCACGTGCTCATACTCCGACGTTGGATTCTTTGGCGAATGTAGGGGTTCGCTCCACGTTTCGCCCATGTTATCCCAGCGTGACTTTCCCGAATCATTATAGCATGGCTACCGGATTGCATCCGGATCACCATGGTTTGGTAAATAATTTCTTTTATGACGCGGAGCTTGATAGTTCATACCGGATGGGAAACCTGGATCCGCGATTTTATGGTGGAGAACCTATTTGGAATACGGCGGAACGCCAAGGGGTTCGTACCGCTTCCTTCTATTGGGTTGGTAGCGAGGTGCCTTTGGCGAGTGGCCAGCCTTCAATATGGAAGCCGTTTGATAAATCGGTTTCTTTTTCAGATCGTGCTGATTCCGTGATCTCTTGGCTGAAGTTGCCGGAAGATATACGTCCTCATTTGATTATGTGGTATATGGAAGAGCCGGATGCGATAGGTCATTCCGCTACCCCGGATTCCTCGGCAACCTTGGATGTGGTAGAGAACTTGGATAAAGTCTTGAATCATTTCTTCACGGAAGCCCGTAAGCTGGATATTTTCGATAAGATCGATTTTATCGTTCTCTCGGATCATGGAATGGCCACCTATTATCCCGAGAGATATGTGAACTTGAATGATTATCTACCCCGGGATAGTTTCGATTATGTCTTTGATGGCGTTCCTACATTATTATATCCGAAGAAAACCTATGTGGATACTGCCTATGCGATTTTACAGAAAGTGCCGAATATAACCGTATGGAAGAAAAACGAGATCCCTGAGAAATTGGTTTACGGAAAGAATCCTCGAGTTAGTGATCTGGTTGTTTCTCCACATATTGGAACGTATGTGCAATTCCGCGAGAAATCATCTCCCCGTTATGCGGCGACACATGGTTACGATAATTTTACACCGGAGATGGAGGCTATATTCTATGCGGCAGGTCCCTCGTTCAAGAAACACGTAGAGGTTCCGCAAATGGCGAACGTGAACCTCTATTTGATGATCGCACGCTTATTGAATATACAGCCCGCCCCGAATGATGGAGATAGCGCTGTCGTTCAGCGGTTATTTAAATGATAGGACTTCGCGCTACTTTCTAAATGGAGATTTACTGCACGGGCCTTGCAGTACTACTGTAAAGCCGGTTGCAGTAATTGATGCCTTATTGATGTTCGCATGTCATCTTACGCATGAAAGCGAGACTGCCTTTAGCTAGCTCATCTGCGTTGTATTTAGATGGACGCCAAAGAGATACGGCTTCCGCCATGCCGGGAACGGAATTGGAGAAATTCTCCAGAACTAAGTTTCCATTGAAATCGATTTCCTGTAGTCCCCGAAACAAATCATCCCAGCGTACGTTTCCTTCACCCAGCATTCCCCGGTTGCTTTCAGTCATGTGAATATGGCGAAGTCGGCTGCCTGCGGCGATAACCGGTTCATAGAAACTAGTCTCTTCTATATTCATATGGAAAGTATCCAGATGCAAAGATAAATTCGGAGCGTCTACGCGTTTGATAAAGCGCAAGACTTCCTCCGCGGAGGTACACATATAGCTTTCATAGCGATTGATCGGCTCTATACCGATCGTGATTCCGGATCGGCCGGCGTATTCGGCAACCTCCGCCCATACCTCACAAAGCGTATTCTCTTCTTCCCGTGTTCGCTGTTTGCCGGAGAAGACCCCGATGCCGGAATGTAAGACCCCTCCCAAGTAATCAACCTCCAGTTCGCTCGCTTTATCCAGCGCCGCCTTGATCAGGCGAGTCGCTTCCTTGGGATAAAAAGGAATATGCGCTTCTTGGGGAAGGTTGAGAGAACAAGTCGCCTTCAATCCGTGTTGTTTCAATTGTCGCTTTACGGTTGGAGCGTCGAACTCCATGGAAGGAGGCAATAAGATTTCCAGTAAATCAAAACCGGCGGCAGATGCTTGCTGGATGGCGAAAAGACCGCCTTCTGGTGTCCACATAGGTGGTATCCAAGAAAGGATGGAAGCTCCGAAAGTAGGATTCATAATCGTATTGTTTTTATTCGTTAGGGTTACAAAGTAAGTACTTTTTTGAAGATTTCATTGCGAAGAAAGTGAAATCCTTCGCAATGAAATATCATAAATGTCATTTAAAAATAAAAGTTGGTACCCGGACAGAAGATAGGGTGGCTGCTGGTGTTATCAATTTCAATCTTATTTTCTCTAGCGAGCCAACCGATAGCGGACCATAGATCCGCATCTGTTAGAGCGGATTTTGCTCTCAACGCCTCAAAACTCCAATGTTGGCCATCTGAAAGCAAATTCCAGATAGCTCCTGCATTTAATCCGATCGATCCTTTTGTCATGATAAAATCTGTTTTTATGTTTATGGTATATAGTGCTTATATTGTTATAACAGATAATATCCGGTAAAAGTATGTTGCGTTGAGATAAATAATCTAAAAAACAAAAATCTCTTGATGCGTTGAATTTTATTCCTTGAAGTCAGCGAATATGGATTCATCGTATACATTGTGTTCCTTTTTATCGTGGAATGGATACCATACTTGGGCGAAGAACGGATTTCCTTTAGCGATCTCGTCGTAATTCCAAGGGAGCGGTAAACATTCCGGGCACCAATGGCCTCCTAATAATACTAATGTGGGAGAGGCCTTAAAACGGTGACCGAATTGGCATTCCCAATCGAGTGGGGTCGATAAGTCTCCTTTTGTCATGGCCGGGGACAAGCATTTTCCTCCCCTGAATTCTGCGGCTTTACGCATATCCTCGATATCCCATTCCGACTTCGGCTTACTTTCATCATAACCATGATCCAGAAAGACGGGTGTTTCGGAGGGGCGTTTTGTCCGGATCTTATCCCAACCCGGGATTGCTTGCCAATCCTCATACGAGCCAAAATAGGCGGATATACGATCTTGGTGTCTGTTCTTGATCCAGTTACGGGTTCCCAGTCCCGGCTTTTTAGCGATGGCTCCCATACCCAGTTTTATGAAGATAGGAGGGACGATCTTTGCTAGGTGGAAATACCAAGGGACTTGGCTGGCCATCCATTTAAAATAATCGTCGCAAGTTTGGTTACTGCGGAAATGCAGATATCCTTCTAATAGATCTGAATCGGTATACCATTGTCCGTGGAAATTACGGGTAGCGAACCAGTTCGGTTCGAATATTTTCTCCGGGGCGGGACAGCCGATCGCTTTTAACAATTTACTCTCAAACTCATAATTCGTCAGGCGGAAAGATGGGCCGCTACTAATGTTATAGAAACGGTTCCAAAACTCATCCGGCACCTCTTCCTCGCATACATTCGCTAGTAAGCGACCGGAATCCTCGGCGGTAGCCCATTCCAGCACGCCGTCTAGCGGTACGTGGAATGTGATTGGGTCCGAACCCTTGAATAATAATTCGGGGCATAAGATACCGGTTTGGCGAAGGCACGCCCAATGTTTAATACCCGACTCCACGAAAATACGTTCGGCTATTGTCTTTGAGATGGCATAATGATCATAGACACTTATATTGATCGGATCTCCCGTACGTCCCCAATGAACCGGTGCGTTACGGTGGCCGGTTTGCGCCACGGAGCCGATATAGACTACCTTGATCTGATCTGCGTTCGGTTGCGCTTTTACGGCATCCACGATGTGTTGAGCGGCGGTCGTGTTTACTTTCAAGGTCTTTTTAGGGAAATAATCCGCCGCCGGCGAAACCATTCCACCTACGTGTAATACGTAGTCCGCCCCCGTTACTCCATTTAAGACATCTTGATAACTCGTCAAGTCTCCCCAAACGATACGGATCCCTTCCATAGCCTCATAGGTGGCCAACTTCTCTTTATTGATTTTGCTCGGACGAGCCAAGAGTGTTATATTAAAACGATCTAGCCGTTTGGACAACTCGACCAATCCGGCATGGCCCATCGTCCCGGTGGCTCCGGTCAGAAAGACGGTCTTTTTACTTTTCATGATATAATTTAAGTGTATAATAAAAATCTTAGGATACTATCGGGTAGCGAAGGTATATAAAAAAAAGCTCCCAACCAATAGGTTGAGAGCTTTTGTAGTGGATACGAGAATCGAACTCGTATTGCATGCGTGAGAGGCATGTGTCCTAACCGTTAGACGAATCCACCATTTAGATGTCATTGTTTTTGTTTGACGATGCAAAGGTAGATATATTTTTTAATTCTGCAATAGTTGGACTGAGTTTTTTTGAAGAAAAAGTGTGTTTTTTATCAAAATGCCAAGAAAACGGGGAGAATACCACTAAAAGGCGTTAAAAGTAGTTGCGATTTCATTGTTTTTTCATTGTCGGTACTGTTTATTTATTCTACCTTTGCCATCTGTAATTGAACAAAATAGTATTGAACATTACTAATACCAGTTTAATAAACAACTAATATTATGGCAGAACTTAAAGAAAAACTTTTCTCAGAATTCGCACCTGTGTCTACTGAAGAGTGGATGGCGAAGATAACGGCCGACCTGAAAGGGGTACCGTTTGAGAAAAAGCTTGTTTGGAAGACAGGCGAAGGATTTAATGTAAATCCTTTCTATCGTGCAGAAGACATCGAGGGTTTAAAGACTACAGAGTCTCTTCCCGGTGAATTCCCTTATGTTCGTGGAACGAAGAAAGACAACGATTGGAAGGTACGCCAGAACATTGAAGTTTGCTGCTTCAAGGGTGCTAACGAGAAAGCACTAGACCTTTTGACGAAAGGTGTTACTTCTCTTGGGTTCATCATCAAAGGTGATGAGGTGAACGAGGAGAACATAGCTACTTTATTAGAGGGTATTTGTCCGGCTTCCGTAGAATTGAACTTCAACACTTGCAACTGCAAAGCGGAGAAGTTGATCGGTATCTTGGCTGACTACTTCAAAGGCAAGGGTGTCGACGCAGAGAAGTGCTACGGTTCTGTAAACTATGACGCTTTCAAGAAACCTTTAGTAAAAGGTAAAGAAAACAGTGAGTGGGTAGAAGGTGCCGCAGCTGTGCTCAAAGCTGGACAGGCTTTGCCTAACTACCGTGTATTGGCTGTAAATGCGTTCCTTTTCAACAATGCTGGCGCTTACATTTCTCAGGAATTAGGTTACGCCTTGGCTTGGGGTAACGAATTGATGGCAAAACTAACCGAGGCTGGTTTCACCGCTGACGAGGTTGCCAAGAAGATCAAATTCAATTTTGGTATCAGCTCTAACTACTTCATGGAAATCGCTAAGTTCCGTGCGGCTCGTTGGTTGTGGGCCGAGATCGTAGCCGCTTATAAGCCGGCCTGCGAATGCGCTTGCAAGATGGTTGCTCACGCACAGACTTCAGAGTGGAACATGACGGTTTACGATGCTCACGTAAACTTGCTTCGTTCTCAAACTGAGGCTATGTCTGCCGCTCTTGCTGGCGTAGACTCTATCACGGTTCGCCCGTTTGATAAGATTTACCAGACTCCGGACGATTTCTCCGAGCGTATCGCACGTAACCAACAATTATTATTGAAGGAAGAGTGCCACTTGGATAAGGTCGTTGACCCGTCTGCCGGTTCTTATTATGTAGAGGTATTGACGAATTCCTTGGCCGATGTCGCTTGGAAGTTGTTCTTGGAGGTTGAGGAAAAAGGAGGATTCTCCGTTGCCGTGAACGCAGGTGAGATCCAAAATGCCGTTAACGCTTCGAATGTAGCTCGTAAGAAAGCGGTTGCTACCCGTCGTGAGATCCTGTTGGGTTCTAACCAGTATCCTAACTTCACGGAAGTAGCTGCCGATAAGATTCAGGAAAAAGGTTCTTGCTGTTGTGGCGGTGGTCATTGCGGCGAGGCAACGATCCCGGCTCTTGATTTCTCTCGCGGCGCTTCCGAATTCGAGGCTTTGCGTATGGCGACAGAGAAGAGTGGCAAGACTCCGAAGGTATTCATGTTGACGATCGGTAACTTGGCGATGCGTTTGGCTCGTTCACAGTTCTCCGCTAACTTCTTCGCTTGTGCCGGATATAAGATAATTGATAACTTAGGCTTCGATACGGTTGAGGCTGGTGTTGAGGCTGCAGTCAAGGCGGGTGCTGAGATAGTGGTTCTTTGCTCTAGTGATGACGAGTATGCTGAATTCGCTCCTGCTGCTTACAAGGCTTTGGCCGGACGTGCCGAATTCGTTGTAGCCGGAGCTCCTGCTTGCGCGGACGACTTGAAGGCTCAAGGTATCGACCAGTTCGTAAATGTAAAGAGCAATGTGCTTGAGACATTGAAAGCATTCAACGCTAAATTAGGAATCGCTTAAGTATAAACAATTATGAGACCAAATTTTAAAAACATAGATATAAAGAATGCCGGATTCGCAGCTACAAACGCTGCCGAATGGGCAAAAGCCAATGGTATCGAGCCCAATTGGAAAACACCCGAGCATATCGAGGTGAAACCTGTATATACAAAAGAAGACTTGGAGGGTATGGAGCACTTGAACTATGCTTCCGGTCTGCCTCCTTATCTACGTGGCCCGTACAGCGGTATGTACGCTATGCGTCCTTGGACAATCCGTCAGTACGCGGGTTTCTCTACCGCTGAGGAGTCTAACGCTTTCTATCGCCGTAACTTGGCTTCCGGTCAGAAAGGTTTGTCCGTTGCGTTCGACCTTCCGACTCACCGTGGTTACGATGCCGACAACGAACGTGTGGTTGGTGATGTAGGTAAAGCGGGTGTATCTATCTGTTCCTTGGAGAACATGAAAGTGTTGTTCGATGGTATTCCTTTGAACAAGATGTCTGTTTCCATGACCATGAATGGTGGTGTGCTTCCGGTATTGGCATTCTATATCAACGCAGGTTTGGAGCAAGGTGCTAAGTTGGAGGAAATGGCCGGTACGATCCAGAACGATATATTGAAAGAGTTCATGGTACGTAATACCTATATTTACCCGCCTGAGTTCTCCATGAAGATTATCGCTGATATCTTCGAGTATACCTCTCAGAAGATGCCGAAGTTCAACTCTATCTCTATCTCCGGTTATCATATGCAGGAGGCTGGTGCTACGGCTGATATCGAGATGGCTTATACGTTGTGCGACGGTATGGAATATCTTCGTGCCGGTATCAACGCCGGTATCGATGTGGATGCGTTCGCTCCCCGTTTGTCATTCTTCTGGGCTATCGGTGTAAATCACTTCATGGAGATCGCCAAGATGCGTGCGGCTCGTATGTTGTGGGCGAAGATCGTGAAGAGCTTCGGCGCTAAGAACCCGAAATCATTGGCATTGCGTACACATAGCCAGACTTCCGGTTGGTCATTGACCGAGCAAGATCCGTTCAATAACGTAGGACGTACTTGTATCGAGGCTATGGCCGCTACATTAGGACATACACAATCTTTGCATACGAACGCATTGGATGAGGCGATCGCTTTGCCGACCGATTTCTCCGCTCGTATCGCTCGTAATACACAGATTTACATTCAGGAAGAGACTAAGATCTGTAAGGAAATCGACCCGTGGGCTGGTTCTTACTATGTAGAGTCTTTGACGAATGAATTGGTACATAAAGGTTGGGCGTTGATCCAAGAGATCGAGAGCATGGGTGGTATGGCGAAAGCCATCGAGACAGGTCTTCCTAAGATGCGTATCGAGGAAGCGGCCGCTCGTACACAGGCTCGTATCGACTCAGGTGTTCAGACCATCGTTGGTGTTAACAAATATCGTTTGCCGAAGGAAGATCCGATCGATATCCTTGAGATTGATAATACAGCCGTACGTAACGAGCAGATCGCCGCTTTGAAGGAGTTGCGTGCTAACCGTGACGAAGCCGCTGTTCAAAAAGCTTTGGCTGATATCACGGAGTGCGTGAAGACGAAGAAGGGCAATTTATTAGAGTTGGCTGTTAAGGCTGCCGGCTTGCGTGCGTCATTGGGAGAGATCTCCGATGCTTGCGAGGTGGTTGTAGGTCGTTATAAAGCAATCATTAGAACTATTTCAGGCGTGTATTCATCAGAAACTAAGAAAGACGCAGACTTCCAGAAAGCTTGCGAGCTTTGCGAGCAATTCGCTAAGAAAGAGGGCCGTCAGCCTCGTATCATGATCGCTAAGATGGGTCAGGACGGACATGACCGTGGCGCTAAGGTTGTTGCTACCGGTTATGCTGACTGTGGGTTCGACGTAGATATGGGACCGTTGTTCCAGACTCCGGCCGAGGCTGCCCGTCAAGCTGTAGAGAACGATGTTCACGTAATGGGCGTTTCTTCTTTGGCCGCTGGTCATAAGACGTTGGTTCCGCAGGTTATCGAGGAGTTGAAGAAATTAGGTCGTGAGGATATCATCGTTATCGCTGGTGGTGTAATCCCGGCTCAAGACTATGACTTCTTGTATAAGGCTGGCGTTGCCGCTATCTTTGGCCCGGGTACTTCCGTATCGAAGGCAGCTTGCCAGATCCTAGAGATCTTGTTAGGCGAATAAATAGCATTTAAACCTTACGGTTTTTTAATAAAGAGAGGCTGGACAATTGATTTTGTCCGGCCTTTTTTAGTATTGTATACGGGTTTATGTACTTTTGTAGCGATTATTCAATTAAAAAGGGAAAGAATCATGGGAATCGTTATAGGTATAGACGTGGGAGGTAGCACGACCAAGATCGTCGGTGTGGAGGATAAGAAGATCAAGAACCCGATGTTCGTGAAAGCTACCGATCCGGTAACCTCTTTATTCGGGGCCTTCGGTAAATATATTTATGATAATAACATCTCACTCTCGAATATAGAGAAAGTGATCTTGACGGGTGTAGGTAGCGCCTATATCGATCAACCTTTATATGGCTTACCAACCGCGAAGACGGATGAGTTCCTCGCAAATGGGCTAGGGGCGCAGTATAATACGGGACTGGATAGCCTGTTGGTGGTCAGCATGGGAACGGGTACCTCTTTTGTCAAGGTACAAGGCTCCACGGTCGAGCATATCGGGGGATTGGGTATCGGTGGCGGAACCATCCTCGGCTTGTCTAAGCTATTATTGAAAACGCATGACTTTCACCAAATAGCGTCTTTGGCTGAGCATGGTTCCCTGAATGATATCGACTTGCATATCCGGGATATTACGCCGCATCCGCTACCCGGCCTGCCGCTAGACGTGACAGCCTCTATTTTTGGAAAAGCGGATGCGAACGCTAAGGTTGAGGATATCGCTCTCGGTATCGTTCATATGGTCTTGCAGACTATCGGGCAAGGAGCTGTTTTCGCCTCGTTAAATGGCGATATCAAGAATATCGTGTTGATCGGTAACCTGACTCGCTTGCCGCAATGCCCGGATATTTTCCCCTGTCTGGAGGAGATGTGCGATGTCCATTTCAAGATACCGGAGTATGCCGAGTATCGCACGGCTATCGGGGCGGCTTTATGTTATATCAGGAACCGGGAATATAGGGATATTTTTTGTGGAAAGTGTTAGGCTACATCAAAACTTTATGTATCTTTGCTACATGCTTTGTTCCCTTTCGGCAATCGCCGGATAGGGATTAAAAGGGAATCGGGTGAGAATCCCGGACAGTCCCGCTGCTGTAAGCTTCATAAACGGGTTGAGCAATACTGTTGCCACTGTTCACTCAAGTGAATGGGAAGGCGCTTAAGACCGGAAGTAAGTCAGAAGACCTGCAAGGCGTGTATATTTTCGACGGCTTCGAGGAAAGGCCGGAAGAGAACGCAAGAACCGTATCCGGTTTTTACTATTCTTTATCCAAGGTTTTCTTATCAAGTCGTCTCATGGTTTCGGATAATTATTTTGCCATAATAATTAGGGAAAGAAGCATGAATCTGACCGACGGGATGAGCTCCGTATGTAAGATGCATGCTTTCTTTGAGTTTAAAGGACTGGGGTATTCCGTGAACACTCTATAGAGAATATTTGTTTATTATTAGAAAAGTGCGTTTATTTGCAACGAGTAATTAACAAAAGAAGTATGAATATGAAGAAAATCGTGGGATTTCTTATGGTTGCCTTGTTAGCGTTGATGGCGCTTCCGGCGAACGCTCAGCTTAAATTCGGTATCAAGGGAGGTGTGAATATATCGTCTGTCCATTTCAACTCGGACGTGTTGAAAGCGGATAACGTAACCGGCTTCCAAGTGGGGCCGATGATCGAGACGACTTTGCCGTTGGTGGGTGTCGGGATCGATGCGGCCGTGTTGTATTCGCAAAAAGGTTTGGAGACGACTTCGGTTGGCGGGGTTAAGACTTCGATGAAGACGGATTATATCGATGTTCCGGTCAACTTGAAATGGAAATTCGGCTTACCGATCGTCAAAGCGTATCTGGCAGCCGGTCCGTATATCGGTTTCCGTGTAGGCGGTGATAAATTTTGGGATATCCCGGGTTCCGTAGCGGATCAGGTGAAGGCGAAGAATTTCAGCGCAGGCCTTAACTTCGGTGCCGGCGTGGAGTTGATCAGCCACTTGCAGGTGGGTTTCAATTATGGTCTGGGACTGACTGATAACTATAGCATTGAGAAGGTGAACCTCTCCGACGGTGCCGGAAAGAATCGTGGATGGTCTATCACGGCAGCGATCTTGTTCTAAATAGGTGAAAATAAAATGAGAGAGGCTGGGCTTTAGAAGTCCGGCCTTTTTTGTTATTTTTGGGCTCGTAATGAAACACCTGTTTGAATGAAATATGCGGACGTCATACTTCCCCTTCCTTTGGAGAATAGCTATACCTATCGGATACCCGAAGATCTGGAAAGAGCCGTGACTCCCGGTTGCCGGGTGATCGTGCATTTCGGGAAGAAACGATATTATACGGCCATCGTCATGGAGGTACACGACCGGGAACCGGTATCCGATTTTGAGACGAAGGAGATCTACGCTTTGCTGGATGCCACTCCGGTGCTCCGCCGTCCGCAACTCCGTTTCTGGAAATGGATATCTTCTTATTATATATGTAAGCTGGGCGACGTGTATAAGGCGGCCTTGCCTTCCGGCTTAAAGTTGGAAAGCGAGACGGCGGTTACTTATAATGAGGATTTCGAGGCTACCGCCCCCTTGCGCCCGAACGAGCAAGCGGTACTGGATGCCTTTAGCGGGGTTTTGAAATTGACGATCTCGGAGTTGGAGAAGAAGACCGGTCTCCGAAATGTTGTCCCGATCGTCTCTTCCTTGATGGTGAAAGGGGCGGTTGAGGTGAGCGAGGAGCTAAAGCGAGGATTCGTTCCCAAGACACAGGCGTTTATCCGTTTGGCCGAAGCTTACTGGGATGAGACGAAATTGCAGGCGGTGTTCGAAGAATTGAAAAGGGCGAAGAAACAAGAGCTTCTGTTGGTCAGCTTCTTGGATTTAAGCCATACCTTGAATCCCGCTTTATCGAAGGAGCTTTCCAAGAAAGAGCTATTGGAACGCAGTGGTTATACCTCTGCGGTATTGGAGGGTCTGCTGAAACGGGGTATCTTGGAGAGTTACGAGAAAGAGGTGGGTCGTTTACAAGTATCCGTCTGCCGCTTGCAAGAGCCGAATCCGCTCAGTCCGGCGCAAGAGAAAGCCTACGGAGAGATCCATGAGGCTTTCAAGACGAAGGAGGTTTGCTTGCTTCATGGCGTGACTTCCAGTGGTAAGACCGAGATATACGTCCGTTTGATCCATGAGGTCTTGCGGCTGGGGCGGCAGGTTTTATATATGTTGCCGGAGATCGCTATCACGACCCAGATCACGGAACGGCTGGCGAAATTATTCGGGGATAAGCTATTGGTCTACCACTCTAAGTTCTCGGACAACGAGCGGGTGGAGGTCTGGAACAAGCTGCTGCATAGCGACGAGCCTATGCTGGTATTGGGGGTCCGTTCTTCCCTCTTCCTTCCGTTTAAGGACTTGGGCTTGATTATCGTGGACGAGGAGCATGAGAATACGTATAAGCAGCAAGACCCGACACCCCGTTACCATGCCCGTAACGCTGCCATCGTCTTGGCGGGTATGCACGGCGGTAAGACCTTATTGGGTTCCGCCACCCCTTCCATCGACTCTTATTTCAACGCTACGGCGGGGAAATACGGTCTGGTCGAGCTATCCACCCGCTACGGTGATTGCTTGATGCCGGAGATTATTACGGTGGACGTGAAGGAGCTAAAGCGCAAGAAGATTATGAAAGATACCCTTTTCTCCCCCCTGTTGGTGGAGAAGGTGCGGGAGGCTTTATCCCGGGGTGAGCAAGCGATCTTGTTCCAGAACCGCCGGGGATTCGCCCCGATGATCGAGTGTCGGGGGTGCGGGTGGGTGCCTCATTGCGTGAATTGCGACGTTAGCCTTACCTACCACAAGGCGCATAATCAGCTGGTTTGCCATTATTGCGGTTATACCTACCGCTTGCCGCAGGTATGTCCAGAGTGTAAGGGGACGGAGTTCAAGATGCAAGGCTTCGGTACGGAGAAGGTAGAGGAGGAGATCGCTGGGCAATTCCCAGCGGCGAAGGTGGAGCGGCTGGATTTCGATACGGCCCGTACCCGCACGGCTTACGAGCGGATCATCTCGGATTTCGAGAAGGGGAAGACACAAATCTTGATTGGTACCCAGATGTTGTCGAAGGGATTGGATTTCGGGAATGTCAGCGTGGTCGGAATCTTGAGCGCCGATAGCCTGATGAATTTCCCAGACTTCCGGGCGCACGAGCGGGCTTATCAATTGATGGTACAGGTTAGCGGACGTGCCGGACGACGGGATAAGCGGGGTACGGTGATCTTGCAGACTACTCAGCCGGAGCATCCTTTGATCCGTATGGTGCAGCATTTTGCTTATAAGGAAATGGTGAGCTTGCAATTGAGCGAGCGTAGTATGTTCCGTTACCCGCCTTACTACCGTTTGATCGTCTTGATCCTTCGGAGTCGGAATGAGGAGGCTTTGCAGGAAATGTCTGCTTTATACGCCGAGAAACTTCGTGCTCGTTTGGGTGAGCGGGTGTTGGGGCCGGTTACGCCGCCTATCACCCGGGTACAGACGCTTCATATCAAGAAGATCGTCTTGAAGATCGAGATATCCGCCGGGATCGCTCCGCTTCGTGAGATATTGGAGGGTATTCATACTGAGATGCAAGGATATGTACCGTTTAAGCAGTTGCTGGTTCATTATGATGTGGACCCGGCTTGAGAATTGAAAATGGAGAATTGAAAATTGAAAATTAATGGAAAGGAGCTTAGTGATGAAGGAGGAGAAGGTACGGTTGTTGTTTGTGTGCTTGGGGAATATATGTCGCTCTCCGTCGGCGGAGGCAGTAATGAAGAGGTTGGTGAAGGATGCGGGATTGGGAGATCGGATTGAGATCGATTCCGCCGGGATCACCGGGTATCATGAAGGAGACCGGGCGGATTCACGGATGCGGGCGCATGCGGCCCGTAGGGGATATGTGTTGGATTCGATCTCCCGTCCGGTACGTCAGTGGGACTTCCATGACTTCGATTTGATTATCGGCATGGACGACCAAAATATAACGGACTTGAAACGGATGGCTCCCGATCTGGAATCCGTCGCTAAGATACATCGGATGACTGAGTTCTCCCGGAATAAGTTGTACGATCACGTCCCGGATCCTTATTATAGCGGTGCCGAGGGTTTCGAGCTGGTCTTGGATCTATTGGAAGACGCTTGCGCCGGGTTGTTGGAATATTGTAAAGACCATTTGTCTTAAGTTCGGGGCGAAGCCGGATCAGTAAAGAGGTTGTTACGGCTATCGTTCAACTTCTTTTACTAACCATTTGATTTCGTTATCGGTAATACTTTCACGCTCTTCCTTATCATAAATATAAATGAGGTTGATAATCCCTTCGGTATCATTAACGGTATAGGTATAGGTGATGACTCGTGCGCCATGACTTTTTCCTTTGTTTTTACTGCCTATAGCCATACGGATCTTACGGATGCCACAGCCTAAATCAATTCCTGCGGAAGGGTTGCTGCTTAGCTCATTTTGTAACGCTTGAAGGTCTTGTTTTAGCGAATGATATTTCTTTGCCAATCGCTTCAGCTCTTTCAGAAAGTGCTTTTGCGGTATGATTCTATAATTCATCTATGACCTCCTGCAATGTTTTTTGATATGTGCCGTTTTTACGAGACTCTTTTACGTCGATTAAGCCTTGCCGGATTCCGGCAAGTACCTCTTCCTTACTAATATATTCAGTCTCTTCAGTCTGTGCTTCCTTTTGCTGCGCAAGACGGCGGATGGCTTCTACGGCTTTACGCATCAAGGTCTCATCTTCGGCGATGATACTGAGTTGGCGGAATAATTCTGCGTTGAGTTCTAATGCTGTCATATCTTTATCCTTCTTTTGTCTCTGGTTTTCAATGGCAAATATACGAAATAGAATCAGTTAGACAATGCTTCGGTAGTTTATTCTTGTGACTGTCTTTATTCTATTCCCGTCCCGGATCCTTATTATAGCGGCGCCGAAGGCTTCGAGCTGGTCTTGGACTTATCTATCGTAAGGTTGCTAGAATGCCCATTGTAAGATGCTTATAACTGCGATTATAAGAACCTAACAATGGGCATTCTAACAACCTCTTTTTGTGAGAGCGGCGATGACAGCCGCTCTCACTCGTGAAACCTTGCCTATCGGATTATCACTTTCTTCGTTATCTCATTGGATAGGCGGACGATATAGATACCGCTAGCCAAGCCATCTACACGACTGTCTCCGGCGGGAAGCCGTACCGTGCGGACTACGTTTCCGGTGAGGGCGATCACCTGCGCTGTCACGGAGACTGGCGTACGGATCAGCAAGGCTCCGCTCTCGGCACGGATCAAGGTAGCGTTTTCCACTTGCTCGATACCGGTTGTGGTATT
Organism: Parabacteroides sp. B2-S-102; assembly: GCF_023656665.1. Classification (NCBI taxonomy): domain Bacteria; kingdom Pseudomonadati; phylum Bacteroidota; class Bacteroidia; order Bacteroidales; family Tannerellaceae; genus Parabacteroides; species Parabacteroides sp. B2-S-102. Next base: position 295,160 of record NZ_JAMOKM010000004.1, on the reverse strand, counting down.
TCTCACGATACCGGTGATCGCTACGGTCAGGTTGGCGGAAATATCGGCGATCGTGTACTTGCCGCTTGCGTCGGGGGTGAGGGCGTTTCCGTTCACGGTCACTACGGGGACGGACTGGTCATAGTCTGCGTCCAAGGTGAGGGTGAAGGAGAAGCCGTCGCCTTCGGTTACCGTATGCGCTCCGGCTGCCGGGGTGGTGGAGGCTCCTACCAAGGCAGGGAGGGTTACGGTATAGGTAGCGGGCTGTGGCGTAGGAGGCGTTACGGGAGGAACATAAGGCGTTACGGCAACCGGGGGCGTGGTGAGCGTCGTGGTCGTGGTCGTGCCGCCGTCTCCGGTTACGGTGGCGGTAACTAGGCAACGATACTGGCCTACGGTTCTCGTCCTGTAGGTATTCGAGGCGTTGCGCAGCTGCGAGTCATCCGGGGCGGTAGACCATGTGCCGGCCTGTGCGTTGAAAATCTGCCATAGATACGTCAAATTCATTTGGGTGCCTTCGGGGGCGGTTATGCCGGCCTCAAGCTCCGCGTAGCCGTCAGTGGATGGTATCGGGGTGCTTGCCGCTGGGTCTACCCGTTCGAGGGTGATGTTGCCGGGGAGTGTCACGGTGGGCACTCGTGCGGTAAGATCCGTGAAATGGCCCTTGTTGGTGACCGCGGTGTTGACAAGGTCGCCGGCATTCTCGCCGGGGGTGAGCGTCAATTCGTTGCCGGGCTCGATCGTGACCGCACCCAGACTGTTCGTGCCGCTCAAGGTGAGGTTGGTCTTCCCGGTCCCGGTCCCGTTGATGAGGGTGGCCGCGGAGGTTACCTCGTTGAGCTTTATTGTCATATCGGTATCGGCGGGAGGGGTGAGGGTGAGTTTGTTTATGGTCTTGCCCTCCTCTCCGTTGATCTCTCCGTTGAAGTAGTTGTCGGTACCATCATCTTGTTGGAACTTGTTCTCGTCCGTTATCGTGATCTCGCCGTTGTCTTCCGGTATGATAGGGGAGGCTTCGAGGTAGACCTGCGTGGTGCCGTTCATCACGTACCCATTGCCTTTCACGCCATCAGGCAGCGGTGTGGCTGTCCATTCGAAGGGGTTCTTCTTGCCGGGCGTGAGGTCGAGGGTAGCGCCGTCTTTCAGTTTCCACGAGATCGGGCTATCTATCACGTCGCCTCTGTCGGTGGTGAAGGTGAGCTTGGGCCATGTGGCGGCAAGATCGGCCAGTATCTCATCGGCGGTCATGATGGTGGTGATGATCTGGGTCTCGGTCGGCTGTCCTACCGCCTCTGCCAGCTCGCTCTCTTTCCATTGGGCGGTGAGGGAGAGATCGCCGATGGAGCCTTTCGCCACGGTCGCTACCGTATTCCCGTCGGCGTCTTTCCAGCCCTCGAAGGAGAGGTAGGTATTGGCGTGTGTCGGCGTAGGGAGGGTGAGATCGTCCGATACTATGGTATATTGGGTGGGGCTGCCCTGCGGGAGGGTGCCGCCGGCCGGATCGTAGGCGATCGTGTAGCGGATAAGCTCGGCCTCGGCGGTAACCGTCACCGGCTGGGCGGGCATCGTGAAGCTACGCTGTGCGGTGTAGCCCTTGTCGTTCGGTGCCAGGGTCTCCGCTGTCGTAGCGTTGCCGTTGTAGGTGATGGAGCCTTCCGTCAGTCGGTAGCCTTCCTGCGGGGCGAAGAAGAGGTCTACCTTGGTCCCGTTGTAGACGGTCTGGCCGGAGGATACGGCGGTGTACGTGCCGGCAGCGTTCATGATCATTACGTCCAGCGTCGCTCCCTCGGCGGGTTGCTGGATGGTGAGGAGGTATGGGAAGACTGGGTCGGAAGGTTGCGCCTTCGTGCTCGTCTCCGGGGCTTGCGCCATCGCCGGCTGCGCCAGCAGGACGAGCGTAGCGGCTAGCAAGGATAGGATATATCTGAATGTTCTCATATTTGTATCTGTTTTAGTGTATATAATATAATGTATGCTCTACAGGACGACCTTGATCGTTGTACCGCCTTGGCGGACGAGATAGATGCCGGAAGGAAGGGCGATCGTCGTCTCGCCGCGCAAGAGCGGCAGGTAGCACTTCAAGGTCCCGCTGACGTGGTATACGGCAACTTTCTCGGCATGGTCGGCGCTGAGGTGCAAACGTCCGTCGGCGGTCCATGCGCGGAAGCTGTTGTCCGCCGGGGTCTCGGCCAGCTCCGTACCCGTGACGATACCGTCCAGGCGGAGGCTCTTCAGCAGGGCTTGGGTGGCGGCATTGGCCACGACATAGCTCTCAAAGGGTCGCAGGGTAACCCGGTCCTTCAGCTCGAAGCGGCTGCCGTCGTCGCTGAGGACGTATATGTTTCGCATCTCCACATTGTACGAGGCCCGATTGCCCTTGAAGAGGAACACGCCCGTGTTGAGCGGCTCGGCGGGGCTGGTGGGCTCGACGGGGGAGTCGGGGCTGTCCTTGAAGAGGTAGGTATTGCCGTAATTGAGGCGCAGCGTGTCTGTCTCCGGGCCTTCGCCGGCGATCAGCACGGGGTCACCCGCAGCGAACTGCATATACAGGTTGTCGGGATCCGCCGGCTGCCAAGTCTGGTCGGTGGCGTCGGGATATCCGGTACGCACGTAGCAGGGGGTTCCCGCATCGCCGGCTAATTTGTCGGCATTATCGGCCGCTAGCGTGGTAGCCCGCCATTGGTTGCGGTTGGGGAAGAGGTGGGTGAAGCGGGCCGCTACGAGTCCTAGCACGCCGTCATCGGCGAACCGGATCTGCCCGCCGTCCTGCAGCTCGAGATCATTCACCAGTGGAAATACTCCATTTTCTCCTATCTTCCCTACCGTAAGGACACCCTTCTCGGTGACGCGCAGCCATTGGCCCGGCATGCTCGCGTCGAAGGCCGTCTCCTTGTCGATCACGATCCATGCGGGCGTGATTTCGCGCAATCCCGTGTAGCTTGTCAGCCCGTCGGGATGGGCGGCGGGGAAGGTGCTGAGGTAGGTTTGCTCCGGGTCGTCGGAGCGGTAGCCTTCCTGTTTCAAGCCCGTCGACTGATTCTCTAGGTAGAAGGAGAGCGGGTAGTTCGTGGCTATGCTCTTCATGCCTGTAATATTGAAGGTCAGACCATTCGGATTCTTCGCCGGTTCCGCCGGTTTGAGGTAGATGTAGCCAGACGGAGATTCCGGCCATGTGAGTTGGACAAGGCCCTTCACGGTGCCGCCGCCTTCGGGGTGGATGGCCTGCTCGGCGGCTGTCAGCGCCAAGGTGTTATCTGGGTCGGCGGGCGGCGAGATGAGGCAGGTGGCTCCCGTCTCTACCCGGAGCGCGTGGGTTCCGGACAGGAGGGCGTTGTAGGTGTTGTTTTGGAGCGTCACCGTCCCGCTCGCTACCGTGAGGGCCGTGCCCGTCGGGAGCTGGAAATTTACCTTGTCCAGCGTAAGCGTAGCCTCGCCCTCGGCATGGATGGTGGCGGGGATGTTGATGTAGGATGAGCTGCCGTTTGTCGTCACCGTCCCGTCGAACATCTTCTCGTCGCAGTACCATCCGTCCGCGGGGTCGAAGAAGAGGTCGATGCCGGTGCGGGTGCTGCCGTAGCCGTAGTCCTTGGAAAGGTCGAGCGGCTGCGGGGTGGGGCGGGTGGCGGTGGCGCCGGAGTATCGGCAGTATGCCCCGTCTGTCCGGAAGAAGGGGTAGTCTCCGTCTTTATAGGAAGACCCGCTGTAACGCCTGCCGGCATATAGCCGCTCGCCGTCGAGGGAGGCGGTATACCGCGTATCGGCCGCGGCGAGGAAGGCGTAACCCCAGCAGGTCCCGTCGGTCGCGAAGGTGGCCGCCGGCTCGTCGTCGCCTGCCGGGGTGACGGACAGCGTCCGGCCATCGGTCGGGGCGGTATCGAAACCCAGTTCGATAAAGCCGCTTACATAGGTGCAGAGCCCGTTCGCTTGCAGGTGGATCCGTGCGTTATCCCCGAACGTGATCGCGTCCGGCGAGGTATTGTCGTTTTTAAAGGCTGAGCCACCTGTTTTACTGATGACATGTATCTCTCCGTCCAGATGCATCCGGGCATTCTGGAAGTTGGAGATGGCGCCGATGCTGAGCGGCGCTTGGGCATAGACCGTGAGCGTACCCGTGCCCGCGGGAGATCCGTTTAGGATACCTTGGCTTATCTCCTGCGCATCGGCTACGGTCAGGGTGAGCGTGCCAAAGTTATAGATGAGGTCGCTCATGATCTCGATCCGGTTCTCCCCCTCGATCCGGAGGGTCGGTTCCGCGCCGGCCTTGATATAGAAGAGCTGGTTGAAACTTGAGGTTATGACGGCGTCTTTCAGCGTCAGCGCCGGTGGGTTGCCGCTGTCGGGATCGGCGGAGGTGAGTACGCTGTCGGAATCGGTGGAGGGGTGTATGACGAACTGCCGGCCTACCTCGGGCATCGTGCCGGTGATGGTACCGTTGAAGGGGGTGCCGGTGGTCGGGGCCTGCGTGTCGGATGCCCCTACTTTGTACACCCACGTGCCGTTTAGGTACGCGAGGTTGATGTACCAGTTATTGTTCAGGGTGCCCGGCAGGGTGGCAAGGTCGAGTGCCCCGGGAGGTTCCGCTTGCGCGCGGGCCGCTGTCGGGAGGGTGGCGATCAGTGTCGCGACACTGATCAGCAAGGCGAATATTCGCCTTGCCGGTAGGTGGATGTCATGTAATGATGTTCTCATGTTCTATGTGTATAATAGGGTTTATAAATCGGTTGTTTTTTCCGGCAGGTCCGGTAGCCCCTGTCCGGCAGGCTTGGCAGCCGTTGTCCTCGATGCTTGGCAGCCGTTGTCCGGACATGCCGGACAACGTTGTCCTCAGATCTCGTCCGGACTCTCGCTGTCGCCCCCACCGCCTTCTCCTACGATAAGGATGATGGGGAAGGTGTAGGTGCGGGGCTCTTTTACGTTACGGCTTCCGCTGTATTGCGTGGTGAGGCTCACGGTGTACTGCCCGTCGGCCAGCGTCGGCATCTGCACGATCACCTGCGAGGGCGAGTTGGCGATCACCACGGGTGCCTTCATCGGCGCGGCCCCTTCGGTGGTGGGGGTGAGGTAGACACCGATGGAGGGATCATCACCCTGTATCTTCAGGTTCACGCCGCCCAGCACGAGGGCTCCGCCGGAGCTGAGCTGCCCGTTGATGGCCTTGGAGGTGGAGTCGGTCACGGTATTGATCACCGGACCTACGGCCGCCACGCCGTTCACCACCACCTTCACCAGCTTGAGGGTCTCGCGCAAGAGCTTGCCCATGGTGTAGGTGATGCCGAGGGCGTGCTTCCCGGGTTCGAACTGCGCCTTCTCGCCCTCGAAGGCCCCCTGCACGTTGACGAGGTATTGGCCCACGCCGTCCACCACGCTCTTGCCCTCGGCGATGGCCTGCACCTTATGGCTGTCGGCCATGTCGAGGATGTTGAGGATCGTGCCGTGTTGGTACTCGGTACGCGCGGCCACGATGCGGGCGGCGATGTCCGTGTTATACAATGTCCCGGTGATGCGCGGCTTGGCGGTGTAGTCGCCCTTGCGCTCGGTGAGCAGGTTATCGTACAAGTCTGTGTTGAGAATGATTTGTTCTGCCATGGTATTCCTTTATTAAGTGATTACTGCCAGCAAAGAACGGGGTTCGGGGTAAGAATGAGAGGACAAATCCGGGAAAAAAGAGGACAGATCTCGGAAAAATGCTCATTATTGCGCCTGCCGCCGGTATTGGGCGGGGGTGACTCCCAGTATTTTCTGGAAGATACGCGAGAAGGTGCGGGAGCTGGTGAAGCCCGCGCCGACAGCGATCTCTTCCATGCTCCGGCTGTCGCCCGGCATCAACAGCTCGGTACGGGCGTGGTTCACCCGGTAGCGGTCGATGTATTCCTTGAGCGTGATGTTCAGCTTGTCCTTGATGGAGGTGGAGAGATACTTCTCGTTGGTACCGAGGGCACGTACCAGGTCTTGCCGGCTGAAATTCGGGTTGAGGAAGGGTGAGGAGCTGGCCATATAGTTTTGCGCTTGCTGGAACAACTCGTCCTCCTCGATTTCCAGCAACCCGCCGATAAGATCCTCTAGGTCCATCCGGTTGGGATCGGTATCGGCGTCGGCTTGCGGGGCGAGGTTGAGCCGTAGGTATAGTTGGTCGTACGTGTAATGGTAGTTGGCGTAGTGGATCGATACCGAGGCGTAGAAGAGGGCGAACACGAAGTTGACCGCCGTGTTATAGTAATTATTCGGGAAGAAACAGAGGCTCACGGCGGCGATGCCGATACCCAGCGCCCATAGGAAGGCACGGGTTACCCAGCGCAATTCCAGTCGCTCGGGTGATTGGGGTATCTGTTTCAGGTTACCTAGATAGATCGCCCGCTCCCGGAAGAAAAAATGCGTATAGCCCCCTAGCTGGACAAGGTATACGAGGCACGTGAGCGTACGTATCAGCAGGGGCGGGTTCCCAATATTATCCCACCATACGTCGAAACGATACGTATGGACATCCTCCCGGAAGAGACAAGCGATCGTGTAGGCTACGGTAAGCGCGATCGTAGGCATGGCGTGGAGGAGGATATTCCTCCGGGTCACGTTCTTTCCCCTGAATAAGAGGGTGAGCAGGAACGTGAACAGCAACGCTTGCGAGGCGCTGATTAGCAGGATGGGGAAGTAGAACAACTCCATGATGGTTCGCTCGTCCGTGCCGGAAGACAAGATGAAGATATGCCCTATGCCTACCAATGCCGAGGCCAAGGCGAGATACTTGCAGGCCGTCCGGTACTTGGGGATCGTGCTTTCCCGCAAGGTCTTCAGCGACAACAGCAGTCCGCTGACCAGAAGGCAGGTAAAGGCTACGATCCCTGTCGAGGCTAAGTAGAGTAGGTGGTCGTTCATGTTGGTTCGCTATTGTTTTTTCAAGTCCGGATAGCTGATTCGGGTATGGAACATGGTTTTCAGTTTGTCTACGAATACGCTCTTTATGGTCTCCACGTCCTTGAAGGTCAGGGGAGCGCTCTTTAGCAAGCCGTCGGCGATCTGCCCGTCGATGATCTTGTTCACCAAGGCGCTGATACTCTCTTCGGTATGTTCCTTCAAGCTGCGGGAGGCGGCTTCCACGGAATCGGCCATCATCAGTACGGCGGTCTCCTTCGAGAAGGGATTCGGGCCGGGGTAGGTGAATAGCTCGTCGTTAATCGGCTTGTCCGGGTATTGGTTCTTGAAAGAGTTGTAAAAATACTTCGCCTTGCCACGTCCGTGGTGCGTACGGATGAAGCTGATAACCGCCTTGGGTAACAGGGCCTTCTCGGCGATCTTCACGCCCTCGGTGACGTGGCTGATGATGATCTGCGCGCTTTGGTCGAACGATAACTGGTTATGCGGGTTCACGCTCGATTGGTTCTCGGTGAAGAAGACGGGGTTGCTCATCTTCCCGATGTCGTGATAAAGGGCGCCGGTACGTACCAGTTGGGCGTTGGCGCCGATCTTGGCGGCCGCCTCGGAAGCGAGGATGGATACCTGCAAGGAGTGCTGGAACGTGCCCGGGCAAGTCTCGCTAAGCTTCTTCAAGATCGGGTTGTTGATGTTGGACAGTTCCACCAGCGTGATGCTGGACACGTATCCGAACGTCTTCTCCAACATATATACCAATACGTAGGTGAACATCAGCAGGATGAAGTTGATACCGAAATAAAGCATCATCATCCAGTTGATCTTGTTTAAGTTCGCCTCTTGATACAACGTGAGACTGAGGTAGCAGGCGGCGTAGGAGATGAAGATGAAGACGGCGCAACGGATCAGTTGCGAACGTTCGCTCAACTCCTTCAAGCTGAACGTCACTACCATACCCGCCACGATTTGCAACAACAGGAACTCATGCGGGAAAGGTACCATCAACGAGCAGATCAGCACGATGATAAGGTGCGTGAAAAGCGCCGTCCGGGAGTCGAAGAAGGTACGTACCACGATCGGTACGATGGCGAACGGCAATATATATACGTTGAATAACGCGTAGGTAACACATAGTTCCGTAAGGATGCAGCTCACGAATATGCAGAGGATCAAGAATAGTACGTTCTTCCGGTTATGGAATATCTTCAAGCGGAAAGACCATAGGTAGAGCCAGAAACAGAACATCAGTCCGAAGACGAGCACGAATTGCCCGGCCAGTATGATGCCTTGTGTCTGCGTGCCCCCCGTCTTGGCCTCGTGTATGGCCTTTAGGGAACGGAGCACGTTGTAGGTATGGTTGTCGATGATCTCGCCCCGGTCTACGATACGCTCTCCAGCTTGTACCATACCGTTAGCGATAGATACGCTCTGTAGCATATCCTCCTTGATCTTGTCGGACATGTCGGCGGCATAGGATATGTTCTCGGTGAGGTAGTTATTGATGTCACACGATTGCAGGATCGATTTGTCCAGCCGCGGCGGGCAGTTGTTGATAATGAACTCGTAGGCGGTGCGCACGGTGAAGAAGTCGCTCACGTAGCGAGGCTGCGCGACGGCGTTCTCCAAGAGGTTGACACGGGAGTATTCCTCTTTCCGTAGCTCGTCCAGATCCTGCGACGAGATGATACCGTTCTTGTATAAGTTGATCAGGCTGCTCTCTATATACTGCATGTAAGCGGGGGATACTTTGCTTCGCAAGTTATTGCCGTTATTGTAGTTGGCACGCAGTTTCTCGACCTCTTGCTTCTGGATGTCGGGGTTCATGCGGTAATAAGGCTCGAACTTACGGAGTACGCTGTCTTTCTCCGCTTTTACCTCGTCGTCGGTCTTGTAGATCGGGAAATCGCTCGGGGCGGTGAGTAATCCATATCTCCAAGGCTTGCCCTCATAGAACTGATAACGGAATTTTCCCTCCCGAGGGAAGAAGTAGGCGATAAGTAACGCGGTCACCACGAAGTAGACCACGGTCGGTATATTGTAATTCTTCTGTTTCATATAGATTCCTTTTTGCGTCCGAAATATACGTAAAAAACTTCACTAAGCGGAAAAAAAGGCGTACTTTTGCCGCATTATTATAGAATGTAAGTATTATGACTCAAAGAAAAGTAAGAGTACGCTTCGCACCTAGTCCTACGGGGGCGCTGCATATCGGAGGTGTCCGCACGGCTTTATACAACTATTTATTCGCTAAACAGAATGGCGGTGATATGATTCTCCGTATCGAGGATACGGATTCCCAACGCTTCGTTCCCGGGGCGGAAGACTATATCATCGAGGCCTTGACTTGGCTAGGTATCAAGTTCGACGAGGGCGTGAGCTTCGGCGGCAACTACGGCCCGTATCGCCAGAGCGAGCGTCGTGAGATCTACAAGAAGTATGTCGATCAATTGCTGAACGATGGCCATGCTTATATAGCGTTCGATACGCCTGCCGAGTTGGAGGAGAAACGGAAGGAGATCGCCAATTTCCAATACGACGCCTCTACCCGTTCGCAAATGCGCAACTCGTTGACGCTTTCTCCGGAAGAGGTTCAGAGCCTGATCGAGTCAGGTCATCAGTACGTAGTTCGTGCCAAGATCGAGCCGAATGAGGATATCCACGTGAACGACTTGATCCGTGGCGAGGTCGTTATCAACTCCTCTATCTTGGATGATAAGGTATTATATAAATCGGCCGACCAATTGCCTACTTACCACTTGGCGAATATCGTTGACGACCATTTGATGGAGGTTACCCATGTGATCCGTGGTGAGGAGTGGTTGCCGAGCGCGCCGCTTCACGTATTATTATATCGTTTCTTCGGTTGGGAAGATACGATGCCTAGTTTCGCCCATCTGTCGTTGCTGTTGAAACCGGAAGGTAACGGTAAGTTGAGCAAGCGTGACGGCGATCGTCTGGGCTTCCCTGTATTCCCCTTGGAATGGCACGATCCGAAGACGGGTGATGTTTCATCGGGCTATCGTGAGAGTGGCTACTTCCCCGAGGCTGTCGTAAACTTCCTCGCTTTGCTGGGCTGGAACCCGGGTAATGACCAAGAGGTGATGAGCATGGATGATTTGATCCGTTTGTTCGACCTGTCTCGTTGCAGCAAGAGCGGCGCTAAGTTTGATTATGAGAAAGGCAGATGGTTTAACCACCACTATTTGCTGGAGAAGAGTAATACGGAGATCGCTGACCTATTCTTGCCGATCGTGGAAAGCCACGGTATCCAGACTACCCATGCTTATGTAGAGAAAGTAGTCGGCATGATGAAAGGCCGTGTCAATTTCGTGAGTGAGTTATGGGATCTTTGCTCTTTCTTCTTTATCGCCCCGACGGAGTACGATGAGAAGACTCGCAAGAAACGCTGGAAGGAAGATTCGGCTGTTCAATTGGGGGAGTTTATCGAGCAACTGCGTGCCCGTGAGCCGTTCGACGTAGAAGGTACCGAGAACGAGTGCAAGGCTTGGATCGAGAGCAAGGGATATCATTTGGGGAATATCATGAACGCCGCCCGTCTGGCCTTGGTTGGCGAGGGCAAGGGCCCCGGCATCTTTGATATTACCGAGGCTTTAGGTAAAGAGGAGTCTATCCGCCGTATCCAACGGGCTATCGAGATATTAAAATAATCATGTACAGTTTAGCAATACATCTCTACGCTTTTGTAGTCGCTTTGATCTCGCCTTTCCATAAAAAGGCGAGACTGATGCGATTCGGGCAATGGAAAACAAATTCCATACTTCGTGAGAAGATCGACCGGAACGCTAAATACATCTGGTTCCATGCCTCCTCGCTGGGCGAGTTCGAGCAAGGGCGTCCTATGATCGAGAAGATCAAGGCGGAACATCCGGAGTATAAGGTGCTGCTGACTTTCTTTTCTCCATCTGGCTATGAGGTACGGAAGAATTACAAGGGAGCGGACGTGATCTGCTACCTTCCTTTTGATACGCCTTTCCGGGTGAAGAAGTTCCTGAATCTGGCGAATCCGGCGATCGCCATATTTATCAAGTACGAGTTTTGGGGGAACTATTTGCGTGAGTTGCGGAAGCGGGGAATACCGGTTTATATCATTTCCGCTATATTTCGCCCCGACCAGCTATTTTTCCAATGGTTCGGAAAGCCGTACCGGAAGATGCTATCTTATTTTAATCATCTTTTTGTTCAGGACGAGCGTTCGATGAAACTCTTGAACGAGTTCGGCATCACGAATGTGACGGTGACCGGCGATACCCGTTTTGATCGGGTGTTGGATGTCCGGAAGCAAGCTCGTGAGCTTCCGTTTATCGAACGTTTCTTGGAAAGCAAGGAAGGTAAGAGGCCGATCGTGATGGTGGCCGGCAGTTCATGGCCTCAAGACGAGGCGATCTTTATCCCTTATTTCCATGAGCATCCGGAGATGAAGTTGATTATCGCCCCGCATGAGATTCACCGGGAACATCTCCTTTCTATCGAGGCGATGCTAAAACGTCCGTCCGTCCGTCTATCGGAGGCGCATGAGGATGATCTGGCCGATAAGGATTGCTTGATCATCGACAGTTTCGGACTCTTATCTTCCATTTATCGCTATGGACAGATCGCTTATATCGGTGGTGGTTTCGGAGCGGGTATCCACAACACGTTGGAAGCCGCCGTTTATGGGATGCCGGTCTTATTCGGCCCGAGATACCATAAGTTTAAGGAGGCGAAGGATCTGATCGCCGTAGGTGGTGGTTTCTCCATCACAGACGATTCCTCTTTCCGAACGAAGATGGACGAGTTATTGACCGACCCGACAGCCTTGGAAACCTCCGGGCAAGCTGCCGGTGATTTTGTGAAAAACAGTGTAGGAGCGACGGATCAAATCTTGCGACAAATCCATATCCGTTAATAGATAAAGCCGGGTTTGCTATTCGAGTGATTGTATGCCCAGACTCTTTTGATATAGCAATGGAATACGGATGAGATAGATGTACGGATTGGTAATTGAACAATTCGCGTTGTCTATCTCATCCGTGTTTTATTTTAATCCTCTTCAGCGAACATCGGGTCCCAAGCGGGAAGGCGAGTCGGTGTTTGTTTCAAGATCTCTTTTACTTGATCCGTGATGTACTTCTTGTTGACTACCAGACGGAACATATACTCATTAAACCATTGGTCTGTCATGATGAGGTGGCCGGCGTTCGCTCCGGGGCCCCAACTATTCTCAACCATCCATTTCTTCGGCTTTCCATTCGCGTCGAGATCAACAGCCATCAAGGTCATGGCGTGTGAGGAACCGCTGGCGAATGTCTGGATACGTTGTTTCTTATCCATGCCGAAAGTCGTACCCATCAGTGAACCGTAATCGTAGAAGTTTACATCCAGAATGCCTCTGTCACGATCGAAGAACTTGCCCACGTCGCAAGAGAAATACATCATGGTACTGTCCTTGATGGAAGCGATAGCCATTTGTTTGATATCCTCGATCGGAAGGTTTACGTAAGTCCAGTTCTTGCCATCGTAAGCGTGGCGGTCGTAATCGATCTCATACAACTTATAATAATCGCGGCTCGGATCGTTCATCAACATGACATAGTTGTTTTTCAAATCGTCCCCGATATATTCTTGGAAGAAGGACTGAGGCGTATATTCCTTCGTCTCTACCGGATTCCCTTTAGCGTCTTTGCGAGTCCACGTGAATTTCGTAGGCGGCTCTCCCAAGTTCAATACGAGCATACGGTAAATCGTACCTAGCATCTCTGTTTTCTTTTTCTCCAGATCCGCTACGGTCGTGCCTTTGGTCGTAGACAGGTCGCGAAGTTGCAAGCCGTATTCTTTCAGCTTTAATCCGATCAGGTTGCTCATGCGTCCGGTACTGTTGCTACTGTTGGTCTCTACCATGACCTCGGCGGGAACCACGCCATACTTGGTCAAGATATCGGAGACACCCGTGAACTGCCCTCCGTCTCCGATCGGGTTCTTGAACAGCCATTCCACCATCTTGTCGTCCATCGGTTTCAGACGAGTATCGATGATGCCCTGTAAGAAAAGGTTCGCTTTCTCCAATTGATCCCAGAAGAAAGAATAATTCTGGGAGAATTGGAATTCACCCATGTCGTATTTATGGATCGCCTGCGCACGGAATACGTTCAATCCCGTGAAAAGCCAGCAACGGCCCGAGGAACGTTGGTTGGAGATCCCTTTGCTCTCTACCTTATTGGAGAAGTAAGTATCCAAATTGTTCTTGCTCTCCCCATTAACGGCAAGCTTGTTGATGTCGTTATTGGTGATCGCGTTACGGATCGCCTTATCGGCCGGCGTTCCTTGATAAGACTGTTTGATTTGCTGCAACATCGTGGGTGAGATGCCTCCACCGCTTTGTTGTCCGTGAGCCGATAGCGTGATGCCTAAAGCCAAGGCCGCTATCCATAAATTGTTTTGTTTCATGATATGTAAGTTGATTAATAAATTATGTTATTTCTTTTTAGGCCATACCAGACCGTCTTGCCGGATATTCCATACCGTACCGTCCGATGTGGGTAGCGATATCTCGTACATAGAAGGTGTCGTATGTATTTCCAGTTGATTGGCGATCTCTTGCGGGCATAGCTCGTTTGCCTTCAAGTCGTTGATGTTATCGGCATAATGCCCGAAGGTCGCAGCGAACTCATTCTGACGGTAATATAAATTACGCAAGATCCATTTCGTCTCCTCCGAAGGATGTTTTACGAAAGGAGTCTCACCTTCTCCCGCAATCTTATCCGATATTTGTACATAACCCCAGTATTCGGGCATATGGATATTGATTACCCCGGTAGGAGCCCATACCCAGTTGTACTCGCGAATCTTATCCTCTCCTTGGATAGGGACTTTCACGTATTTACCGTCTTTCACGTCCGTTGTCCATTCCACACGGGAGAAGTTCACACGGATCTGCTCGCCGATTTCCGGCTTTTCTTTTCCTCTGTCCATTTGGAATACGGAAGTCCAAGGAATGAACACCTCTACGCTCCATGATTTATCCGTGTCTTTCGGGTTATTCAGCGTACCGTCCACATAAACAGCGGATTTCATTCCAGCGAACTCCCAGTTATTCAATACTTGCGGATTATCCCGGTAGGGGCGGGTTAAGAACAAGTCCCATTCCGTACCTAAGGCGTTCACCTCGTACTCCAGATAATTATGGGTGTCGTTCGTAGGATTCAGGAAGATCTCGAAGTCGTTGTCATGGAAGATCACGGCGTCGTGTTCCGTGATGGTCGCCCATACGTGCGGCTCCTCCATAAGGACGGCGAAGTACATTCCGTTATCATCGTAAGTCATCTTGGCCCGGGTCTGGAAGTGAGGGGCCGGGCGTTTGTCGCCTTCGATATCCACGAAGTCGCTGGTCCAAGGTATCGCGTCCCATTCCCCGGGAGAAAGCTTTCCGTCGATCTTGATAGGAGCGGGGGCCTTGTAGCAAACATACGTCGGCGGATTGAACGGTGGTTGCGGCATATACGTGATGTCCGGTTTTTGCGTACTGGGTTTCTGTGCGCAAGAAAGCAATAAGAGTGCCGCCAATGGCGCTGTCGTTAAAATCGTTTTTCTCATGTGCGTTTATTTTTAGATCGTTTGATAAATAGATTTTTATTGAAGTAAGTCCATCGCCGCGTCCAACCATGTATTTATATCGTCCGGATAATGTTGGTCGGCGGTATAAGTATCGCTGCGTTTGTGCCCGAGTCTTACGATCACGGCGTTCTTTTCCGGGAGCGTGAAGACGTATTGCCCCAAGATTCCTCTCATATAAGGGATCTTCATCCCTTTGTAATCGAGAATCCAGTATTGGAATCCGTAACAATGGTTGGGTTTGCCGAGATCCTTATAGACAAGACGGGTATCGGGGCTTGTCGCTTCCGCCAGATAAGCGGGAGAGATCAATTGCTGGCCATCCCATTGACCGTTGTTGAGTAATAATTGTCCGAAGCGGGCGAAATCACGGGCGTTACTGTTGAAACAGCAATAGGCTTTTTCCATGCCGTCCTTCCGGTCGAGGCTCCAAAGGGCGCTTTCCTCGGCGTGCATCGGAGTCCATAGTTTGCGGGATACATAATCGCTGAGTTTCTCCCCGGTAGCCTTCTCTACGATAAAGCCCAGCAGTTGTGTCACGCCGCTTTGGTAGATAAAGTTTACGCCGGGCTCGTCGATCTCTTTCATCCCGAAGGCGATTTCCTGTAGGTCATCGCCATAATACAACTGGGTGGTAGGAGAGAAAGGAGAGCTGTAAGCCTCGTCGAAATCCACGCCGGCGCTCATGGTCAGCAAATGGCGAAGCGTTAGGGCTTTTCCGTCGTATCCCTTGAATTCCGGGAAAAAGTCGCTTACCGGTTGATCGACATTGCGGATAAATCCATCGTCGATAGCACAGCCGATCGCTAACGAGACGATGCTTTTCGCCATCGAGAAGGAATTGCTATGCGATTCTGGGGAATAATCTTCCCAATATTGCTCGAATAGCAGTCGATTGTCTTGGATGATTACATAGGCAACCGTACCCAGTTCCTCAAACCGGGGAAGATAACGCTCTGGAATACTTTTCGTATTGTAAGCTTCCGATAGTTCCCAAGGGCGGGGCGAACCTGCCTGTACGACCCGGTTCTCGAAAATCGGATATTGATCGATCTTGGGTAATAAATGAGTAAGCGCTCTGCGCAAATAATAATTGGAGGGTAACGCTAGATACCCTCCGATTCCTACTATAAAAATAAACACTATCCATCTCACGCTTCGAGACAAATAGTGTTTATTGTTTTGAATTCCTTTATTTGAATTATTTTTCATGTAACCACTTTTTGCCTGAAGGGGTATACGTGTAAATTAAGCCTATTAGGCAAATAATCCCGACAACTCCAAGAAAGATTACTAACTCCATATTATTGTCCTTTTTTTCATAGATACAAATATATGGTTTATAATTCAAATAATCAAATACATGTCCTTATTCTTTATACCAAGAAGAATACATATGGTAGTTTTTGGCTATTTTCTGGTTGATCTCTTTCGCTTGCTCGGGATCAACCTTCTTGACGAACTTAGCGGGAACTCCGGCGTAGATACTGCCCGGCTCGACGATCGTCTTGCTTAATACTACGGAACCTGCGGCGATGATCGCTCCCTCGCCTACTACGGCGTGATCCAATACCACGGAGCCCATTCCGATCAAAGCGCCATTGCAAATCTTCGCCCCGTGAATCGTTACGTTATGGCCGATGGATACATCATCGCCGATCTCGATTGTCGATTTCTCATATAAGGTGTGAAGGACGGAACCATCCTGTACGTTCACGCCGTTGCCGATGCGAATCGAGTTCACGTCGCCGCGAAGCACGGTGCCAAACCAGATACTGCAACCTTCACCGATCTCTACGTCACCTATAATCGTGGCGTTGTCTGCTAAAAAAGTGTCTTTACCGATCTTCGGGGTAAAGCCACGAACGGATTTAATTAATGCCATTTTTAGTTGTTTAAATTTCTGTTGTTTTCTCTTTCAGCCAAGCTTTCTCCTCCTCGTTCAAGAACGGGCTGATCTTGTCGTAGACCATTTGGTGGTACTTGTTCAGCCAAGCGTGCTCACGGACAGAGAGCATGGGGATGATAATCAAGCTCGTGTCGATGAAACAAAGTGTCAGCGTATCGAATCCTAGGAATTTCCCGAATTCCGTCTCGCTGTCCTCACGTACCAAGATCATGTTCTCCGTACGGATACCGTATTCGCCGGTACGATACATGGCCGGCTCGTCGCTGATCACCATTCCGGGCTTCAAGGTCACCGGGTTCTCCTCCATGCGGATGCTTTGGGGGCCTTCGTGTACGTTTAGGCAATGGCCGATACCGTGACCGGTTCCGTGCAAGTAATTGATTCCGGAATCCCATAGCGCTTTACGGGCAAGGATATCGATCTGGGAACCTCGTGTACCGGCGGGAAACTTGCTTTTCGCCAAGCTGATCGTACCTTTCAATACACGGGTGAAATCCTTTTTCATCTGCTCCGTCGGTTCTCCAAGGGCGATCGTGCGGGTGATATCCGTCGTACCGTCCAGATATTGCGCGCCGGAATCGATCAAAAGCAATCCTTCCGGCTTCAAGGTCGCATCCGTTTCCGGCGTAGCGGAGTAATGAACGATCGCTCCATGCTCGGCGTAGCCGCAGATCGTGCCGAAGCTATCCATGATGTATTGCGGTTGTTCCGCACGTAAGGCTGTCAGCTTCTCGGCGGCGCTGATCTCTGTAACTTGGGTTCCTTCCGCCATTTGTTTCTCCAGCCAGATATAGAATTTTGTCAAGGCGACACCATCTTTTACCACGGCGTTTTGGAAGCCCTTGATCTCGGTCTCGTTTTTGATACTCTTCAAGTGGTTGGCGGGAGAGATCCCTTCCACGATCGTACAGTTTCCCGGGATCGCATCGTATAAGGAGACGTTCGTCTTGTTCATATCCACGAATACCCGGCTGTTTTCCGGTAGGCGGGACAGATATCTCTGGATCATGGAGTATTCGGCCAGCGTAACCCCTTCTTTCTTCAAATGCTCGGTGATCTCGGCGGTCAGCTTCTCCGGCTTGATGAAAAGCACGCTCTCATCCTCCGATACAAAGGCGTAGCTGACTACGACCGGGTTATAGGTCACGTCCGTACCCCGGATATTGAATGTCCACGCGATCTCGTCTAAGGCGGCGAGGATCAAGCAGTCGGCGCCCTCGCTCCGCAACTGGTTATTGATTAGGTCTAGTTTCTCGTGCACGGAGGCTCCGCTTAATGCTTCCGGCATCTCAAATATCGGGTTTCCGGGAACGGCGGGACGGTCCTTCCAGATACCCTCGATCAGGTCGGCCGAGGTATCCAGCTTGATTTCTTTACGGCTTAGTTTATTTGCCAAGGCACTCGCTTCGGCGGCGCTATAGGTTTGCCCGTCCAGCCCTACGGCCTGTCCGGCGTGTAACTCATGCAAGAGGAATTCCGTGATAGACGGTGTCTCCGGAAGCGCCAACTTATAGAGTTCGATACCGGAACCTTCCAGCTGGCTGGCCGCTTGCAGGAAATACCGGGAATCGGTCCATAAGCCCGCCTTGTCCGCGGTGACCACGATCGTTCCCGCCGAGCCGGTGAAGCCGGATATCCATTCTCTCGATTTCCAGCGATCGGCCGGATACTCGCTTAGGTGCGGGTCGGAACTGGGTATGATGTAAGCGTCAACCTTCTGTTGCCTCATAGCCTCCCGTAGGGCGGCGATACGTTCAGGAATGTTTGTTTTCATCGCATTTTATTTTAGTCAACATTAATACTCGCAAAGTTAATGAATTATTTTGGATTTGTCTCGCCGGAAACCGGCTCTTCTACCTTATAATATAGATGGGAAGTACCCAGCTTTTCCCACCGCAGTTTCCCTTCCTCTACCAGCCGCCGCAAGTCGAGGGAAGCCTTACTTCTGGAGCATCCGCAGAGCGACATATACTTCTTCTGGTGGATAAAAGGGTTCGTCTCCAGATAACGGAATACCTCTTGCTCGCATTCCTTGGCGGAGGGATACGCGGGATCGCTAACCGTGTACTCGTCACGAAACACCGGCATGGTCTTCAGCCGGTCTCTTAGTTCCTTGGACGATCTGAACTTCACGTCCTTGAAATGGATGGATTCCGCCCGGATCTCATTCTTTTCCATCACGGGCCGGCTTTTCAGTGAGACGCTGAAAGTACCGATCCCCTCTAGCTCCACGTTATAACCGAACATGAGGAAGTCCACCATCATGTCTTGGAAAAGCTGCAAGATCCCTTTCATATCCGCGGGAGAGAAAGAAGACCGGGACTTCGCTCTGCTGATGAACTCATCCGTATGTATCGTCCCGCAAGAGACCAAACGAGGATGTAGGGGTAATGACTTCCCGGATTCCTCTGGATTCGGGTTGGGATTTCTGACTAACTTGTAATTTGCTGACATCTGTGCTGTGTTTAAATGGTTATAGATCTTTTGTCCGATTTTTCTAGATCGCTTACTCGTTTTTATAGGCGAGCTTAGCGGTTTCTTCAAGAAGAATTCATCTTTCAACAGCCGTTGCATGATCATGCACCAACTGTTGGACGATCATCTACCATCTGTTGGATGATTGTCCAACAGATGGTAGATGATGAATACTTCAGCTTCAAAGGTACAATATATAAAAGAGAAAAGGGTAAGGATTCCGGATAAAAGAGCTAAAGGTTATGATAAACGTGTATGGGCTCACAGCCTTGTGGTCCACAACCTTGTGAACCGATCCCTTTAAATCAAGTTAAAGATAAGGCACCCAATAGATATCAAGGAATAATTTGCTAACTTTGTAGAAACAAATAAGAAGTGCCATGAGGAATCTGCTTTATCTTTTTGTCTTTGCGGCTCTGCTTCTCGGTTTGAGCGCATGTTCTTCTTATTATTATTCGATGTTGAACTCGAATGACCCCGTCGGGGAGAAGAATGAGAGAGGTGATTTTGTGCAGGAAAACGATACGGTACGTATCTCTTATCGTTTCTGGGGAGAGAACGCCCCGGTTACTATTACCATTTATAATAAATTGGATGAACCCTTGTATGTGGATTGGGGGCGGTCGGCGCTGATTATCGATGACGTGGCTACCACCTACGATCCGAAAGTGGCCTCGGTGAGAGGCGAGAGCTCTAGCGTGGCATCCGGTAGCTCCTTTCATTGGAGCGATAGGAGCAGCAGCGGGTGGAGCTACTCGGAAGGTTCCTTCTCCGGTGATGTGAGTTTGCCGAAGGGCGTTGAGTTTATCCCGCCGCATTCCAAATTAGTCAATACGCCTTTGCAATTAGCCAACTTCCCGTTTAACGAGATCCCGAAGGAAGAGTATGTAAAGGAGCAAATGACAACGAAAGCAAACACCACCGTAAATATCCGAGTGAAGGATTTTACGGAAGAAGATTCTCCGCTGAGATTCCGTAGCTACCTGACGTTGTTCGCCGGAGGGACCAATGGGAAGCCCTTGAAGCATTCCTCTTTTGAGCGGAACTTCTATCTGGCGAAATTGATCAAGGTCGGCGACGTGGCTCCCCAGTATTTCGATGAGGGACAGCAGCAATCCGGCGATTTCTTTTACGTGAAAGAGACTCATGGGGCTACGGCAGGCCTTGTCGTAGGGGCGATAGCGGTTACCGCCGCAGGGGTGGCGATAGAAGCTACGCTGGGTCCCGTGAACTATTAATATATTCATATCGAATGATACAAACTCTATCTGATTTAAAGACCGTGCGTTTCAACGAGCAAGCGGACGGTGTGATCATTTTGGACCAAACTCTGCTGCCGGGTAAGGAAGCGTATCTGACCCTTACCACTGCCGAGGAGATATGGGATGCCATCTATAAATTAAAGGTACGTGGAGCGCCTGCTATCGGGGTAGCGGCCGCTTATGGTATCTATGTCTGCGCCCGTCGGATCGATACGGCGGAGAAATCCGTTTTCGTGAATGAGTTTCGGAAGATCAAGGAGTATCTGGCCGGTTCCCGTCCGACAGCGGTGAATCTGGTGGCGGCGCTGAACCGGATGGAGCGGGTATTGGTCGCTCATCCAACCTTGTCTGTCCCGGAATGGAAAGAGCTATTATATAAGGAAGCGATCGCGATCCGGGAGGAAGACGCCGCCGCTTGCCGGCAGATCGGCGAGAACTGTCTGGAGCTACTCCGTCCCGGGATGGGAATCCTTACGCATTGCAACGCCGGACATCTGGCGGTCTCGGAGTATGGCACCGCCTTGGCGCCGATTTATCTGGGGCAGGAGAGAGGTTATGGTTTCAAGGTCTTCGCCGACGAGACCCGTCCTTTGTTGCAAGGCGCCCGGCTCACGGCCTATGAGTTAAGCAGGGCCGGCGTGGACGTGACGCTGATTTGTGATAATATGGCCTCTATCGTCATGCGGAAAGGCTGGGTGCATGCCGTGGTCGTAGGTTGCGACCGTGTAGCCGCCAATGGCGACGTGGCGAATAAGATCGGCACGTCCGGAGTGGCTATCTTGGCCCGGCATTACAAGATCCCCTTCTATGTATTAGGCCCGACATCCACCATCGATGGCTCGTGCCCGGACGGCGATTCCATTGTAATAGAGGAACGTAACCCCGATGAGGTCACCGAGATGTGGTATTCAAGGCGTATGGCCCCGAAAGACGTAAAAGTCTACAACCCCGCCTTCGACATTACTCCCCACGAGCTAATCACGGCTATAATTACGGAGAAAGGCATCTTTTATAAAAATAATCGCTGAAAGTTTTGCTAATCCCGAAACAATCAGTAATTTTGCCGCTCAATTTGAGGATATAAATAATTAAACAATATAACAATTTAAATTATGATCGTAGTTCCATTAAAAGAAGGCGAAAACATCGAGAAGGCGCTTAAGAAATTCAAGAGAAAGTTCGAGAAAACAGGTGTAGTCAAGGAATTGAGAGGCCGTCAGGCTTTCGAGAAACCGTCTGTTACGAAGAGAAAGCAGACTATGCGTGCTATCTACGTACAGCATTTGCAACAAGTAGAAGAATAATTATAGCTTCCGGGCTTGTTTTATTGAATTCTTATTCCTATTTTCGTTGCATGAATGTTGATGCAACGAGAATATGCTGATCGATGACTTTCTAAACTATCTCCGGTATGAGCGGAACTATTCCGATTATACGATTGGTGCCTATTCGAAAGATTTGGACCAATTCCAGAGGTATGTAAGAGAGCATCGAGAAGGTGTATTCGATCCCGGGGAAATCGACTCGGATTTCGTGAGAAGCTGGATCGTCAGTTTGATGGACGAGAAGCTTTCTCCCGTATCGGTAAACCGGAAATTAAGTTCTTTGAAATCTTTTTTTAAGTTTCTCATGAAACGGGGGATTGTCTCCGCGAATCCGTTGAGATTGGTGAGCGGTCCGAAAACGAAGAAACCCTTACCTTATTTTATTAAGGATAGCGAGTTGGAGGCGTTGTTGGACGGGGACGGATTTGATGAGGATTTTGAAGGTGTGAGGAATCGGTTGGTCATTGAGATGCTATACGATACCGGGATGCGCCGCTCAGAGTTAATCGGCATACGAAACGTGGATGTGGATTATGAGGCGATGCAGGTCAAGGTAACCGGAAAGCGGAACAAGCAGCGGTTGATTCCTTTTGCGGAGGGTTTAAAAAACTTAATGCTTGCATACACGGAAGTCCGTGATCGTGAGGTTGAAGCAGCCGGTGAATGGTTTTTCGTTCGAAAGAACGGGAACCAGTTGTCGACGGGGATTGTTTATAATATAGTAAAAAAGCAATTGTCGGAGATACCCATGCTGGCGAAACGAAGTCCACACGTGTTACGACATTCATTTGCAACGAGTATGTTAAACAACGGAGCCGAGCTGAACGCTGTGAAAGATTTATTAGGTCATAGCAGTTTAGCGTCTACGAGTGTTTACACGCATACAACCTTTGAGGAATTAAAAAAAGTGTATCATGCTCATCCAAGAGCAAAAAAAGAAGGAGGTTATTATGGACGTTAGAATTCAAGCAATTCATTTCGACGCAACTGCACAGTTGGAGGCGTTTATTCAGAAGAAAGTTTCTAAATTGGAGCAATACTTCGATGGTATTATATTGGCAGAGGTTACATTGAAGGTGGTTAAGCCTGAGACGGTGAAGAACAAGCAAGCCAGTATAATGTTGTCCGTGAAGAACGGGGAATGTTTCGCTGATAAAATAAACGATACTTTCGAAGGGGCGATAGACGATTGTGTTGAGGCTTTGGAGAAGCAACTGGTTAAATTCAAAGAAAAAATCAGAGCCAAATAAAAAAAACGGTAGATAAATTTGGTATGTAAGAAATAATATCTAAATTTGCAGCCGTTTCGCCGTGGTGACGAAACGGCTGCTTTTAGAAGTATCGCCTCTTTAGCTCAGTTGGCCAGAGCACGTGATTTGTAATCTCGGGGTCGTTGGTTCGAATCCGACAAGAGGCTCAAAAGAATGTATTGGAATGGGCAGTTACCAGAGTGGCCAAATGGGGCTGACTGTAACTCAGCTGGCTTTCGCCTTCGGTGGTTCGAATCCATCACTGCCCACACGAATGAAACAAAGGAGAGAATCGGTTGGTTCATTCGGTCTTGCGGAAGTAGCTCAGTTGATAGAGCATTAGCCTTCCAAGCTGAGGGTCGCGGGTTTGAGCCCCGTCTTCCGCTCTTATAAGTTGCCTGTGTAGCTCAGCGGTAGAGCACTTCCTTGGTAAGGAAGAGGTCCCGAGTTCAAGTCTCGGCACCGGCTCAATTGAAAATTGAACATGATCATTAATCAAATAAAGAACAATTAAGTTATGGCAAAAGAGAAATTTGACAGATCGAAACCACATGTGAACATTGGTACGATTGGTCACGTTGACCACGGTAAAACAACTTTGACAGCTGCTATCACAACAGTATTGGCAAAGAAAGGTCTTTCAGAGTTGCGTTCATTCGATTCTATCGACAACGCTCCTGAAGAAAAAGAGAGAGGTATCACAATCAACACTTCTCACGTAGAGTATCAGACTGCAAACCGTCACTATGCTCACGTAGACTGTCCGGGTCACGCCGACTACGTAAAGAACATGGTAACTGGTGCTGCTCAGATGGACGGTGCTATCATCGTAGTTGCTGCTACTGATGGTCCTATGCCTCAAACTCGCGAGCACATCCTTTTGGCTCGTCAGGTAAACGTTCCGAGATTGGTTGTATTCATGAACAAGTGTGACATGGTTGACGACGAGGAAATGTTGGAATTGGTTGAGATGGAGATGAGAGAGTTGCTTTCATTCTATCAATTCGACGGTGACAACACTCCGATCATCCGTGGTTCTGCTCTTGGTGCATTGAACGGTGATGCTCAATGGGAAGATAAAGTAATGGAGTTGATGGAAGCTTGTGATACTTGGATTCCTCTGCCTCCGCGCGAAATCGACAAGCCGTTCTTGATGCCGGTTGAGGACGTATTCTCAATCACGGGTCGTGGTACTGTTGCTACAGGTCGTATCGAGACAGGTATTGTTAAGGTTGGTGAGGAAGTTCAGATCATCGGTCTTGGCGCTGCTGGTAAGAAATCTGTTGTTACAGGTGTTGAGATGTTCCGTAAGTTATTGGATCAAGGTGAGGCTGGTGATAACGTTGGTTTGTTGCTTCGCGGTATCGATAAGAATGAGATCAAGCGTGGTATGGTAATCTGCCACCCGGGTCAGGTTAAAGAGCATTCTAAGTTCAAGGCTGAGGTTTATATCTTGAAGAAAGAGGAAGGTGGTCGTCACACTCCGTTCCACAACAAATATCGTCCTCAGTTCTATATCCGTACATTGGATGTAACTGGTGAGATCACTTTGCCGGAAGGAACTGAAATGGTAATGCCGGGTGATAACGTAACGATCGAGGTTGAGTTGATCTATCCGGTAGCATGTAGCGTAGGTCTTCGTTTCGCTATCCGCGAGGGTGGACGTACAGTAGGTGCAGGCCAGATCACAGAATTAGAGAACTAATTCAAGCATTAGATAATGTTATAGCCAGTCTTTTTAAGGGCTGGCTATTTCTACGGAAGTAGCTCAGTTGGTAGAGCACTGGTCTCCAAAACCAGGTGTCGGGAGTTCGAGCCTCTCCTTCCGTGCTAAAATCTATAGATTCGATGAAAAAGATAATTACTTATATTAAGGAATCTTATAACGAACTTGTTTATAAAGTTTCTTGGCCTACGAGAGCAGAGCTTTCCAATAGTGCGGTTGTTGTTATGTTTGCTTCCCTTATCATCGCCGCATTGATCTTTGTTGTTGACGGGGCCTTCGAGGCTGTTATGCGTTTCTTCTACAACCAAATTTTCTAATCAGTTAAGGTATGTCTGATATCCAAAAGAAATTTTATGTTCTGCGTGCCATCAGTGGCAAGGAGAACAAGGTACGGGAATATCTAGAGGCTGAGCTGAAGAATACGGATCTGGGAGAATATGTATCTCAAGTCTTGATTCCGACTGAGAAAACCTTTACGGTACGAAACGGTAAGAAGGTCATGAAAGAAAGGGCTTACTTGCCGGGTTATGTGCTGGTCGAGGCTGCTTTGGTCGGTGAGGTTGCTCATCGATTGCGGAACATTCCGAATGTGATTGGTTTCTTGGGTGGTTCTGATACCCCCGTGCCATTACGTCCTGCGGAAGTGAATCGTATCTTAGGTACGGTTGACGAGTTGCAGGAACAACAAGAGGATCTGGATATCCAGTTCTATGTTGGCGAGAGTGTGAAGATTACTTTTGGACCGTTCAGCGGTTTCACGGGTATAATCGAAGAGGTCAACGCCGAGAAAAAGAAACTTAAGGTGATGGTTAAGGTCTTCGGACGCAAGACTCCCCTTGAGTTGGGTTATATGCAAGTTGAGAAAGAATAGTACTCTGGTTACGAAAAGTGCTACCTTTCTGTTATTGATGTTATATATCTAAAAAATTTTAGAAACAATGGCTAAAGAAGTTGCTGGACAAATCAAATTGCAGATTAAAGGAGGAGCAGCAAACCCTTCTCCCCCAGTAGGACCTGCTTTGGGTTCTAAGGGTATTAACATTATGGAGTTTTGCAAGCAATTTAATGCCAAGACCCAAGACAAGGCTGGTAAGATATTACCTGTTGTAATTACTTACTATGCCGATAAGTCTTTCGACTTTGTCGTTAAAACTCCTCCTGTGGCAATCCAGTTGTTGGAAGCTACTAAGAAGAAGAGCGGTTCCGCTCAACCTAACCGTGCTAAGATCGCTGAGATCACATGGGATCAGGTGAAAGCTATCGCTGAAGACAAATTAGTCGATCTAAACTGCTTTACTGTCGAGTCGGCCATGAGAATGGTTGCGGGAACAGCCAGAAGTATGGGTATCACTGTTAAAGGGACATTCCCGGGTAATAATTAATAAACTTCAATTGAGATGAGTAAACTTACAAAGAATCAAAAGTTGGCTTTGGGCAAGATTGAAGCTGGGAAAGCATATACATTGAAAGAAGCTTCAGCTTTAGTGAAGGAAATTACTACAACTAAGTTTGACGCATCCGTAGATGTTGATGTCCGTTTAGGTGTTGACCCCCGTAAGGCCAATCAAATGGTGAGAGGCGTGGTTTCATTGCCTCACGGAACTGGTAAGCAGGTTAGGGTTCTCGCATTATGTACTCCGGACAAGGAAGCTGAAGCTACTGCCGCTGGAGCTGACTATGTTGGATTGGATGAGTATATTAATAAGATTAAAGGCGGTTGGACTGACATTGATGTTATCATCACTATGCCTTCTATCATGGGTAAGATCGGTGCTCTTGGTCGCGTATTAGGCCCTCGTGGTTTGATGCCTAACCCAAAGAGTGGTACGGTTACCAATGAGATCGGAAATGCGGTGAAGGAGGTTAAGCAAGGTAAGATCGACTTTAAGGTAGATAAGAGCGGTATCGTTCACACATCTGTTGGTAAGGTGTCTTTCACTCCGGAACAGATTCGTGACAATGCTAAGGAGTTTATTTCAACTTTGATCAAGTTGAAACCTACTGCGGCTAAAGGTGCGTATATAAAGAGTATTTATCTTTCTAGTACTATGAGTGCGGGTATTAAAATTGACCCCAAATCAGTTGAAGAAAACTAAAAAACAATTGAACAATGAGAAAGGAAGATAAAGGAACTGTTATAGGTCAATTAACTGAAACATTAAAGGAATATCCTAATTTCTATTTGACAGATATCGAGGCGTTGGACGCTGAGAAAACCAGCAAATTGAGAAGAGAGTGTTTCAAGCGTGAGGTTAAGTTAGTCGTTGTAAAGAATAACTTGCTTAAGAAAGCGTTGGAGAACATTGAAGGTGACTTCTCTGATCTTAACGTAGCTTTGAAAGGCAATACGGCTGTGATGTTCTCACAAGTCGCTAATGCTCCCGCTCGCCTGATTAAGGATTTTACTAAGGACGCTAAAAAAGGTGTAGTCGCTAAACCGGCTTTGAAGGCTGCTTACGTACAAGAAAGCTTCTATGTAGGTGCTGAGAATCTTGAGGCATTAGTAAATATCAAGAGCAAAAACGAACTTATTGCCGATGTTATCGCATTGTTGGAATCTCCGGCGAAGAACGTTATCTCTGCTCTTCAGTCATCAGGACAAACTATCCATGGTCTGTTGAAGACTTTGGAAGAAAGATAATTTTTCATTAAAACATTACACAGATAAATAATCATTTAAATCATACAAAAATGGCAGATTTGAAAGCTTTTGCAGAACAATTAGTAAACTTGACCGTTAAAGAAGTTAGCGAATTAGCTACTATCCTTAAAGAAGAGTACGGTATCGAACCTGCTGCTGCAGCTGTTGCTGTTGCTGGTCCTGCTGCTGGTGGTGCTGCTGCCGCTGCAGAAGAGAAGACTTCTTTCGATGTTGTATTGAAAGCAGCTGGTGCTAATAAATTAGCTATCGTTAAGTTAGTTAAAGAATTAACAGGTCTTGGCTTGAAAGAGGCTAAGGATATGGTAGATAGCGCTCCTAGTGCAATTAAGGAAGGTATCGCTAAAGCTGATGCTGAGGCATTGAAGAAACAGTTGGAAGAGGCTGGAGCTGAAGTTGAGCTTAAATAGTATTTATAACCTGGTTTCCAGGTGATTTGGTTAAGAGTCTCCGACTACGAAGACTCTTAACCTTTTTGTGTCTATAATTTCAATAAGTTCAATAAATTCCTTACTAGATGTCTTCAACAGCTGAAAACCAAAGAGTTAATTTTGCTTCGATAAAGAATCAGTTCCCGTATCCGGACTTTCTCGAAGTTCAATTGAAGTCGTTCCAAGACTTTCTTCAACTTGACACTCCTCCTGAAAAGAGAAAGAAGGAGGGATTGTATAAGGTATTTGCCGAGAATTTCCCGATTGCGGATACCCGTAACAATTTTGTGTTGGAGTTCTTAGATTACTATATAGATCCGCCTCGTTACTGTATCGATGAGTGTATCGCTCGCGGGTTAACCTATAGCGTGCCTTTAAAAGCGAAGTTAAAACTGTACTGTACGGACCCGGATCATGAGGACTTCGATACGGTGATCCAAGATGTATACTTGGGTCCGATCCCGTATATGACGGACAGAGGTACTTTCGTGATCAACGGCGCCGAGCGTGTTGTCGTGTCTCAGCTGCACCGTTCTCCGGGCGTATTCTTCGGACAAAGCACGCACGCAAACGGAACGAAGTTGTACTCCGCACGTATTATCCCGTTCAAGGGGTCATGGATCGAGTTCGCTACGGACATCAACAATGTGATGTACGCTTACATCGACCGTAAAAAGAAATTGCCTGTAACTACTCTTTTGAGAGCTATTGGTTTTGAAAGCGATAGAGATATTCTTGAAATCTTCAACCTTGCGGAAGAGGTGAAGGTAACGAAAGCAAACCTGAAGAAGTTTATCGGACGTAAGCTGGCCGCTCGTGTTTTGAAGACTTGGGTGGAGGATTTCGTAGATGAGGATACCGGTGAGGTGGTTTCTATTGAACGTAACGATGTAATCATCGACCGTGAGTCTGTATTGGATAGTGACAATATCGAGGCTATCTTGGATTCAGGCACGCAAAATATTTTGTTGCATCGTGAGGACCAGAATCTGTCCGACTATGCTATCATATATAATACGCTCCAGAAAGACCCGAGTAACTCCGAGAAGGAAGCTGTGTTGTATATCTACAGACAGTTGAGAAATGCGGAACCGGCTGATGAGGCTAGCGCACGCGAGGTTATCACGAACCTGTTCTTCTCAGAGAAACGTTATGATCTGGGTGAGGTGGGACGTTACAGGATCAACAAGAAGTTAGGCCTTACTACAAGCGCTGATGTTAAGGTCTTGACTAAAGAAGATATTATCGAGATCATCAAGTACCTGATCGAGTTGATCAACTCGAAGGCTATCGTGGATGATATCGACCACTTAAGCAACCGTCGTGTACGTACGGTTGGCGAGCAATTGTATAACCAGTTCGGTATTGGTTTGGCTCGTATGTCACGTACAGTTCGTGAACGTATGAACGTTCGCGATAATGAGGTGTTTACTCCGATTGATTTGATCAACGCGAAGACGATTTCTTCCGTGGTTAACTCTTTCTTCGGAACGAATGCCTTGTCTCAGTTCATGGACCAGACGAACCCGTTGGCGGAGATCACGCACAAGCGTCGTTTATCAGCCCTAGGTCCGGGAGGTTTGTCTAGAGAGCGTGCCGGATTCGAGGTTCGTGACGTTCACTATACGCACTATGGTCGTCTTTGTCCGATTGAGACCCCGGAAGGTCCGAACATTGGTTTGATCTCTTCTTTATGTGTATACGCTAAGATCAACGATCTTGGTTTCATCTCGACTCCGTACCGTAAGGTGGCAGATGGAAAGGTCGACTTCTCTGAGGAAGGCTTGCAATACTACACGGCGGAGGAAGAGGAAGAGTTGACAATCGCTCAAGGTAACGCTCCATTGGATGATAACGGTAAGTTTATCCGCGATAAGGTGAAGGCTCGTTTCGAGGCTGACTTCCCTGTTGTCCCTCCTTCTGAGATTGACTTGATGGACGTGGCTCCGCAGCAGATAGCTTCTATCGCGGCTTCACTGATCCCGTTCTTGGAACATGATGACGCTAACCGTGCGTTGATGGGATCTAACATGATGCGTCAGGCGGTTCCTTTGTTGCGTACGGACGCTCCGATCGTTGGTACCGGTATCGAGGCGCAGGTTGCTCGTGACTCTCGTACTCAGATTATGGCTGAGCGTGAGGGCGAGGTTGTGTTCGTTGATGCTACTTGTATCAAGATTAAATATGACCGCACGGAGGACGAGGAATTCGTTAGCTTCGAGGATGCGGTTAAGACATATAATATCCCGAAATGGCGTAAGACCAACCAAAGTACGACAGTCGATTTGAAACCGACCTGTCATCGCGGACAACGTGTGAAAGCCGGCGATATCCTTACCGAGGGTTACTCAACCCAGAAAGGCGAGCTTGCTTTGGGACGTAACGTGAAGGTGGCTTACATGCCTTGGAAGGGTTATAACTATGAGGATGCTATCGTGTTGAACGAGCGTATGGTTCGTGAGGACTTCTTTACGTCTGTCCACGTTGACGAATACATCCTTGAGGTACGTGAGACGAAGCGTGGTATGGAGGAATTGACTTCCGATATCCCTAACGTCAGCGAAGAGGCTACCAAGGATTTGGATGAGAGAGGTATCGTTCGTGTAGGTGCTCGCATCGAGCCGGGTGATATCTTGATCGGTAAGATCACTCCGAAAGGTGAGTCTGATCCATCTCCGGAGGAAAAGTTGTTGCGTGCTATCTTCGGTGATAAGGCGGGTGATGTGAAGGATGCTTCCTTGAAGGCTACTCCGTCTTTGCGTGGTGTGGTTATCGAGACCGCTTTGTTCTCGAAGGCTGTCAAGAAACGTAAATCCAGATTGACTGATAAGGCGATCTTGCCGAAGTTGGACGAGGAATACGAAGAAAAGATGGCTAGCTTGAAGACTTTGTTAGTTGATAAGTTGTTAGTGCTTACAAACGGCAAGGTTTCTCAAGGTGTTAAAGACTATATGAATACGGAGATTATCGCTAAGGGTGCTAAGTTTACCCGCAAATCTCTGGAAGAATTGGATTATAACTCCATCCAAGTAAGCAAGTGGACGGCAGACGCTCAGAAGAATGAGTTGATCAAGCAGGTTATCTTGAATTATTTGAAGAAGTACAAGGAGCTTGACGCTGAGTTGAGACGTAAGAAGTTCGACTTGACGATCGGTGATGAGCTGCCGACAGGTATCGTACAGATGGCTAAGGTTTATATCGCCAAGAAACGTAAGATTCAGGTAGGTGATAAGATGGCCGGTCGCCACGGTAACAAGGGTATCGTATCAAAGATCGTTCGTCAGGAGGATATGCCGTTCTTGGAAGACGGTACTCCGGTGGATATCTGCTTGAACCCGCTGGGTGTGCCTTCTCGTATGAACTTGGGACAGATTTTCGAGGCCGTGTTGGGTTGGGCCGGACGTGAGTTGGACGTTAAGTTCGCTACTCCGATCTTCGATGGTGCGACTTTGGATGATTTGAACGAATGGACAGACAAAGCTGGTATTCCTCGCTACGGTAAGTCTTACTTGTATGATGGTGGTACTGGTGAGCGTTTCGACCAACCTGCTACGGTGGGTGTGACTTACTTCTTGAAGTTGGGCCACATGGTTGACGATAAGATGCATGCCCGTTCAATCGGTCCGTACTCTTTGATTACGCAACAGCCGTTAGGTGGTAAGGCACAGTTCGGTGGTCAGCGTTTCGGAGAGATGGAGGTTTGGGCACTGGAAGCCTTCGGTGCCGCTCATGTTCTTCAGGAAATTCTTACGATTAAGTCTGATGACGTTGTAGGACGTTCGAAGGCTTATGAGGCGATCGTGAAGGGTGATCCGATGCCACAGCCGGGTATCCCTGAATCTCTGAATGTATTATTGCACGAGTTGAGAGGACTTGGTTTGAGTTTCACTCTGGATTAATTCAATAACAATAAAGAAGTAGGTGGGCTACGGCCCGTCTACTTTATCTATTGATAACTCTTTATAAATAAATAATATGGCCTTTAGAAAAGAAAACAAGATAAAGAGTAACTTTTCAAAAATAACCATCGGTCTGGCATCCCCTGAGGAGATCCTAGAGAACTCCAGCGGTGAGGTTTTGAAACCGGAAACAATTAACTATCGTACGTATAAGCCTGAGCGTGACGGTTTGTTCTGTGAGCGTATCTTTGGTCCGATCAAGGACTATGAGTGCCATTGCGGTAAGTACAAGCGTATCCGTTACAAAGGTATTGTCTGCGATCGTTGTGGAGTGGAAGTTACGGAAAAGAAAGTTCGTCGTGAACGTATGGGACACATCCATTTGGTGGTTCCTGTTGCCCATATTTGGTATTTCCGTTCTTTGCCTAATAAAATCGGTTACTTGCTAGGTCTTCCTACCAAGAAACTGGATTCCATCATCTATTACGAACGCTACGTCGTGATCCAGCCGGGTTGCGTAGACACGGTCGGTGAGTTAGACCTATTATCTGAGGAGGAATATCTGGATATTTTGGATAGCCTTCCAAGAGAAAATCAATTGCTAGAGGATACGGATCCGAATAAGTTCATCGCTAAGATCGGCGCTGAGGCTGTTTATGATCTGTTGGCTCGCTTGGACTTGGATTCTCTTTCTTATGAGTTGCGTCACCGTGCGAGCACGGACACATCTCAACAGAGAAAGAACGAGGCCTTGAAACGCCTTCAGGTAGTTGAGTCTTTTCGTGCGTCCAGAGGTCGTAACAAACCGGAATGGATGATCATGAAAGTGATCCCGGTGATCCCTCCCGAACTGCGTCCGTTGGTTCCGTTGGACGGTGGCCGTTTCGCTACTTCTGACTTGAATGATTTATATCGTCGTGTTATTATCCGTAATAACCGTTTGAAACGATTGATCGATATTAAGGCTCCGGAAGTGATCTTACGTAATGAGAAACGTATGCTTCAGGAGGCCGTGGACTCTTTGTTTGACAACTCTCGTAAATCGAGCGCGGTTAAGACAGATGCCAATCGTCCGTTGAAGTCCTTGTCCGACAGTTTGAAAGGTAAACAAGGTCGTTTCCGTCAGAACTTGTTGGGTAAGCGTGTTGACTATTCCGCTCGTTCGGTTATTGTCGTAGGTCCGGAATTAAAGATGCACGAGTGCGGTTTACCGAAGAATATGGCGGCCGAGCTTTATAAGCCTTTCGTTATCCGTAAATTGATCGAACGCGGTATCGTGAAGACGGTGAAATCTGCCAAGAAGATCGTTGACCGTAAGGAACCGGTTGTTTGGGATATTTTGGAGTACGTAATGAAAGGTCACCCGGTATTATTGAACCGTGCCCCGACATTGCACCGTTTGGGTATCCAAGCGTTCCAGCCGAAATTGATCGAGGGTAAGGCTATCCAGTTGCACCCGTTGGCATGTACGGCATTCAACGCCGACTTCGACGGTGACCAGATGGCTGTTCACTTGCCGTTAGGTAATGAGGCTGTTTTGGAAGCTCAAATGTTGATGTTGGCTTCACACAATATCTTGAACCCTGCGAATGGTGCTCCTATTACCGTACCTTCTCAGGATATGGTGCTTGGTTTGTATTATATTACCAAGTTGCGCAAGGGTACACAAGGCGAAGGTTTGACTTTCTATGGTCCGGAAGAGGCTACGATCGCTTACAATGAGAAGAAGTTGGATATCCATGCTCCGATCCATGTTTACGTGGAGGATTTGGATGCGAACGGTAACTTGGTGAAGACGATGGTAGAGACTTCTGTAGGTCGTTTGATGGTAAATGAGTTTGTTCCGAAAGAGATTGGTTATGTAAACGAGGTGTTGGGTAAGAAGTCTCTTCGTGACATCATCGGTCGGGTAATCAAGGCTTGTGGTGTGGCTCGTACCGCTCAGTTCTTGGACGATATCAAGAACTTGGGTTACTATATGGCATTCAAGGGTGGTTTGTCCTTCAACTTAGCGGACGTTCTGATCCCGCCTGAAAAGGATGAGTTGGTTCAGAAGGGATACGATGAGGTTGAGCAGATCATGGCTAACTATAATATGGGTTTCATTACCAACAACGAGCGTTATAACCAGATTATCGATACTTGGACACACGTTAATAGTAACTTGTCTAATATCTTGATTAAGCAATTGACGGCGGATAACGATGGATTCAACTCAATCTATATGATGATGGATTCCGGTGCCCGTGGTTCTAAGGAGCAGATTCGTCAGTTGTCCGGTATGCGTGGTTTGATGGCGAAACCGCAGAAGAGTGGTGCAGAAGGTGGTCAGATTATCGAGAACCCGATCCTTTCTAACTTTAAGGAAGGTTTGTCCGTGTTGGAGTACTTTATCTCTACTCACGGTGCTCGTAAAGGTTTGGCCGATACCGCTTTGAAGACTGCCGACGCCGGCTACTTGACTCGTCGTTTGGTTGACGTCTCTCACGACGTGATCGTAAACGAGGAAGACTGTGGTACATTGCGTGGCTTGGTTTGTACGGAATTGAAGAATAACGAGGAGGTGATCGCTTCCTTGTATGAGAGAATCTTAGGTCGTGTATCTGTTCACGATGTGATCCATCCGATTACGGGCGAGGTTATCGTTCGTTCCGGTGAGGAAATCCGTGAGGATGCCGCTAAGGCAATCCAAGACTCTCCGATCGAGAGCGTCGAGATTCGTTCCGTATTGACTTGTGAGTCTAAGAAGGGTGTCTGCGCTAAGTGCTATGGACGTAACTTGGCTACGAACCGCATGGTTCAGAAGGGTGAGGTTGTCGGTGTAATCGCCGCGCAGTCTATCGGTGAGCCGGGTACACAGTTGACGTTGCGTACATTCCACGTCGGTGGTATCGCATCCAACATCGCTACAGAGAATAGTATTACATCTAAATATGATGGTATTTTAGAGATCGACGAGCTTCGTGCTGTTGAGGCGGTAGACGAGGTGAGCGGAAAGAAACATTTGGTAGTAGTAAGCCGTTTGGCTGAAATGCGCATTGTTGATCCGAACACGAAGATTGTGTTGTTGACTCATAATATACCTTATGGTTCTAAGTTGTTCTTCAACAACGGTGACTCAATTAAGAAGGGTGACGTGATCATCGAGTGGGACCCGTTCAATGCCGTAATCGTGTCAGAGGTTTCTGGTAAGATCGAGTTCGAGAGTTTGGTAGAGAACGTGACTTACAAGGTTGAGAGTGATGAGACTACCGGTTTGAAGGAGAAGATCATCATCGAGTCTAAGGATAAGACGAAGGCTCCGGCCGCTCATATCGTGGATGAGAATGGTAATTACTTGAAGAACTACTCTTTGCCGTTGGGCGCTCACGTCGTGAAAGACAATGGTGATGTAGTGAAAGCTGGTGAGGTTTTGGTTAAGATCCCTCGTGCCGTAGGTAAGGCCGGTGATATCACCGGTGGTCTTCCTCGTGTAACCGAGTTGTTCGAGGCTCGTAACCCGTCTAACCCTGCTGTCGTATCTGAGATCGACGGAGAGGTAGGATTCGGTAAGATCAAACGTGGTAACCGCGAGATCACCGTAACGTCTAAGTTGGGTGAGGTTAAGAAATATATGGTTCCTCTGTCTAAACAATTATTGGTTCAGGAGAACGACTATATCCGTGCGGGTATGCCGCTATCAGACGGTGCTACCACTCCTTCGGATATCTTGGCGATCAAAGGTCCGACGGCTGTACAGGAATATATCGTGAATGAGGTTCAGGATGTATACCGTCTACAGGGTGTGAAGATCAACGATAAGCACTTCGAGGTTATCGTTCGTCAGATGATGCGTAAGGTAGAGGTGGTTGATCCGGGAGATACTCGCTTCTTGGAGCAGCAGATTGTTGATAAGTTGGAGGTAATGGACGAGAACGATCGTATCTGGGGCAAGAAAGTTGTTACCGATCCGGGAGATTCTCAGACATTGCAGGCCGGACAGATCGTGACTGCACGTAAGTTGAGAGATGAGAATAGTATGTTGAAACGCCGTGATCTTAAGTTGGTCGAGGTACGTGACGCTATTCCGGCTACAGCCAACCAGATCCTTCAAGGTATCACACGTGCCGCTTTGCAGACGAACAGCTTTATGTCCGCCGCATCTTTCCAAGAGACGACGAAAGTATTGAACGAGGCTGCTATCAACGGGAAGGTAGATCGTTTGGAAGGTTTGAAAGAGAACGTTATCTGTGGTCACTTGATTCCTGCCGGTACCGGTCAGCGTGAGTTTGATAAGCTGATCGTAGGCGCAAAGGATGAGTTCGATCGTATCTTCGCTAATCGCAAGAACGTGGTTGATTTCAATGCCATGGACAAAGATGATGAAGAATAGGAACGTTTAATAAACTATAAAGAAAGGCCGGCAGAGCAATCTGTCGGCCTTTTTTGTTCTTCCTTATTTGCTTAATAAATGGATAAACTTTATTTTTGCGAGGTAACAAAGACCATAGATAAATACTGAGACATATAAGAAACATATAATAATCAATATCATGAAGAGAATTTTACTTTGTTTAATGGTGGCTTTATTTGCCACTGGTTGCTTATTCGCTAAAAACAACGATGAGAAAATGAATGTAATGTCTTATAACATCCGTTACGATAATTCGGGTGATAAGGATAATCAATGGAAATTCAGAAGAGATTTCGCTGCTGATTTAGTGAAATTCTATGAGGCGGATGTGTTCGGTGCGCAAGAGGTCTTGAATAATCAGCTGAATGATTTGCTTAATCGTTTACCGGAATACGCTTATGTGGGTGTTGGTCGTGAGGATGGCAAGACGAAAGGGGAGTACGCTCCGATTTTCTATCGTAAGGATCGTTTCTCCGTTGAGAAAAGCGGTAATTTCTGGTTAGCCGAAGATATAAATGCCATTGGTAAGAAAGGTTGGGACGCCGCATGCGAGCGCGTAGCTACTTGGGCGATCTTGAAAGATAAGAATACGGGAAAGAAATTCTTCTTCTTGAATACGCACTTGGATCATATGGGGAAAGTGGCTCGTCATGAAGGAGCTTCATTGGTGCTGGAGCAAGCGAAGAAATTATCCGAGAATTTGCCTATAATCGTGACTGGCGATTTCAATGCCGTGCCTTCTGATGAGCCGATACAAGTATTGACTAATCCGAGTGATCCTCGTCATTTGACTCATTCCCGCACGATCGCAGGGTTTATTTACGGCCCGGAATGGACATTCCATGATTTTGGAAAGATCCCTTACGACAAGCGTGAATGGATTGATTATATCTTCGTGAAAGGGAATATCAAGGTATTGCGTCATGGTGTATTGACTGAAACGTTGAATAACCTGTTCCCATCCGACCATTGCCCGGTAATCAGTACGTTGATACTCGAATAAAAAAGCTTTGTGTGTATGGGGAAAGTAGACGTATTGAAGGAAACTACCCCGCTTTCATCAGAAGATTGCTTCTTGGTCATGCAACGCCCGAAATCGGGGTTTAATTTTCCGTTACATGTACACATGGAGTTTGAGTTGAACTATCTGGAGAATGCCGCTGGCGCTATTCGGATAGTTGGCGATTCGGTCGAGGAAATCGATGATCTGGATTTGGTGTTGATCGCGGGAGGAACGAAGCATGCTTACTCGAACCATAAGTGTCCGTGTAATGGGATCTTTGAGATAACGATACAATTTCATAAATCGTTATTTGATAGCTTAATCAATAGACGGCATTTCAAGACCATGAAGGATATGTTTGATAACGCTTCCAGTGGTCTTGTTTTCAGCCGGGAAATGATACTTGGCATTCAAGATAAATTAAGAATGTTGTCGAACGATAACAAGCCGGATTCTTTCAAGAACCTGTTGCGTTTGGTCGAGATTCTTAAGATTCTATCTTTGGATAAAGCAGCCCGTCGGTTGAATGCCGTGAACACGGTAAAGAACTATAATAATAACGATACCGATCGTTTAGATAGTATCATGTTATATTTACACGAAAATTATCAAAAACGTATCACCTTGTCGGAAGTGGCTAAGTTAACAAATATGAGCGATGCCTCATTGATGCGTTTCTTGAAGAAGTGGACGGGAAAGACATTTATCGATAACTTGAACGAGATTCGGGTAGCTGAGGCGGTATGCCGTTTGACCGATACAAGTGACAGTATTTCTGAAATATGTTACAGGTGCGGTTTTAATAATCTATCGAATTTCAACCGGGTATTCAAACGGCGTAGGGGGAGTACCCCTACAGAGTACAGGGAAAAATATTCCCGTTCGAGGTTTATAATTTAAAACATGATTTAAAGCATGTTTACATTGATTTGTGTCAAGTGTTGATGATATAGTATTATTTATTGCACATATAGTATTTGGTGGTCTTTGCTAAAGCCCTTACTTTTGTAAAGTTCAAGTGAAAGAGATTAGCACTTAGACAAAACAAACCTTAACTAAAACGCCAAAACCAATTATATCAAACACAAAAGGTATTTTTACATTGGTCTAAAGAATTGAGAATTAAAAACACAACTAGAAAACGACTGCCTGAGAAGGTAGTCGTTTTTGCATTTATAGTCTTCAACCCCTTTGTAACCCGGAATAAATATGTATATTTGTCTTCGCAATTTTTAATCACCATAAATTTAAAAGAAGAAAGTATGGAAAACAACAAACCTGCCAATAACGAGATTCAGATCGAGTTATCTGAAGAAATGGCACAAGGAACTTACGCCAATTTGGCTATTATATCTCATTCAAGCTCTGAATTTATCCTAGATTTTATCCGGGTGGTTCCGGGAGCTCCTAAGGCACAAGTCAAAAGTCGCGTAATCTTAACTCCGGATAACGCTCAACGTTTGTTATTCGCTTTGCAAGACAATATCAAGAAATTTGGGGAGCAACTTCAAGCAGGAAATAATAATAACAAAACAGCTAATTTTGAGGACTTCGCAGGTCCGACAGGAGAGGCTTAATAGATTTGTTTTCAGCCATAGAAAGAGTACTTTTCTACAAGAGTAGGGGAGTACTCTTTTATTGTTGGGATGGCTTGTTTACATTGAAAAACCTTGATGCCTATTCTTAGATGCTTACAATGGGCATTCTAAGGTGTTAAGAATGCCTGTTATAAACACCTTAGAATGCCCATCGTAAAGAATACCCTATCTCTCTATCCTAAAGATTAGATAATCCCATCAATATTTTCTTCAATACGGTTTGCGCGGAGATCTCACGGTTTGCGGCCTCGGGGATTACGATACTTTGCGGACTCTCTATCACGTCATCGGTAACGATCATATTGCGGCGAACTGGCAAGCAATGCATGAAATAAGCGTTATTCGTAAGCGCCATTTTCTCAGCGTCTACGGTCCAGCTACGATCTGTGCTGATTACTTGTCCGTAATTCGGATCTTTATAAGCGGACCAGTTCTTTGCGTAAATGAAATCCGCTCCTTCAAAAGCCTTCTTCTGATTGTATTCCACTTTAGCGTTGCCTACGAATCTAGGATCAAGCTCATAACCTTCCGGATGAGTGATAACAAACTCATAATCTGTAGCGTTCATCCATTCGGCAAAGCTGTTTGGAACGGCTTGCGGCAATGATTTCGGATGAGGAGCCCAAGTCATGACTACCTTCGGACGAGCTGTTTTCTTATATTCCTCTATCGTGATCAAGTCGGCGAAACTTTGCAACGGATGGCGTGTCGCCGCTTCCATGCTGAATACCGGCCGGCCGGAATGTTCGATGAACTGACTCAATATCTTTTCGTTATAATCATCTTCTTTATTCTCAAAGCGTGCGAAAGAACGGACCCCGATCACATCGCAGTAACAGCCCATTACAGGAACAGCTTCCAGCAAATGCTCCGGTTTATCACCATCCATGATAACACCTCGCTCTGTTTCCAGCTTCCATGCACCTTGGTTAACGTCCAAAACGATCGTGTTCATACCTAAGTTCATGGCAGCCTTTTGGGTGCTTAAGCGGGTACGTAGGCTTGAGTTGAAAAATATCATCAACAACGTCTTGTTTTTTCCCAGTTCACTAAACTGGAAACGATCTTTCTTGATCTCGAAAGCTTCATTAAGCGCTTGTTTCAAGTCACCTAAATCCTGTACGCAAGTGAAATGTCTCATATCTGTTACAATAATATTTTGTTAAAGGCAAAGATAATGACAACTTGTCAATTATCCTTTAGAAAGACCAAGGAATTGTTTAAGAGATCGTATCCGGAGGTGCTATGGGTAGTTTGAAA
Organism: Parabacteroides sp. B2-S-102; assembly: GCF_023656665.1. Classification (NCBI taxonomy): domain Bacteria; kingdom Pseudomonadati; phylum Bacteroidota; class Bacteroidia; order Bacteroidales; family Tannerellaceae; genus Parabacteroides; species Parabacteroides sp. B2-S-102. The sequence goes on along the minus strand of NZ_JAMOKM010000004.1, from coordinate 255,519 downwards.
CTGAAGGTAGAACCTTTCCCTTCCTCCGAGTTCACCCAGATGGTACCTCCCATGGCGGTGACCATACCTTTACAGATCGAAAGCCCTAACCCGGTGCCCGGCTGGAATTCGTTCAATTGCACGAATCGTTCGAAGATATGTCCCAGTTTGTCCTTTGGGATGCCGTTACCTGTATCGGACACGTAAAATTGCACGCTGACCGGATACAACGATTGGTATCCGAAATGAATTTCTCCTTTCTCCGTATATCGGAGGGCGTTAGAAAGTAGTTTTTTCAAGATAAGCATAAGCTTATGTTTATCCGTGTGAAGAGATACGTTTGGAGAATCATCCAAGATTAACCGTACGTTTTTGGATATGTGGGGAGAGGCGTATTCGTATACATCGTGCATGATAGCGAGCGGATTTACATCCTCATATGACCAATTGATCGTATTGGACTCGATTCTGGACATCTCGAGCGTGTCATTGATTAATTCGAGCAAAGCCGTGTTATTTTCTTTAATCATGGAAATATACTGTTCACGCATTTCCGGATCATCTTCCAGTCCTAACATATCGGAGAAGCCGACGATGGCATTTAGCGGAGTCCGGATCTCGTGCGTCATATTTGCCAGAAACGTAGATTTCAATAGGGAAAGATCCTTGGATTTCTGATGATCCGCGATAGCTAGCTCGTCGTTTTCCTTTTCGATAATGCTACCTATAATGACATGTGGGGTGCCGCTTTCATCAATATCCATGCTTTTACCCGATATTTCATACATCTTATAAGTCCCGTCTTGATTCCTCAGGTGGAAGGTGACGTTGTGAGACGATAATTTCTCGTCCCGGATTTTATTGAACAGATAGAAGAAATCCAAACTATCCTCGGGCTTACGTACGGATGATAAAGCCCTGCATATAAACCTGTTTTTATCTAATAGAGTATTGGTCGTGCCGTAGAATTGAAAACAGCGGTTACAATGCTTTTTGTCGCAAGTGGAGAAACGGTCGAAGCTGAATGAGTAAGCGGCTAATTTACCGTCTTCCAACGCTTGCCGCATCAATATCCGGCTCTCGTTCAATTGTCCCATCAATAGTTTATTTTCCCTGTCAGTTTCTTTTTCTCCCTGCTGCGTAAGCCAAAGCGTATACCCGCTAAGCCCCTGTTCATCGGTATAGATGGGTTCTACTTTAAACGTGACGGGCTCTTCGCATATAATTGCGTCACCTTTTCTTAAAGATGACTTCAAGGAATCGGTTAGTACGATGTTATTAAATAGATGTTCTATAATAAAGTCATGCTTATCTGCCAAGGAAAAATGAGCGAACATCGCCTTATTCAAGTCTATCAGATTTCCTTCCGTATCATAGATAGCCCCTCCTAAAGGACAGGAATAGAATGTATTTGAAACTAAAGTATTGAAAATATTTGAATCTATTACTGTTGACATTATTCGTTTAGATTTAAGTGTTGTTCTAGAAGAAAGAGACAGGCGAGTTCCTATATTCTCGTCTGCCCGTCTCCTTCTATGATGTATTTATAAGTCGTTAATTCAGGAAGCGCCATCGGTCCCCGGGCATGTAGCTTTTGGGTACTGATTCCGATCTCCGCCCCGAATCCGAATTGGGCCCCATCAGTAAAGGCGGTAGATACATTTGCGTATACGCAAGCGGCATCTACCAATTGCTGGAAGCGCCGGATAGTTTCCGGATCTTCGCTGATTATGCTTTCGCTATGTTTTGAACTGTACCGGGCGATATGTGATAGAGCCTCGTCTAAAGAGGATACGGTACGGATACTCATTTTGTAATCGAGGAACTCGGTACCGAAACTGTTTTCGTTAGCCTGTTGTAAAAGCGTCTCCGGATAATGTTCGGATAGAGCGGCATAAGCCGGTTCGTCCGCATAAATGATTACGTTGCTGTCCGGAAGCTTTCCACAGATATACGGAAGATCAGATAGACGTTCTCGGTGGATGATTAAGCAATCCAAGGCATTACATACGCTGACCCTCCGTGTCTTTGCGTTATTTACGATCTCACGTCCCTTGCCTTTATCTCCGGAGCGATCAAAATAGGTATGACAGATACCAGCGCCAGTCTCGATCACCGGAACTTTCGCGTGTTCCCGGACGAAGTGAATCAAGGAACTGCTTCCACGAGGAATGATTAAGTCAACCAAGCCGACCGCTCCCAGTAATTCCGCCGTAGCCTCTCGATCCGGAGGTAGTAAAGTGCATACCGCCGGATTTATACCCTGACGCTCTAATACAGAATGGATGATGCGTACCAAGGCTCGGTTAGAGAAGTCCGCATCCGATCCACCCTTTAGCACGCAAACATTACCGCTTCGGAAACATAAGGAAAAAACATCGAAGGTAACATTCGGACGAGCCTCATAGATCACACCGATCACCCCGAAAGGCACGGTTACTTTTCGGATAACCATTCCGTTCGGGCGGGTAGTCTCGCTCAAGACCTTATTTAATGGAGAAGGTAATGTCGATACATTCTCCATATCGGCGGCGATACCTTGTAGCCTTTCCTCTGTCAATTTCAGCCGGTCGTATTTCGGGTTCGCTGGGTCCATACGTTCCAGATCTTGGCGATTCGCGGCGAGTACCTCCTCCGTATGAGTCCGTAGAACCTGCGCTGTCTCCTTTAAGATCCCGATAATCGTTTGATCCGATAGCGTTATCAATTGTTTAGCCGCATCCGATGCCTGTCGCAGCATATCTTTTACATTCATACTTTTTAATCCAAATATAGATAATCATAATGTATAAGCGGTTTTAAATCCCGTTGCCCTATTTGCTTACGTGCTTCCTCGCTGTCATAGGCGGTACAGCCTACGCCGATTTGCACGCCTTCCTCATTCATTATCTTTACGATATCATCTTTTTCGAAATCACCCTCGATGCGGGTTACTCCAACCAATAATACGCTAGTCGCTTTCGGGGCGGTCAATGCCTCCTCGGCTCCTTTATTGATATGTATTTCCCCTTTGGCGAAACCCTCGGAGTGGGCGATCCATTTCTTTACGCTGCTGACGGGTTTCGAGGCCGGAATGAAACGGGTGCAGACCGTGTCGCTATCCACCGCCAATAACATCGGAAGGATATTATCCTTTTTGCCGTTGGCGATGATAACCGCAATACCTTCGTCTGCCACTTTTTGGGCGATATGACATTTCGTCAACATACCTCCCCGTCCAAAGGATGATTTGCTAGTCTGTACATATTCCGACAAATCTGTTTTCCCACATTCGATTTCCCGGATCACGGAACTATCCGGGTCCGACGGATTTCCATTGTAAATCCCGTCTATATTACTAAGAATCACCAAGGCATCCATTCCCATCATCGTAGCGATCAAGCCGGATAACTCATCATTATCCGTGAACATCAGCTCGGTTACGGATATCGTATCATTCTCATTCACGATGGGGATCACCTTGTTTTCAAGCATTACCTCCATGCAATGCTTCTGGTTTAGGTAATGCGTACGACTCCCGAAATTCTCTTTTGTAGTAAGCACTTGCCCGCAAGTCATGCCATGCTCCCGGAATAACTCGTAATACCGGTTGATCAACTTGGCCTGTCCTACCGCCGAATACAGTTGCCGGGCTGATACGGGATCCAGCTTTTTGCCGGCCTTTATCTCGCTTCGTCCGGAAGCCACGGCACCGGAGGAGATCAAGACGATCTCCATACCTTGCCGATGCAAGTCCGCTACTTGGTCAACCAACGCGGACATGCGGGTAATATCTAGCGTCCCATCCTTGCGGGTCAGGACATTACTTCCTATTTTTACAGCGATCCTTTTCAAGAAAGTTATGATTTATTATTTATTATCTTTATCCCGGATCTCTACCCGTCGGATCTTTCCGCTGATTGTTTTCGGCAGTTCGTCCACGAATTCGACAACACGGGGATATTTGTAAGGAGCGGTGACACGTTTCACGTGATTTTGCAATTCTTTGATCAAGGCATCACCCGCTTTATCCTTATAGTCCTTCGCCAATACGATCGTGGCCTTTACTACCTGTCCGCGGATCTCGTCGGGGACACCGGTGATAGCACATTCCACTACCGCCGGGTGAGTCATCAAGGCACTTTCCACCTCGAACGGCCCGATACGATAGCCGGAACTCTTGATCACGTCGTCCGCGCGGCCAACGAACCATAAGTAACCATCCTCGTCACGCCAAGCCACGTCTCCCGTGTAATACAGGCCATCGTGCCAAGCTTCCCGGGTACGTTCCGCGTCCCGGTAATATTCCTTGAATAACCCGATAGGCTTGCCATTTGTTGTGTGTATCACGATCTGTCCTTGCTCGCCATCCTCCGCACGGCTTCCGTCCGGACGCAATAAATCGACATCGTACTGCGGGTTGGGAACACCCATAGAGCCCGGTTTCGGCTCCATCCACGGGAAAGTGGCGACTGTCAGCGTAGTCTCTGTCTGGCCGAAGCCTTCCATCAATTTAATGCCGGTCAACTTATAGAACGTGTCGAACACGGCGGGGTTCAAGGCCTCGCCGGCGATCGTGCAATATTGAAGGGATGATAAATCGTATTTAGTCATATCCTCACGAATTAAGAAACGGAAGATCGTAGGAGGAGCGCAAAGCGAGGTGATCCGGTAATCCTGTATCATCTGCAACATATCAGCAGGCGTGAATTTCTCGTGGTCGTAAACAAATACGGTCGCTCCGGCGATCCATTGCCCATATAGCTTACCCCAAACCGCCTTGCCCCAGCCTGTATCTGCGATCGTCAGGTGAAGGCTGTCTTTATGCAAGTTGTGCCAGAAACTACCAGTCACGATATGCCCCAGCGGATACGTAAAGTCGTGGGCCACCATCTTGGGGTTTCCGGTCGTACCGGAGGTGAAATACATCAAAGAGATATCGTCATTGCTATTCGGGTGAGACGGGCGGACGAAAGGAGCGGCGTTTTGGATACCCTGTTGGAAATCCTCGAAACCTTCCGGTATTTCCGGCCCTACGGATACGACTCTTTTTACGGTCGGTGAGTCCGGCAAAGCCTCTATGATATGTTTCGTTATCACTTCCTCTCCGGCGCAAACGATCATCTTGATATCGGCGGCATTTGCACGATAAACGATATCTTTCTTGGTCAGTAAGTGTGTAGCCGGTATCACGACAGCCCCTAATTTATGCAATGCGATGATAGAGAACCAGAACTCATAACGGCGTTTGAGTATCAGCATCACCATATCGCCATGTCCGATCCCCAAGGATTGGAAATAAGAAGCCGTCTGGTCCGTATACCGTTTCAAGTCGGCAAACGTAAAATCAATATGCTCTCCATGATCGTTTGTCCAACATAACGCTTTCTTATCCGGTTCTTCCTCTGCCCAAGCGTCTACCACATCATATCCGAAGTTGAAGTTCTCCGGTACCTTGATCTTGAAGTTTTTAATAAAATCCTCTTGCGACTCAAACGTCGTTTTATCTATAAATCTTTCTAACATGCTGTTGATCGTTTATAAAATGACGGCCAAGAAACTGACCTTTTCCCCATCCAGCGCTTTCATACCGTGAGGAAGCTCTGAGTTAAAATAAATACTATCACCTTCTTCTAAGATAAGATCTTTATTGTTGATCTGTAGTAACAGACGTCCTTTTAATACCATATTGTATTCTTGCCCCGGATGGGAATTGAGATACATCGGCTCATCCTCTGGTTTGGGATGTACGGTTACCAAGAAGGGGTCCGCTTTACGTCCGACGAAACCGGCGGCCAATGATTGGTACTTATAGGCTTTCGTACGCTCTACGGCAACACCTTTTCCGTTACGAGTAATAAAGTACGTACTCATTTTAGGCTCGTCGCCAAACATCAACGTGGTTAATTCTACGCCATAAGCCTGTGAGATCTGATGCAATACGCTAACGGAAATATCAACCGTGCCGCTTTCCAGCAGCAAATATTGCTCAGTCGTGAGGTTGCAGACCTTTGCCATTTCTTCCGGCGTAATCTCCAGTGCGTCCCGTAGTCCGGCCAGACGCTCCGCGATTTGTTGTATCTGTTCGTTCATTTTGCTGAAGTTATTGTATTATGTCGCTCCAAAGATAGGAATAAAAAGCAAAAAGAAGGTGAAAGCCCTTGTTTTCTTTTCTAATTAACAGGTATGGCTTGTTTTTAATACAAATGACGCAGATAATACGGATAAGAATAGCAAATCCGTGTCATCTGCGTCTGAAAGATAAGCATCTAATACTTATTCAGCATTTTTCTTTAGCCATTCTAACCGGCGCTGATCCGGGAGGTGTTTTACCTTGAAATGCTCGAATGTCACATTAAATCCTTTCCCGTCGGGACAAGCGGCCATAAACCCGACTTGTACGGGGATATTGTCTTGTAGCCAAGCGTTACGCATAAGGGTGTATTCCTTATCATCGAATGAGTAGAAGATCTCCACGGCGTCCAATCTCCGGACTGCTTTTATCCATACATAAGGGATCGCTTTGTCTAAGGTGATAACGCTCCAATCGGAGGTCTTATGCGTAACGACCGCACTTAGGTTATATTTACCATCCACGAATTCTATGCCAGCTTTTATATAATTTTCATGATTGATACGAAGCATTAGGCCGGCTTGGTCAAAACGCTGCTTGTAATCGCCGGTTATCTTGACTTTCACTTCGAATTCACCCCCATAAGTCGCATAATAAAAAGGAGCGTCATCTACCGTAAACCCGTAATGGGAAATCCTCCAATAGTCGCTTTGGGGAGTGACCTGCATGGAAAGCGACTTGTCTTTAATCTCCCATTGTTCCGGCTCGTTGAACCATTGCATCTTATCCAATGATTGCGCCCCGCAAAATTGTAAAGAGGCGACAATAACAAAACTCAGTAATACTAATTTTCTCATTTTACTTCTTATTTCTTATTTTGATTCTTTCTATTCCCGTAAGAGGTTAATGTTATTAACCTTACCTCCGCAAAGGTAACGTGTTATTATAGATCGCGCAATGATTCTGAGATTTTATCTAGGAAGGAAAAGTAAGGGTTAATGTGTTTTTGTCTATTCGTATTTGATGACCTCGACCGGACAGCTTTCGGCAGCCTCTTTAATACCCGCCTCGAAATCATCGAAATTAACTCCTTCGTTTACACGTGAACGATCTGTAACAGTGAATACTTCCGGGCAAATGCCCTCGCATGTACCGCAAGCGATGCAATCCTCCTCAATCCAAACTCTTTTAATTGCCATAATTTTATTCCTTTAAGATGATTAATATGTTAATGTAACAAACAACTTTCGCGGATTGTTTTCGGGAGAGGTCTTTTAGATCATTGTATAGACCGTGAAATGAGCTTATCTTTGGTTGATATATATTAACGTTTATACGCCACTGTTTTAAAATAAATTTGCTACGTTTACAGCAGAAAGTTTCATTGAATAACCATTTAAAAAATCTGAAGTATTATGGATAATGCTATTTTTAGATTTCCTAAACCCATTAATGAGCCGGTAAAAGCGTATGCTCCCGGATCAAGTGAAAAAGCATCCTTAAAGAAAGCGTTGGCGCAGATAAGTTCCGAGGAATGGGATATTCCTCTGGTAATTGGCGGAAAAGAGATCCGTACGGGTAATACCGGTAAGGTCGTTATGCCTCATGATCATCATCATGTATTGGCTACTTATCATAAGGCGGGCGAGAAAGAAGTACAAATGGCTATCGACGCCGCCATGAAAGCGCATAAGGAATGGTCAGAACTTCCATGGGTGGAACGTGCGTCTATTATGCTTCGTGTAGCTGAGTTGTTGGCTACGAAATATCGTTATATCCTGAACGCTTCGGTTATGTTGGGACAGAGCAAGAATCCGTTCCAAGCGGAGATCGACGCTCCCTGCGAATTGATCGATTTCTTGCGTTTCAGTACCTTCTACGCTAGTCAAGTATATGCCGATCAACCCTATTCCGAGACGGGTATATTGAATCGTATGGAATACCGAGCCTTGGAAGGTTTCGTGTTCTCGCTCACGCCGTTTAACTTTACGTCGATCGCTTCCAACCTGAATATGGCTCCGGCTATGATGGGTAACGTGGCGGTATGGAAACCGTCTACTACGGCGATCCATTCGAACTATTTCTTGATGAAGGTTTTCCAAGAGGCCGGTTTGCCCGATGGCGTAGTGAATTTCATCCCGGGACAGGGTAGCGTGATCGGTAAGGTGATTACGGGTAGCCGTGATTTGGCAGGATTCCATTTTACAGGCTCTACCTCTACGTTCAATACCTTATGGCGTCAGATCGGAGAGAACTTGGGGCATTATAAATCTTATCCAAAAATCGTAGGCGAGACAGGTGGCAAGAACTTTATCTTCGCTCATCCTTCCGCTCCGGCGTTGGATGTGGCTACCGCTATCGTACGCGGTGCGTTCGAGTATCAAGGGCAGAAGTGCTCGGCGGGTTCTCGGGCCTATATCCCGGCTTCTCTCTGGAAAGAGGTGAAAGATTACGTGGGCGATATGCTGAAAGAGATCAAGATGGGTGACGTGCAGGATTTCACGAACTTTGTCAATGCCGTGATCGATGAGGCTTCGTTCGATAACATCATGAGTTATATCGATTATGCGAAACAGTCTCCGGACGCAGAGGTTCTTTTTGGTGGTAACGGGGACAAATCTGTAGGTTATTTCGTGGAGCCAACGGTTATCCAGACCACGGACCCGATGTTCAAGAGCATGGTAGAGGAAATCTTCGGGCCGGTGATTACGATCTACGTATATGACGACGCTAAATATGAGGAGACTTTGGAACTTTGTGATCGTACTTCTCCGTACGGATTGACGGGTTCTATTTTCGCCCGTGATCGCTATGCGATTGATAAGGCATTCAATACCTTGCGCTATTCGGCCGGTAATTTCTATATCAATGATAAACCGACCGGCGCCGTGATCGCCCAGCAACCGTTCGGCGGTTCCCGTGCGTCTGGAACGAATGACAAGGCCGGTGGCCCGTTGAACTTGATTCGTTGGACGAATCCTCGTTGTATCAAGGAATGCTTGGTTCCTCCGACGAGCTACGGGTATCCGTTCTTAGGTGAGAAATAATTGTCATAATTAAGAAATACCAACTGATTGTGGGGGAGACGGGGCGTGCCCCGTCTCTACGCTATGACGTTACCTTTATCTACATACAATATGTTAGACTTTAACAATACCGAGATCGCTTTCTCGTCGAAGTCGCGGGGAGAACTACAAAATGCTTACTGGCTTTTTAATACGATAAAATATCCTTGGTTGGTAAAATGCGCTAAAGTAGCCACGAGTATAGCCTTGAAAATACATTTCCCGCTGGCTTGGGCGGTGAAGCCTACCTTATATAAACAGTTCGTTGGGGGAGAAACTTTACAAGACTGTTCCGCTGCCATCAACCACTTGATGAAATACAACGTGAAATCGACGCTCGATTATTCGGCGGAGAGCGAGCAGACCCCGGAGGGCATACAGGCGACTTTCGAGGAAACCTTGCGCTCGATAGATTTTGCGAAAGGAAATACGAATCTGGCCTATGCCGTATTCAAACCATCCACGATCACGACCGATGAGTTACTGGCCAAAGCTTCCGAGAAACGGGAAGAGCTTACGATAGACGATGTCCGGCATTTTCGCGAGTTCTGCGAGCGTTTTATGGCGCTTTGCCAACGGGCTTACGATAACGACGTACGTATTTTAGTGGATGCGGAGGATTATTGTTTCCAAGATGCCATTGATGCGTTGACCGATGAGGCGATGCGTAAGTTCAACAAGAAACGTGCGATCGTATTCGCTACCTTGCAAATGTATCGTCATGACCGGATGCCTTATCTGCGTCGTATCTACGATGACGCCGTGGCGAAAGGTTATATTGCGGGCGTGAAATTCGTGCGCGGGGCTTATATGGAAGCGGAGCGTGCCCGTGCGGCGGCGTTGGATTATCCCGATCCGATTTGTAAAGATAAGCAGGCCACGGACGAGAATTATGATGCGGCGGTCCGTTTCACCATGGATCATTTAGATCGTTTTGAGATGTTTATGGGAACTCATAATGAGGAGAGTAATTATAAGTTGGCGCAATTGATGGACGAGAAGGGGATCGCCCGCGATGACTCCCGTGTTTTCTTTGCGCAGCTATTGGGAATGAGTGATAATATTTCCTTCAATTTAGCCCATGCGGGATATAACGTAACCAAATACGTACCGTACGCCTCGGTAAGGGATGTACTGCCGTATTTGATCCGGCGTGCGGAAGAGAATACTTCTGTCGCGGGGCAGACCAGCCGGGAACTCCGGATGTTGGAGATGGAAATGACTAGGCGGAAAGAACATAAACCTGCCGAGGGCAGGTAAAGTAGTTTGTCAGCATATTTCGGGGCGTATTGGTGCTGGCAAACTACTTTGTCTGCCTATTTTTATTTACTGGCCTTCAGTCCCCGGATCACGGAAGAGGTAAAACCGGAAAGTTCCATCTCATTTAGACCCTTGATCGTGATTCCGCCCGGAGTCGTTACCTTATCGATTTCCATCTCCGGGTTACTTTTGTTCTCGAGCAACAAATCAACGGCGCCTTTCACGGTATGTACCACGATCTCTTGCGCTTGTTTCGGATAGAAACCCAATTCCACGCCGCCTTCTATCGCCGCGCGGATATAACGCAAGGCGAAAGCGATGCCGCTGGAAGCCAATGCTGTTCCTGCGCCCATCAACCGTTCTTCTACCAACATGGCGTTGCCAAGCTCGTTGAAGATATGGATGATTAGATCCGTTTGCTCCTTGGAGGCGTTGCGGGCGGAGACGAAAGTCATGCTGCTCATCACCTCGATAGCCGTGTTGGGCATAATCCGGAAGATCGTGGGAGTAGCCAGACAATCGAAGTCCGTGTTCTTGGTCAAATAAGTATTTAACAGATCAAAAGTCACGCCAGCCGCTACGGATACGATCATTTGTTTCTCGAAGTCGAGCACCGACTTAATCTCATCTATAATCATTTCTACACGCCAAGGTTTAACGGCGATTATAATGATATCAGCGTTTCGTGCCGCTTCCACGTTATCATGGGTCAAGATAAAGTCCGGATCGATCTTTCTCATCTTCTCCAAGGTCTCGTCCGATTGGGCGGTACAAGTGATATCAGAGGCTTTGAACATGGTTCCTTTCGCTAAACCTCGGGCGATCGCTCCACCAATATTACCCGAACCGATAATAGATATTCTCATTTTGCAGATAATTAGTTATATATTATGTTTCCTGAGGAGGCAAACTTAGATAAAATATCTCAAATACGTACGACTTTGTAGGGTTAGCTACGGATAAAAAACTTACATTTGCGGGTGATACGGACTTAATACTAATATTAATATAAAATTTTACATGAAAAAGACTATTCTAGTTTCAAGCATGCTATTCGCTCTGACGCTGTCCGCTACGATCCAAGCGCAGGACACGGAGAAGAAAGAGAGCGAGGAGGGATTCGTGTTCACGACCGTGAAAGAGAACCCGATTACATCTGTTAAGAACCAAAATCGTGCGGGCACGTGCTGGTGCTACTCCTCATACGCTTTCTTGGAGTCTGAGTTGCTTCGTCTGGGAAAGGGTGAGTATGACTTATCCGAGATGTTTACGGTATATAACACCTATCTGGATCGTGCCGATGCTGCCGTGCGTACGCATGGGGATGTGTCGTTCTCGCAAGGTGGATCTTTCTATGACGCGCTCTATGGAATGGAAACATTCGGCTTGGTTCCGGAAGAGGAGATGCGCCCGGGCGTAATGTATTCCGATACGTTGAGTAACCATACCGAGCTTTCCGCCTTGACCGACGCTATGGTGGCCGCTATCGCCAAAGGAAAGTTACGCAAATTGCAGTCTGATGAGAATAACGCCATGTTATGGAAGCAGGCGGTCGCTGCCGTACATCAGATCTACTTGGGGGTTCCTCCTGAGAAATTCACGTATAAAGGGAAGGAATATACACCGAAATCTTTCTTCGAGTCTACAGGTTTGAAGGCTTCGGATTATGTCTCATTGACTTCTTATACGCATCATCCGTTCTATACCCAGTTCCCGCTAGAGATTCAGGATAACTGGCGTCACGGTATGTCGTATAACTTGCCGCTGGATGAGTTTATGGAGGTCTTTGATAACGCGATTAATACGGGGTATACGATCGCTTGGGGTTCCGACGTGAGCGAATCTGGTTTTACTCGTGACGGAGTGGCCGTTATGCCTGATGATGAGAAGGTACAGGAGTTGAGCGGTTCCGATATGGCTCATTGGTTGAAATTGAAACCGGAGGAAAAGAAGCTGAACACAAAACCGCAACCTCAGAAATGGTGTACGCAAGCAGAGCGCCAGTTGGCTTATGATAATTATGAGACGACCGACGACCATGGTATGCAGATCTACGGTATCGCCAAAGATCAAGAAGGTAACGAGTATTATATGGTAAAGAACTCTTGGGGAACCAACAGCAAGTATAACGGTATTTGGTATGCTTCCAAGGCGTTTGTCCGTTATAAGACCATGAATATCGTGGTTCATAAAGATGCCCTGCCTAAAGCGATCAAAGCCAAGTTAGGTATCAAATAACCGATCTGCCAAGGAGGGTTCAAATAAAAACTAAACCCCGATAGCTTCCGGCGATCCGGTAAGTCTATCGGGGTGATCTATATATACAAAGATGTGCTGCCTATAAATTTATTGGACAAGTCTTAGCGTGTAGTTAAGATCTGCCGCCGCTTTTTGCAACGCGTCGTTCATCAAGGTCAAGTTATCCCCTTCTACTAGGAAATAGATGACGGGTTCGCCATCACTGGGAATCAACTCGTAGATTACTGCGCTAGCGTCATCGGGAGTTCCGTGCTTTACTTTTTGTTTACCGGTTGTAATGGCTTTCTGAGGAGCTTTCTTCGCCGCTCCGGTACTTGAGGCTACTGCTTCCGGTACGGTATAAAGAGCATCCAACTCGAATACGCCTTCCTCGTCTGCGTTATCTTGTTGATAATACAAGGTTAAGTCATAATCTACGTTCACGCTATCCGGAGAAGTCAGGGTTCCCTTATACTTTTTTTGGATAACCGGTCCCTTTTTAGGATCAGCCTTCAAGGAATCCCTCATATTCACGGGCTTTGCCGGTTGGGTCGCCTTAACAGAATGGATCAGTGGCAAAGACGGAGCGTCCGGAGCCGCCGACATTATGGCGAATTCTTCTTCCTCTACTTCTACGGGTACATCCTTTTGGGCTTGCTTCCCGCTACATGCGGCCAAAAATGCCATAGCCGCTACTGCGATAAAATACTTTTTCATTACCATTATTTATTTTATTAGTGACGTTTGGACATATAACATAAAATCCCCCACGATTTGTTTCGTGAGGGATCATTTTTAACTATTTACCGTGAAATATTTATTTCTTGGAAGGCTCTACCCAGTCATCCGGATAGGGAGCGGTCGGGATCGTGGAAGCGCTTCCGTCTCGTCCGGCGAAATAGTGCGGTGACATGATCTCTACGCCAGCCTCATTGAATACGTCCTGTATGTTTTGATGCAGGTCGGAATAGATATCTCCGAGTTTATCGGCGTCCTTTATATAAGCGTTGATTTGATAACAGGGATAGTAATCGCTTAGTTCGGTCTCCAATACGAAAGGCTTCGGCTCTGGCAATACCCCGGTGGTCTGGCGGGCGGCATTGATCAATAATTGATGAACTTGCCGCCAAGGTACGTCGTAGCCGATCGTAACCGTGCTGTGGATGATTAATCCGTATTGCCGTGCGGATACGCTATAATTTGTTGTATGGGAGGACATGATAAAGGAGTTCGGGATGGTCACTACCTCATTCTTAGGGGTACGTAAACGGGTTACAAACGGAGTCTTCTCGATCACGTTGCCAGTCGTCTCGTTTAGTTGGATACGGTCACCCAATTTAAAGGGCCTCATATAAGTAATGACCAGCCCTGCGATGATATTTCCGATCACCGTACTGGAACCCAACGATATGATCAAACCGACAAATACGGATATGCCTTGAAATACCCCCGAGTCCGATCCCGGCAGATAAGGATAGATCATGGCGATCATAAAGGCGTATAGCAGGAAACGGATGATATTAAACGTCGGTTGCGCCCAATCCGGGTAAAAACCTGATATTTTCAGGTTCTCGCTCTCTATCTCGTTGGCTATGTATTGGATTCCTTTTACGATGTATTTGATGCAGTAATAGATCACCAAGATGATAAACAAGTTCGGAATATAGGAGGCTACCGATTTAAAGATCATCTTTACCGGCTCCAACAAATAGGAGAATATCTTCAAGGCTAGATCTTCTGTTTGCGGGAAGATAGCGAAAAGGATCGGTACACTGATGGTTAATTGGATTAGTAACACGATCCATCGTATTACGTTGGTGAAAAACATCAATACACGTCCTTGGCGATGTGTGTTGAGAAATTCATAATCCCGGATGGTAATAGATCTGAGTCGGTTCTGCTTTAACCAGATAATTTTCCTGCGTAGCTTCTTAAACAGATAGTTGGTCAGCTTAAACAGGAAATATTGGATGATAATTACGAGGATGAACAATAATACCCGTTTCGCTATCTGCAAGATACTATGTTGCTCCCTTAACTCTTGTATCTTGTTTTGGATAATCGGTTGATATTGTTCAGCGAGGGCTATACGACTGAGATTTTGCCATAGGGCATCTTGATCGGTGATACTTAGGATAACCTTGTCTCCGTACATGATATCCGTTACGTATTCGCTGTCATAGATATAGATGGAATCCTTCTTCAAGGAATGCGAGGTCCCGATCTTTACCATGATATTGAGGATGTCCTCAGCCCGGTCAACCGGGGTGCGGCCTCCGCGCTTGGCGTAAAGGTGAAATAAGGTATCCCCCTCCACGACTACAGGTACGCCGGGAGTCAGTGCCCGAAGGGAATCGATACGGTTTCGTTGCTCGGACCTTTTTAGGGAGTCGGCGGTAGCGTTGCTGTTTTTCGTGCTTTCCAGCTCGTCTTTCAGTAAGATCTCGTTTAGTTTCATCTCTTGCAACTGGAGGGCTAGCTCCTGCATCTTGATGGAATCCTTCCGGTGCTGCTCATCGAGCGAAAGCGTATCGGTTGGGGTAACTGGTTCCTCCGGATCATTGCCTAATGTCGTAGACAATAGTTCTTCGGCCTTTTCCCTTAATTGGGCGTTGGACACCGTTGGCAGGAAACTGATTCCTGCCAAGATCACTAATCGCAATAAAAATTGTTTCATCGAATCGTGGATTAACTATTTACCACCGGCCGGAAGATGTTCCAGCCAGTATTTAGCCATTGTCTTACGTAGGTGAAGAGTTGTTCCTTCCCTTTCGTTGATGCTATGGCTACGCATCGGGTAACTGATTTGCGTAAACATCTTTCCGTTCTTGATCAACTTGTTCACCAGCATCTCGCAATTTTGGTAATGCACGTTATCATCTCCCGTACCATGAATAAGCAGCAGATTACCTTCCAGTCCCTCGGCATAGGTAATCGGGGAACCTTTGTGGTAGCCTTCCGGATTGTTCTGCGGAGTATTCATGTAACGTTCTTGGTAGATCGTGTCGTATAAACGTTGGTCGGCTACAAAAGCGATCGCTATACCAGTATGGAATATTTTCGGATAACGGAACATGCAGTTTAAGGTCTGGCTACCACCACCGCTCCATCCGGTAATACCGATCCTGTTGGCATCGATAAACGGATATTGACGGGTCATATCCAGAATACCCCTGCTCTGGTCTTCGGAAGCGAAAGTACCCACTTCCCCGTAAATACATTTCCGCCATTCACGTCCACGGGGAGTATTCGCACCCCGGTTCTCGATACTTACCACGATATAACCTTGGTTCGCCATATATTGTTGCCATAAATCTCCGTTACCCCATACATCTTGTACGGTGGCGCTCGCCGGCTCGCCGTATACCTCTATGATAACCGGGTATTTCTTGGATGCGTCGAAATCGACAGGTTTTATCATCCATGCGTCCAAGGTTAGATTGCCGGACTTGACCTTGATAAATTCTTTCGGGTTTAATCCTAAGGCGGCGTATTGGTCCTTGGCTTGGGCATTATCCTCAAGCATGCGTACGGATTGATGTTTCGGGAAAGAAACCATGTCGATAACGGATGGGGTAGAGGCGTTACTATACGTATGTATGGCCCATTTGCCGGTGGGTGACATATTGTAGCGGTGCTGTCCGGATTGTTCCATGGGGCTTACACGCTCCACTTCCCCATTGCCGAATGCTTTAGCCCGGTACAAGTAACGTTGGGTGAAATTGTCCGGGGAGGCGATGAAATAGACCCAGCCCTTTTGTAGATCGGTCCCGACCGGCGAGATATAATCAAAATCACCTTTGGTGATGGGTTGTATCTCTTTTCCGTCCCGGCTTATCCGGTATAAGTGTCGCCAGCCACTACGCTCGCTTTCCCATGTGAAATAGCGGTTGTCCTTTAACCATTGTATGTTATCATTCGTGTCCAGCCATGCGGCATCCGTATCAGTGAAGATATTATTCAGCGAGTTATCGGATATCTTGGCGATCCATACCTTATTTGTATTCTGCGGGCGGTTTAGTTGCTGTATGAACAACTCGTCGCTTTCGGGGATGAATTCCATACGGGGCAGGTAGTTGTTCCGGGGATCTCCGGGTATGGCGATCCAAGTGGTGTTCCCGCCGGTAGAGGAAACGTAGCCTACTTTTACGGCTGAATTGGTGGTTCCTGCCTTGGGGTATGGGAAATGGATTACCTTTGCGTAGATGGAGTCTACATTATTAATAATGTCGAACACTCCCGTTCCTTTCGTATCGCTTTGCCAATAGGCGATATGCTTTCCGTCCGGGCTCCAGCGGAAACCATCCCGGCAACTGAACTCCTCCTCATATACCCAATCGAAAGTTCCGTTGACAATCGTATCGCTTCCGTCTTTTGTTAGCTGCGTGATTTTCCCGGAGTCTATATCTTCTACATATATATTATTGTTGGAAACATAGGCCACACGTGTGCCATCCGGAGAGAATTTAGCGAACATCATGGAGGATTCCGGCATTCCTTTTCCCAATTGACGTAAAGCGCCGTCCTTTAGGTTTAATACCCAATAGTCACCCCGGGTATCATAACGCCATACCCGTTGGGTATTGTTATAAATCAAGACTTTCTCATTATCCGCACTCCAAGAGATACTACGTGCGGGAATAGGCTTTCCTGTAGATTTGTCTGTCAATAGGGATGAGGGGATAATGACTTCACGGGAGTTATCTTTTGCTTGATAGGCGACGATATCCGTGCCTCCGGTTTGCTTATTATTTTCCAAGCGGCTATAACGTTCACCGTCTTTTAGCCAAGTCATGCTTCCGATGCCTTTTGTTTGTATGACGTTACCGGCAACGATATCCTCAAGATTCAACGCTTTTTGTGCCATGCTTATACCTCCCGACAGAAGGCTGATCGTGGCGATCGCTATTAATTTATTTAGTTTCATGTTGTATTAGTTGGTTACTACTATATTTATGCAAAGAACGGAAAGTTAGTTGATATAACAAAATGGATTTGTATATTCGCGCCTCGGAAATCAAGAATAATCATAATTTAATTTTATATAGAAATCGGAATGAAAGCACTTTCAATGTATGTATGGTCACTTTTAGTGATCATGATGATGGGATTTACTTCTTGTGGGGATGATGATGAGCTTCAATTCTCGGAAGAACAATTGGCTTATATCAACAAAAACAAGGAATACATCTGGGAAAAGAAAACAGAGAAAGATGAGAAGGGTGAATTAAGATATAAGCAAGTTGTTCTAGGGGGTGATACCGCCTTATACCGGATCATTCGGAAAGAAAATGAGTGGACAACAACACCCACGATGACTTCCGTGGTCTATTTGCTAGGTCTGGAAGGGAAGTTTATAGATGGACAGGTCTTTCAAAAGAAACTGGATAGATCAAGTTTTTCTATGAACGGCATTATCCCGGGCTTAAGCGGTGTCTTATTGAATATCCATCTGGATGAGACCGTGGAGGCGATTATCCCGGCTTCGCTAGGTTATGGATATGGAGATTATAGCGGTATCCCCGGAGGTTCTACTTTAATCTTTACTTTTACCTTGGATAAGGTCGAATGAATATTATCAGACTAAAGGCACATTTGGTTTGATCTGACTTTTATCTTTATAAGATTTGGCACGGTTACTTAATTCCGCCAACGGGTTAATAGTATAAGTAGGTGTGGTGTAATTGCTTTATTTTGAATATGTATACGATTTGTTCGTAAATATTCGATAGTTTCGTTGCTTATCTCCTTTTTTCTTTTTAATTTGGCGGATTATAAACATAATCTTGATATTATGAAGACTGCCATTGTTCCTTTCTTGTTGCTTCTGAATGTTCTTGTCGCTGTAAATGCACAGACTAAAGATTCTGTTATCTTGGTGAAAGATAGTATTACGGTAAAATTGCCGGATGTCTACGTTACTTCCGAGCGTCCTTTGGTTACGGTTACGGACGATGCCTTATCTTTCGACGTGCCTAACTTGATCATGGCCAAACCGGTGAATACTGCATTTGATATTTTAGGAGAGATTCCCGGATTGGTGAAAGAAGGGGACAACGTTAGTATCATCGGCGTCCCTACTACGAACATTATTATTAACGGACGTAGAAGCTCAATGTCATTGTCCCAGATTGTAGAGCTTCTGAAATCTACCTCGGCCAGCAAAGTAAAGAGTATAGAGCTTTTGTATAGCTCTCCTCCAAAATATGGCGTAAAAGGAGGTAGTATAAATATCATTATGGAGAAGAAAGTGAATGAGGATTTAAGTGCCGATATCTCTTTGACCGGAAAGCAAGCTTTCTACTTCTCGCCAACCGGATTAGTGAATTTATCCTACTCCAAAAAGAAATATAGTCTGGATCTATCTTATTCCGCTAATTATAACCATTCCCGTTCAACCGAGGATATGAACGCCTATCCTATCGTGAAGGATCGTCCTTATGAGATCCTGCAAGAAAATACGGCGGTAGGTCGTTCTATGAACCATACGATTGGGGCGAGTGCCAATTGGTTTATGGATAAGGGGCGTGAGGTGGATATTTCTTATTATGCCAAGATAACGGATTCTAATTCCAAACGATATTCGAACACTCTATTTGTGGGTATTGAGAATGCGGAAAGTAATAATAAGTTATCGGGCCCGAAGAATCTTCAAAATGTACGATTGAATTATGCACATTCCAAGAACTTGAGCGCAGGGGTGGATTATACCTATTATAAGGATCGCAGGGATCAATATATGATCTCGGATTATCCCGATACGAAACAAGAGGTGGAGGCTACCTCCCGGCAAAATATCCATTTGGCGAATGTATTCGTCAACTACGAACGGGTATTTGGAAAAGGATGGAAAATTAACGCGGGCACGAATGTGCAGTTATCCTTTACGGATAATAGCTCCTTTACCTACCAAGATAAACAGGAGGATCTGTCAGCTACGTTTGCCCAAAAAGAAAAAGAGTATACGGCGGGATTGTATGCCGGTTTCTCTAAGCGTTTTGGCAAGAAACTGGTGTTGA
This sequence comes from Parabacteroides sp. B2-S-102, assembly GCF_023656665.1. Taxonomy (NCBI): domain Bacteria; kingdom Pseudomonadati; phylum Bacteroidota; class Bacteroidia; order Bacteroidales; family Tannerellaceae; genus Parabacteroides; species Parabacteroides sp. B2-S-102. The sequence goes on along the minus strand of NZ_JAMOKM010000004.1, from coordinate 235,906 downwards.
GCGCTTCTCTTTCGGCGGAGTATAATAAGGCGGTGATTGATTCGGCGGGCCGGAAGTGGACCTTATGGTCTGGGGTAAATCTCTATCCACAATTGAACTTGAGTTATACGATCGATCCATCGAATATGCTTCAAGTCAATTTTTCCAGCGATAAGAAGTATCCGGCGTATTGGGCCATGAGCTCGAATGTTTCTTATTTGAATGTGTATAGTCAGGTACGGGGAAATCCTTATTTGGAACCGGAACGTATTTATATGGCTAGGGCTAATTATATCTTGAAAAAGAAATATGTTTTTGGACTATTTGCCAATCATCATGTGAATTATATTCGCCAATTGTATTATCAAGATACGAAAGCGTTGAGAGCCTATTACCAATCGGTTAATTTCGATAAGCATAATACTTTCGGGGCGATGGCAGTTATCCCGTTTCGGATCGGTGGGGTGGTTAGCTCACGGTTCGTGGCATCGGGCTTCTTAATTCAAGATGAGGGAGTGTTTATCGATATTTCGTTTGATCGGAAAAAGTTATTCGGGCAGTTGATGTTGTTCAATACGTTTACTTTATCAAAGAAGAAGAACTTATCGCTGGAAGTGAATGCTCGCTATAGTGCGCCTTCGATACAAGGTATCTATGATGTGGATGGTAATTATAATGTATCGGCAGGGCTTGTCTGGAATCCGATACCGAAAAAGTTAAGTGTAATGCTGCGAGGTGAGGATTTGTTAAAGGGCTTACGTGCGAAAACGCATATTGATTATCCCAGCCAGAAGAGTGATATGACGATCTATTCGGATACTCGTTCAGTATCGCTCACTTTAAAGTATACATTGGGCAAGATGAACCGGAAGAATAAGAAAGAGATCGATTCTTCACGGTTTGGTCAATAATGTTCTTATGGAATCCATTCGATAACGCCTGTGACTGGATGTTGTTTTTTCCAGTCCTCTAATTCTGCATACGTACGCACGCCGTCTTGAATGACTGCTAGGTAATATTCCACGCCCATGATTTTCGCTGTATCCGGTGTCTCATATTTCAGTTTTAAGATGGCCTGTCGAGTCTCGTCAGTCAGTACGGCGGTTATACGTTCGGCCATTTTCTCGAAATAACCGTCATAACGGGAACCTTTTACGATATGGATCATATCAATTTGCCAGAGTTCGTTATTCGGATCTTGGAACCATGCGTGCCATTCTACACATCGTTCTTCCGTATCGAGCGAGTTTCCGTATTCGATTCGTTTAATGAGCGGGTTCTCCGCTAGCCGGGCCATCGCTTGGAAGCTGTCGGATATACGGAAGGGAGAGGTGTAAATATGGAAGTCGATATCCTTATGTTTCATGAGTAGTCCCATATTTAAGGAGCCTACTAAGTTTATTTCCGCCCCGACAGATTTCCAGATATTTATAATGTCGGTTTGCCGGATCACTTCCCAAGCTCTTTCTTGGTTTCTTTTCGCTAATTCTAATAGATGTTCCATGATTTAAATAATTTGGGATGCGAAGTTAAAAAACGAAATGGAATAAGGAAATAGCTATTTATAGCTAGGTTGATATATTATATAGGTGTACTATTTTCAGTTGTAGAGACGGAGCGTGTCCCGTCTCTACAAGTTGTACAATATATATTTATCTTTTGGATAACCTGAATAACTCACCGATCCATAAAACTAGAGAGGAAGATCCGATAATAATCGCCCAATCTCTCAAGGACAAAGGTATTACGCTAAACATCTCGCCTCCAAAAGTGACGATCAGGTATTGACCGATCAAAATCAGTAATGCAACTAGCAAGAAACTTTTACTATCCTTTAAATTGGCGAAAGCGGAACGTCCTTCCATAAAAGCCTTCGCGTTAAACATATTCCAGAACTGTAGCATCACGAAGAAGCTGAAGAACCATGATAAGTCGTGTGGCGTTAAGCCGTCTTGCGCATGGAAATAGAACAACAAGCCCATCAAGATTACGACAAATGCGAATCCGACACCGAAAATATTGTAAGCCATCGGGCGAGTGATAATGAAATCTCCATCCTTACCGCTCCGGCGAGGTTTATCTTTCATCACTCGTTCATTCGGTGGGAGAGAGGCCAATGCTCCGGCTGCGAATGTATCCATGATCAAGTTTACCCATAACATCTGCGTGATGGTCAAAGGTGATTCCGTACCTAATAAGGAACCTAATAATACGATCAGACAAGCGGCAACATTGATGGTCAATTGGAATAACAGGAATTTCTGGATATTCCGGTACAAGGAACGTCCCCACATCACCGCACGGGTAATGCTACTGAACGAGTTATCGATAATCGTGATGTCGCTGGCTTCCTTGGCGACGGAAGTACCGTCTCCCATGGAGAGGCCGACTTGAGCAGCTTTCAAGGCTGGGGCATCGTTTGTCCCGTCGCCGGTAACCGCTACCACAGCGCCTTTTTGCTGTAATAATTGTACCAAACGCTGTTTGTCCGTAGGACGGGCACGACACATGATCTTCAAGTCTAAGACACGCTCCAAGGCCTCTTGGTCGCTAAGCGCCTCGAATGCGGGACCTGTTATAATGTTCCTGTCGCTATCATCCGTTTTCCACGTACCGATCTGCCGTCCGATTTCTTTGGCCGTACCCGGTGTATCTCCCGTAACGATCTTCACGTTGATACCTGCGTTCAAGCAACTTTGAACAGCGGGCGGCACGTCCGCACGTACCGGATCGGAGATCGCTACAATACCTAAATACGTTAAATCCGTATCATGCAAACGACCCTCTACGAAGAAAGTCTCATCCTTTCCATCCTCGATAATTTGGTAAGCGAAGCCAAGCGTACGCATCGCTTGGTTCTGGTAATCCAATAATTGTTTTTCGATGCCGGCTTTACATTCCGCCACCGGTTTGCAAGTTCCGTCTATCGCCACCCGGTTACTTTTGGCCAGTACGATTTCGGGAGCACCTTTCACGTAAAGTACCTTCTTGCCGAGTAACGGTGATTGTACGATTGTAGCCATATATTTCCGTTCCGTAGAGAAGGTCAATTGATCTAGGATCGTAGCGTTCTCTCTTAATTCCAGATAATTTTGGTGTTGTCCGTTCAACCAGAGTAAAAGGGCGGCCTCCGTCGGGTTTCCAAGGGTTTTTACCTTTTCTTCCGAGAAATCGAGGAATGCCGTGGAGTTCGTGGAGATACCTTCTTTGATCAGGTTACTTAACTCATCCTCCCCAAGATTTTGTTCTTTCAGGTTGTAGAAATTCGTTTGGTAGACTTGCATTTGATTCTGTGTCAACGTTCCGGTTTTGTCCGTACAAATTACGGTAGTTGCTCCCATGGTCTCGCAGGCATGCATTTTGCGGACAAGATTATTCGTCTTCAACATACGGTTCATGCTTAGGGCCAAACTTAGCGTGACACTCATCGGTAATCCTTCCGGAACGGATACCACGATCAACGTAACCGCTACCATAAAGTAGTTGAGGATATGGGCGATGATGTCCATCGCCGGCATCCCGGGGAAGCTATCCGATAAAAGGAATTTTACGGTCAAGGCGATGAACGTCACTCCGGCGATCGTATATCCGGCTTTGCTGATCACTCCGGCCAAACCTTTCAATTGGATCTGTAAGGGAGTCTCTACATCGCTCTCGATTTGCGAGCCTTCGTAGACCTTACCGTATCCGGTAGCATCACCCACTTTTTCCACTTGCATGACGCCATGTCCGTCCACGACCGTCGTTCCTCGCATGACTACATTGGACGGATAAGTCGCTTCCGTATCGAAATCCGCCTCGTTTGTTGTCTTGCTAATAATCGGTTCACCGGTTAGTGTGGATTCGTTGATCTGTAGGGAAATGGCTTCAAGCAAATGTCCATCTGCGGGAATTTCCTCACCTGTCTCCAAAACAACGATATCGCCTACGACGACCTCTTTTTTCGGTATTTGGCAGATATTCCCGTCACGGATTACCTTCACTAAAATATCATCATTGACTGTATTCAAGATATCGAATGCCTTGTTCGCTTTCACCTCGAAGAAAAAGCCCACGCAACTGGCAAGCATGATAGCGAAGAAAATGCCGATCGGCTCCAAGAAGGCCGTAAAACCTTTCGCCTCAGGTCCCCAGCAATGTACGCCAGCGATTATCATGGACAAGAGCCATGCCACTAATAATATACGAATAATAGGATCTTCGAATTTCTCCAAGAATTGGCTCCATAACGAAGCTTTCTGGGGCGGGGTAAGTACATTCTCGCCGTGAAGGCGCCTGCTCTCTTCTACTTCTTGTTTGGTTAATCCTCGGTACTGATGTTTTTTCTCCATAAATTTATTAATCTGATTAAGAAAATAGGATAGCAAATTACGTAAAGTTATACGACATATACAAGGGTTTAACCTTTTTGCATATATTTGTGTTGTATAACGAATTAATTTTTAATTAAAAGATGAAGAAAGTACTATTCATGTTATTGGTTATGTTCGCTTTGAGCGCCTGCCAATCAAAGGATTCATATGTGAAGGAGTTTAGTGATTTTGTAGATAAGGTGGAAATGGAGGCCGCTGATTATACCGATAAGGACTGGAAGAAGGCGGATCTGAAATTCTCGGATCTATCCACGAATCTTTACGCCAAGTTCGAGGAAGAGTTAAGCGCTGATGAGAAAGCGGAGATCATTAAATTGCAAGCGACATACGCCGGATTGAAAATGAAAGCGGGCGTGAAAGACGCTGCCAAGAAAGTGGATAAGTTCTTGGATGGTTTGAAGGAAGGAACAAAATAACCTCTAATACGAAAATAAGATGAACAGAAATTGGGTGTATTCGCTATTTGCTTTATGGATCGTCTGCTCGTTCGCTTGTACGCAGCCTAAACCTGTGGCGAATGTGGAAGTTCAGAAAGAGAATTTCGTATTCTCTATAAAAGGGACAGATACATTGTCCTTGGACAAGTATGAGTTGCCTTCTATATCGCCCGCCTTAAAAAAGCCTGTGATGATTTTTGCTTTTGGCGGTGGGTTTAAAGGGGGAGATAAGGCGGATAAAGGATATATTCCCTATTTCGAGTTCCTCGCCCGAAACGGATTTGTGGTCGTTTCTACGGATTATCGTACCACCTTGAAGAATCTGGATCCTTCTAAAGTCTCTTCTCCGATGGACTTTATCGCGGCCTTGCAGCATGCGATCGATACGGCGGTAGAGGATTTTTATGATGCTACCGGTTTTGTGATCAACCAAAGCTCGGATTGGAACATCGATGTGGAGCAGATCGTAGCGAGCGGTTCGAGTGCCGGGGCGATTACGGTATTGCAGGCAGAGTATGATTTATGTAACGGACATGAGTTGGCGAAAAGGCTACCGGCAGGTTTCAACTATGCCGGTGTGATCTCATATGCCGGTGCGGTCTCTGGTGTGCTTCCTCCACATTGGGAAAAGATGCCTTGTCCGATTATGCTATTCCATGGCGATGCGGATAAAACCGTTCCTTTTGAACAAGCCGCTATGGAGAACCTCGGCGGTTTATGGGGATCATCCGCTGTAGCGAAAAGTCTGGAAAATCTTCAAGCTTCCTATTATTTTTATAAGGTAGAGAATGCGGGGCATGAGATCTCTGGGCTCCCTATGTCCCGGAACCAATACGATATCATGAGCTTCTTGAGCCGTCAAGTCTTAGGCGATGAGAATTTAGCGATCACGACAGACGAACGTGTTCCCGGTGATACGATCGTACGGAAAGATTTTACCGTACAGGATTATATCTTGGATAATTTGCGTTAATATGATAATGAAATATAAACAGCCTTAATTTGACCTTTTTAGATTAAACTATTCACCCGAAGGATTGTCTTTACTATATAGAGTGATTAATAGTGTGTTTAGTTTATTAAGGTTATGAGATTAACAAGGTTAGTTGGATTTTTAGGGATTGTCCTTTTTTGTGCAGGGCAATCCCTTTTTGCTCAAAGTAAGCAAGAGCGGAAGGAGCAAAAAGAGAGAGTAGTGAGGGAGATCGTGGATAGCGGTCGTATTAAGATCGATGTGGATCGTGCCGTACCGATGGCCGGGAGATCCGTCAATCTTACTTCCCCCTACTCATTGGAAATACATGGTGACTCGATCCTGTCTTATCTTCCTTACTTTGGACGTGCTTACTCTGCTCCTTATGGTGGTGGAGAGGGCTTGACGTTTAAAGAAGTGGCGGCAGAGAAGGAGCAAACCTCTGAAAAGAAAGGTAGTTCCGAAATCAAGTTCCGTGTAAAGACCAAAGAGGATGTATACATGTTTCGGGTGGAAGTCTATCCGAATGGCTCGGTGACAATCAATGTGACACCCGTGAATAAACAGGCTATTACCTTTTATGGTGATGTCGCCTTAGACTTGAAATAGTCGTCCTTGCCGTGTATCTCTTTCCTCGATCCGCTTATTTACCTTAGCGGTAAATTCGAAATTCTTTAAACCCCAATCCGGTGCGATCAGTAGCTCTTTGGGGGATTGTGATACGAACCTCTCTACTACGATAGAGGGGTTCAGTCGTTCTATGAAGTCAATCACTAATTCGATATATTCATCAGCCGTATATAAATGGAAATCAGAAGGATCTTCCTTGAACTCTTTCGCCATGCGGGTATTCTTGATTAGCTGCAATTGGTGCAGTTTAAGTGTCGTGATCGGGAGGCGTGATAAGACATCCGCATGGTGTAATATTTCATCCCTACTTTCTCCCGGTAGTCCGAGTATCAGGTGTGCCCCGGTGTAAATACCTTTTGCCGCCGTACGACGGATAGCGGATTCCGATTCTTCATGGGTATGCCCTCTGTTTATGCGGACTAAGGTCTTATCAAGCGTACTTTCCAATCCATATTCAATCATGACGAATTTTCGCAGGGAAAGCTCCGCAAAATAATCCAATAAACCTTCCGGCATACAGTCCGGACGAGTGCCGACAATCAATCCTTCTACTCCGGGATAGGCAAGCGCTTCCTCATATTTGAGAATAAGAGAGTCTAATCGGTCGTATGTATTCGTGTAGGCTTGGAAGTAGGCCAGATACCGCATATCCGGATATTTGCGGGAAAAAAAACGTACGCCTTCCTCTAATTGCTCGGTAACGCTTTTCTCCGTATGACAGTATTCTGGACTGAATGTTTGGTTATTACAATAGGTGCAACCGCCCCATCCTTTAGACCCGTCTCGGTTCGGGCAGGTGAAGCCTGCGTTTATGGAAATCTTCTGAACCTTGAATTTGAATAGATCCCGTAGAAAATCCCCAAATTCATAATATCGTTTAGTTTTTTTCATAAGACAAAGATACGATTTCTCGCAATTTGAATCACTTTTTTATGCTAACTTCGCGTTTCAATCTGAAATAAAGAGTATAAATGAAACGATTAGGTTTTAGTTTATTGCTTTCGTTGGCCGTATTCGGAAGTGTGGCCGCACAAACCGGAAGCAAGCATGTTGACTTAAAAGAAATAACCGATGGGAAATTTCGTCAAGTGACGGCTATCGGAGAGATGCGATCCCTGCCGGATGGAGAACACTACACAGCCATGAACGCCGATAAGAGTATGATCATTAAATATTCCTATCGTACGGGAAATCCTGTGGATACATTGTTTAATGCCCGTAAAGCTCGTGAATGTACCTTTACGGATTTTGATGGATATACAATCAGCAGCACCGGGCATCATATCTTGGTTTGGAGGGATACGGAGTCTATTTATCGTCGCTCTACCAAGGCTGTGGTTTATGATTATGACGTACGTCGTAATTATGTGAAGCCTATTTCCGATGCCAAGGGTAAGCAAATGATCCCGACATTCTCGCCGGATGGTCGTATGTGCGCTTATGTACGGGATAATAATATTTGGATACGTAAGTTTGATTTTGATACCGAGGTACAAGTTACCAAGGACGGTGAGTTGAATAAGATATTGAATGGTATCACGGATTGGGTGTATGAGGAAGAATTCGCGGTGACAAATCTAATGGCGTGGTCTCCCGATAGCGAGTATCTGGCCTTTGTCCGTTTTGACGAGTCCGAGGTGCCCGAATATTCTATGCAGATGTATGGTGAGGGACTTTATCCGGGGTATTACGAATATAAATATCCGAAGGCCGGGCAGAAGAATTCAAAGGTCTCCGTACATTCTTATAGCGTAGTCACCAAAGACACGAAAGAGATGAAGGTCCCGGTAGAAGGCGACTTCTATATTCCCCGCATTACTTTCACGCAGAATCCGGATCAGTTGGCTATCATGACATTGAACCGCCAGCAGAATGTATTCAATATGTATTATGCAAATCCGAAGAGCGGTGTGTTCCGTTTGATCTTGCGTGAGGAAAATAAATGCTACGTGGATTCTGATTGGTTGACTTCCATCCAGTTCTTGAACAATGGGTTTACCTATGTGAGTGAACAAGATGGCTATTCCCATATTTATTTGTATTCCCCGACAGGTGTTATGCAACGTCAGGTAACTCAAGGGAACTGGGATGTCACGGCCTTTCTAGGTGTGGATGAGAATACGAAGACTTTCTATTACGAGTCTGCCGAGGAAAGCCCGATCCGCCGCTCTATCTATAAGATCGACGCGAAAGGCGTGAAGACAAAACTCTCCACGGAAGAGGGTATGAACAAGGCGGTCTTTAGTGACAATTTCGCTTATTTCGTGAATACCTATTCCAATGCGAATACCCCGGCGAAGATTACGGTGAATGAGACGAAGACCAAAAAGGAACTACGTGTTCTGCAAGATAACGCAGCATTGAAGAGTAAGCTGAAGGAATATGTTTTTGCTAAGAAGGAATTTATGAAGGTACATACGGCTTCGGATTATGAGTTCAACGCTTGGATCGTAAAACCCGCTGATTTTGACCCGTCGAAGAAATATCCGGTGATGATGACGCAATATAGTGGCCCTAACTCCCAGCAAGTATTGGATCAATACGGTTTCGATTGGGAGCAATATCTGGCCTCAAATGGTATTATCGTGGTATGTGTGGATGGTCGTGGAACCGGTGCCCGTGGTGAGGCATTCCGTAAATGTACTTATTTGAGAATGGGCGAGCTGGAATCCAGAGACCAAGTGGAGGCTGCGCAAGCGTTAGGCAAGTTACCTTATATCGATAAGGATCGTATCGCGATCTGGGGTTGGAGTTTCGGAGGTTATAACACGTTGATGGCCTTGAGTGCCGGAAACGGAACGTTTAAGGTGGGTATCGCTGTAGCTCCTCCGACGGACTGGAAATATTATGACTCCGTTTATACGGAGCGTTTCATGCGTACCCCGCAAGAGAATTTCGAGGGCTATGCGGCTACCTCTCCGTTACGCCGGGTGAAAGACTTACAAGGCAAGTTATTGCTGGTTCATGGAACCGCCGATGATAATGTTCATTTTATGCAAACAATGGAATATGCCGAGGCTTTGGTTCAAGCCAATAAGCAGTTCGATATGCATGTTTATAAAGATCGGAATCATAGCATATATGGTGGTAATACCCGTTACCATTTGTATACGAAGATGGCTAATTATTTATTCAATAATTTGTAAGACATGGCGCAGCATTTAAGAAAGCCGGATTGGTTGAAGATCCGGCTTGGCGGAAATGAGCAATTCACGAAGACAAAAAGTATTGTTGAATCTCATTGCCTTCACACAATATGCACAAGTGGTAAATGCCCGAATATGGGTGAATGTTGGAGCCGGGGAACAGCTACATTCATGATCGGTGGTGAGATCTGTACTCGCTCTTGTCGTTTTTGTAATACGCTAACGGGTAAACCTCTTCCGTTGGACCCGAAAGAGCCTGCGAATGTAGCGGAGAGCATCCGTTTAATGAATCTCAAGCATGCGGTGATCACGTCCGTTGATCGTGATGACTTACCAGACTTAGGCGCTTCTCATTGGGTAAATACGATCCGTACGATCAAAGAGGTGAATCCTCAAACGACCGTGGAAGTCTTAATCCCGGATTTTCAAGGACGATTGGATCTGGTTGATCAGGTCGTGGATGCGGCGCCTGAGATTATCTCCCATAATATGGAGACTGTACGCCGTATCAGTCCGCAAGTGCGTAGCGCCGCTAAGTATGACGTGAGCTTATCCGTTTTGCGACGAATCGCTGAGCGGGGTGTGGTAGCCAAGACTGGTATCATGGTCGGACTGGGTGAGACCGAGGATGAGGTGCTTGAATTAATGGATGATGTTTTGCAGGCGGGTGTTTCTGTTTTGACAATCGGGCAGTATTTACAGCCCTCTCGCAAGAATATTCCCGTCTCTGAATATGTGACTCCTGAACGCTTTGAATATTATAGACAACAGGCCGTTAACAAAGGTTTTAAGAAAGTAGAGAGCGCTCCGCTGGTGCGCTCGTCGTACCATGCGGAAAAGCATATATGATTCATGAACTTTTGACAATCTTTGTTGTTATTAATATAAAAGTGGACTAAAGGGGGGGAAGGAATGAACAGAGTAAAGAAAGGTCTAGATAATCAGGCGATAGGTTTATTGCCGTTGTTGTTGTTCATGTTTTTGGACAATTATTTTTCTTATTTATTATCCTTTATAATTGGGGTTACTTTCTGTTTTGTTTGTATTTTTTTGTTTCAAGTGTTGAGCAAGGATAAGGTGTACCAATTTATGCTTCTGCCATCGGCGGGCACATTGGTCTTATATTCCGTATTTCTTTGTCTCAAGCTTGAACCTGTGTTGTTTATATACTCTCCTCTTATCACGGAAGTATTACTGGTCGTGGCGTTAGCGATCGTAGGGTTCACGAGGAGAACGGTCATACAACGTATACGCGATTCGAAACGTCCCTCTTTTAAACGTACTTTGCTTCGTACTACCTTGAACGAATTTTATTTCCTCGCTCAGTTGGTACAGAACCTGTACACGTTGCATCTTTTCATCATCTTGTTATATAGCATCTTGCCGGAAACGATGCAGAATATGCGTACCGAACGTTTCTTATACCGGGAGTTGGGATTGGTAATCGGTGTTTTGGTCATTGTTTATGAGCAAATACGTTTGTCCTTGATGCAAGGTAGCTTGAAAAAGGAAATGTGGGTTCCCGTATTGAATGACAATGGGAAGGTGATCGGTTGTATCGCACGTTCGGTCAGCCGCTCTTTACCGAAGAAATACTATCATCCGATCGTGCGTATCGCCGTTGTTTATAATGGTATGTTATATCTGGTGAGACGAAGTAAGGATGAGTTTGTCTCTCCGGATACGATGGATTATCCGTTCCATAATTACGTGCTCTTCCGACATAGTATAGATAGCACGGTCAAAGAGACTCTCGGAAGTTTGGCGCAAGATAAATCAATTGCTCCACGCTTCCTGATCCGTTATACATTTGAGAACGAGAAGGTGAAACATTTGGTATCTCTCTATGTTATTTGTTTACGTACGGAAGAGCAATTAAATCAATGTAAGCGCCGTAGCGGAAAGCTTTGGACAGCGAAACAAATCGAGGAGAACTTGAGTTCCGGGGTATTTAGCGAATATTTTGAGAAAGAGTTCGCTTATTTGCAAAATACGATTCTTTTCGCCGAGAGTTTCTGTTGCGGTAACTAATCATCTTATAATGCCCGATTCCCTAGCTCTATAACTTCCAAATCTTTGATATCCTTTCCCTCAATAACGAAACGTAATAAGGTACGTACTTGATGAAAGCCACTTTTTCCAGCCGCTCCCGGATTCATATGCAGACACTTCAAGCTTCGATCGAATACTACTTTCAGGATATGCGAATGTCCGGAGATGAATAGATTTGGCCGTGTATCGTATAATTCTTTGCGGATCTCGGGATTGTAGCGGCCCGGATAACCTCCGATATGAGTCATCATAACGTTCACGTCTTCTACCTTGAAATGAGCTACTTTAGGATATTGCAGGCGAATGGCTTGTCCGTCTATATTTCCGTATACGGCCCTGAAAGGTTTCAAAGCCTCGAATTTTGCGGCCAAAAGATCGGAGCCTATATCGCCCGCATGCCAGATTTCATCGCAATCTTTAAAATATTCGGCGTACTTATCATCCCAGTACGCATGGGTGTCTGAAAGCAATCCAACTTTAATCATAACAATTTCTTTTATTGCTCGAAAGTATCTATATTTACACGCCTAAGATAAGAATATTATGGAGAATTCATATCAATATTTTAAACGGGACTTAAGCTGGTTGTCGTTTAACTACCGTGTCTTGCTGGAAGCGGAAGATGATACGCTGCCTATTTATGAGCGTATTAAGTTCCTTTCTATCTATTCCTCGAATCTAGAAGAATTTTATGAGATCCGGGTTGCGGAACACCGGGGGGTAATCATGAAAAAGAATTATTCGGAGGAGAGCGCAGCTGAGGCGGAAGAGACCTTGGCGGCTATTACCCGGGAGGTTAACCGCCAGCAACGGGACTATTACCGTATTTTCTCGGAGAAGATATTGCCGGAATTGAATCGCCAGAATGTTTACTTATACCAGAATGAGAAGCCGGAACCTTTCCATGAAGAGTTTGTCCATAATTTCTTTAATGAGGAGGTTTTCCCATTCCTGTCGCCGGTCATGATTCAAGCCGGTGATATACGTACGTTCATCCGGGATCGTCGGCTTTACCTTGTGATCCGTATGATTAAGCGGAGCAAGCGGATGAATGAGCCGGGCTTCGTACCCGAGTATCATTATGCGTTGATGAAGATTCCTTATGCGAAAGTTCCCCGTTTTATCGAGTTGCCTCCGCATGACGGGAAATATTATATCATGTTTATCGACGACATTATCCGTGCGAATTTACAGAATGTTTTTCCCGGTTATATTATTGATGGCTGTTACAGCATCAAGATTTCCCGGGATGCGGATATTTATTTGGATGATGAGAGCCGGGCGAATATCGTGGAGAATATCCGTAAGAAGGTAAAGAAACGCAAGATCGGAGCCTTGAGCCGTTTTATGTATGATCAAGCGATGCCGGATGATTTTCTGGCTTTTGTTTGCGATGCCTTTGGTATTACGTCGGAGGACTTGGTGTTAGGTGGACGATATAATAATTTGCAGGACTTGATGAAATTGCCGAATCCGGCGGGAAAGCATTTAGAGCAGCAGCCACCGGTGCCTATGCGTGTGCCTTTCCTCGATGAGATGGGGTCGGTATTCAAGGCCGTGAAGAAGCGGGATATCTTATTGCATTTCCCTTATGAGTCGTTTGATTATTTGATCCGCTTTTTGATGGAGGCGGCCTTTGATCCGAAGGTGGATGAGATCAAGATTACCCAGTATCGAGTGGCAGAGAATTCGGCCGTGATTAATACGCTGGTCAGCGCTGCCCAGAATGGTAAGAAAGTGACGGTATTTGTGGAATTGAAAGCCCGTTTCGACGAGGAGAATAATATGAGTACGGCAGAGCGTATGGAGCAGGCCGGTATTCGTATCATTTATAGTATTCCGGGCTTGAAAGTACATGCGAAGGTTGCGGTCATTCTTCGGAAGGATACGTCCGAGGGACTTAAACGGCGTGATTTCGCCTATTTGAGTACCGGTAATTTCAATGAGAAGACGGCTAAGATCTATTCGGATATGGCGCTGTTGACTTCGAATACGGAGATTATTACGGATATCAATAAAGTATTCGCTGTTTTGGAAGGGCGTATGAAAGAACCTACTTTCCGCCATTTGTTGGTGGCCCGTTTCAATATGGTCTCGGAATTGACTGGTAGGATTCGGCGGGAGATCGAGCATGTGCGGGAAGGCCGAAAAGGACGGATCATATTAAAGATGAACGGACTGCATGACCAACATATGATCGAGGAACTCTATCATGCGAGTGAGGCGGGGGTAGAGATCGATCTGATTGTTCGGGGGATTTGTTGCCTGGTACCGAACCAACCTTATAGCGCAAACATCCGGGTTACTCGTATCGTGGATATGTTTTTGGAGCATTCACGGGTTTGGTATTTTCTGAATGATGGTCAGGAGGATCTTTTCCTTACCTCGGCTGATTGGATGCGTCGGAATTTGAACCGACGGATCGAGACGGCTTTCCCGATCCTCGATCCGGATCTGAAGAGGGAGATAATCGATATCTTGAATATCCAGCTAAGTGACAACGTGAAAGCTTGTTATTTGGATGGCGAGTTACGTAATAATTTTAAGTGTGATGATAATCCGGTAAAAGTGCGTTCGCAATTGGCTATCTATGATTATTTGAGAAATAAATCCATACGGTAACCGGGATGGGGGAGTTTTGGGGATTTGTTGATTGGGGGGCTGGTTGCTTAGCCTTGATCGTGGCGGTGGTATTTAGCTTTTTGTTGGGAGTACGTACGGGACGTATCCGGGAGAGAAATGAATCTGTCCGTTCTCGCATTCGGCAGAATAAAGCGAATATGTATCGCTATAAACAACAATTAGCCTCCTATCAAGAGCAAGTCGTACGCTTGGAGCGGGAACGGGATTCTCTGGTCATCCGCTCGGAGGCTTATGACCGGATCGAGACGGAGCTGACGGCCTATCGCCAGAAGATGGAGCAGTTGGAGAGAGAGATCCTTGTTCTTTCCGGCGATAATAACTTATTGGACAATGCTACCGGAAAAGTAGATGTGGATGTACCTAAGCTTTTATGTGCCCTTAAAGATGATCCTCTCCATGTGAATCCAAGTAAAGAGGAATGGGCTGAGATTATTGGTATGACCGATCTTCTGTTTAATAACTTCTTAACCGATCTGAGAAATAAATACAGTATTACCCGCCATGAGCAGGAAATATGTTGCTTGATCAAATGGAATTTCTCCCGAAAGGAGCAACTAGCCGTGTTTAATAATACTCCGGATGCGTTAACCAAATCGAAAGGCCGTTTAAAAAAACGTCTAGGCTTGGATGAAAAGACGGATTTGGATGCCTATGTCCGTTTATTATAAAGCTTAAAGTTATTTTGTTTGTCGTGATTGTCCGGCAATATTATCCGTTTATCTCCCATTGCGTGGTTTATATGTGTGATTATTAGTTGTTTGATGTTCGCTTGTTTTGTCCGGTACCATTTCTTTCCTCTTTACGATCCTTCCTGTACTTTTGCGGTGTGTGATTTAATTTTTAAGAACGAATAATCAGGAATGCTATGAGAACACAAACTGTACTACTATGGATCAGCCTTAGCCTAATGGTGGGGCTTTCCGCTTGTGATTGGACTTCGTCCTCTCCGGTGGCCTCGCTACGGCGGGCTACCGGATGGCCTTTCGAGGTGGTGGTTGTAATGGATCGAGACGCATGGAATGGTGAGGTGGGGGAGTTGCTGCAAGAACAATTGCGAGCGCCGATACCTGCTTTGCCTCAAGCGGAAGCATCTATGCGTGTCACCTATTCGGAGCCATCGGGCTTTTCCGGTTTATTACGATACGTACGAAATATCTTGATCGTATCTGTAGATCCTAACCGGTATACGAAAGCTGGAACAAGAGAGAGTCCCGATGAATGGGCCAGCGGTCAGAATGTTGTGACTCTGTATGCTCCGACTACCGCTGCTTTAACCGAGTTCCTTTTATTAAATGAAGGACGGTTGGTCAACCATTTCAATCGAGTGGAAAGGGAACGTTGGATAGTTGGACTTTCTAAGAGCCATAGCAGTTGGATCAATGAGAAGTTGAAGTCCCGTTTCGGTATCTCGCTGTTCGTGCCGGAAGATATGTCGGCCTATAAGGAAGAGACCGATTTCTTTTGGGGTTCGAATAACGCAAATCGGGGACGGACTGATATCTTGGTATATAGTTTTCCCTATACGACTCAAGAGGCATTTACCGAAGATTATCTGGTCGCTATGCGTGATTCTGTAGTGAAGCGGAACGTACCGGGCTCTTTCCCGAATTCTTATATGAAGACTGAGCAGCGTTTCGAGCTTTCTTACGAGCCGATCACCTATCGTGGCGAATACCGCGGCGTATTGCGTGGTCTTTGGCGTATGGAAGGAGATAAGATGGGCGGCCCGTTCGTCAGCCATGCCCTGCTCGACAAGAAAAAAGGGCGGGTTATCGTAGCGGAAAGCTTTGTCTATGCCCCGGAATCAAAAAAGGCGAACTTGATCCGCCGGATGGAGGCCGCCTTGTTTACGTTGCGATTCGTGGATTAGGATTGATTCTCTCACGTATATAGGCGTAACCTCATGCGTATATACGCATCGGCCTACACGTACGTAAGTGTGGTCTTATACGTATATACGTGTGGCTTTATGCCTGTATAGTGGTCTTATCGTCCTAAAAATAGTTTGATTTCCTCCGGAATATATCCCGTCCGTATACGCCACTCTTGCGGATACAGGTTATTGGCCCGGTTGCCAAGGTTCTTTACAAAACCTAGCGGAAGTCCTTGGTAGCGTACCAACACATATCCCTTATCTGTACCGGAGGGTAAGACGAGCGCCTCTTTCTTTAAGAATTTAATAGCGTCTTCCCATTCCAGTTCCACGGATGGAAATGCATTGGGGGTTAAGGCAGTACTTAAAGCCAGCTCTTGAGATGGGATAAAGTCTTTCCCTTTCGCTTCTCCTAGGCAAATACCGGCGGAAAGTACCCGTAAAGGCTTGGCATTGATGAGTGAAAATAGATCCGAATGGGCTTTGGGATACGCTCGAAGGAAACTGCCGTTCCATTCGAGAGAAAACGAAGTTTCATCCGAAAGGAACAGACGGGCCTCCTGTGGGATGGACGGAGCGGCTTTTCCTCGCTCTTTTTTCCCTTTGGACTTGACACGAATTTCCTCGATCTCGCCTTCCGCTTTCCGGAGGGCGGCGAGGAAAAAGCCTTCGCCCCGTGTCTTATGCGGGAAGAAGCGGTAAACCGGATGTTCAAACCGGAGGGCGCCGGTGATCTGCCATTCCTCTTGGGTAGGGATAGGCAATGCCTCGGCTCCCAGCTCCTCTATTATATAATGTATGTTCTCCTCATCCTCTTCCGTATTATAGGTACATGTACTGTAGATCAAGATACCTCCGGGTTTCAAGGCGTTCCAGATATCATGGATGATGCGCCGCCCACGGGAGGCGCAAAGCCGTACGTTATCTACGCTCCATTCGCCTGTGCTATCCGTATCTTTCCGGAACATGCCCTCACCGGAACAAGGTACGTCGGTGACGATCACGTCGAACAGATGAGGCAATGCCTCGCCGATCTCCTCCGGGTCATTATTGATAACGATCGTGTCCGGGTGGCCCCATTTAGCGATATTCTCGGCCAATACATAACTCCGGCTGCGGATCACCTCATTGCTCACTAACAGGCTTCCATCCGGCAATAAGCTCGCCAGATGCGTGGACTTGCCACCCGGGGCGGCGCATAAATCCAGGCAACGTACCGGCTCTTTCACGTATGCCTTGATCGCTTGTTCCAGAAACATGGAAGACGCTTCCTGCACGTAATAGGCCCCCGCATGGAATAGAGGATCGAAGGTGAAAGACAACCGTTCCGGCAAATAAAAACCGCTCTCGCACCAAGCGACTGGAGCACCTGCTTTGGGAGCGGGAGTCCCTTTCATCGGGTTGATACGGATACTTACGGGAACATCAGCGCTTAACGCTGCCTCTAAACGATCGAACTCCTCGCCAAGTAAAGCCCGTGTACGGGTAATAAAATCAATAGGAAGTGCCATGATTATTCTGTTAGTTTGCGGCAAAAATACTACTTTCGCGGAAAACAAACAGTATGCGAGCATCTCTTTTCCTTATACCAGTTACCTTGGGCGATACGGAACATCGCCGTGTTTTACCAGAGTACAACCGTGACGTGATCTTATCCATCCGGCATTTTATCGTGGAAAACGTGCGTACGGCACGCCGTTTCTTGAAAAAGGTGGAGCCGGGGATCGTGATCGATGACTTGACATTTTATGAGCTGAATAAACATACCTCACCGGAACAAGTAGCTGGTTATCTGGCTCCTTTGGCGAAAGGCGAGAGCGTTGGCGTGATCTCGGAGGCGGGTTGTCCGGCGATCGCTGATCCGGGTGCTGACGTAGTGGCTATCGCCCAACGGAAGGATTATCCGGTGGTACCGTTGGTCGGGCCTTCGTCTATCTTGATGTCGGTGATGGGATCGGGCTTTAACGGACAGAGTTTCGCTTTTCACGGTTATCTGCCGATTGATGCTTCCGAGCGAACGAACACGATCAAGAAATTGGAGGGAAGAATTTATTCCGAGCATCAGACGCAATTGTTTATCGAGACTCCTTACCGGAATAATAAACTGGCCGAGGAGTTGATCCGTACGTGCCGTCCGTCTACGAAACTGTGTATTGCCTCGAATATAACGTGTGAGGATGAGTATATCCATACTCGCCCGGTCAAGGAATGGGCGGGTAAAGTTCCCGATCTGAGCAAGAAGCCCACTATTTTCCTAATCTATAAATAAAAGGATTGATATGAGTTATCAAGCGCACGAGACAGCGGTAATCGATGCCGGTTGTGAGATCGGGGAAGGAACCCATATCTGGCATTTTTCCCATATCATGACGGGATGCGTGATTGGCAGGGCGTGTAATATCGGCCAGAATGTAGTCGTATCGCCGGGCGTGGTCTTAGGGAATAACGTGAAGGTACAGAACAATGTCTCTATTTATACGGGTGTGATTTGCGAGGATGATGTGTTCTTGGGGCCTAGTTGCGTGTTTACAAATGTAACCAATCCGCGTAGCGCTGTCTCTCGGAAAGACCAGTATAAGGAGACGGTGATTGGCAAGGGGGCCTCGATCGGAGCTAACGCTACGATTATTTGTGGACATACGGTCGGGCGGTATGCCATGATCGGTGCCGGGGCGGTGGTAACGAAGGATGTTCCGGCTTATGCGCTGGTTGTAGGAAATCCATCGCGGCAGATCGGTTGGGTAAGCGAGTACGGCCATCGCCTTGTATTTGACTCCGAGGGATTCGCCACCTGTCCGGAAAGCGGCCAACGTTACCGCCTACACAATCACCAAGTTGTAGAGACGGGGCGTGCCCCGTCTTCCACAGACTGATCGTATCTTAAATTACTATTTTGCAGGGATGAGACGGGGCACGCCCCGTCTCTACAATACAGACAATATTAATATTCTATACAAACATGAAAACATCTTTTTTCAAGCAAGGGTTTTTAGCGATAGGGATAGCCTGTTGCATGCAGCTTTCCGCCGTAGAGAATCCTGTAGACTACGTGAATACGTTAGTCGGTACCCAATCCAAGTACGAATTATCTACCGGAAATACCTATCCGGCCACGGCTATGCCTTGGGGTATGAACTTCTGGACTCCCCAGACCGGCGAGATGGGCAACGGCTGGACCTATCGTTACGACGCGGATAAGATCCGGGGATTCAAGCAAACCCATCAACCGAGCCCGTGGATGAACGATTACGGGCAGTTTTCCATTATGCCTACTACCGAAGGCTTGGTCTTCGACGAGGAGAAACGGGCTAGCTGGTTCTCTCACAAAGGGGAAGTAGCTACACCTTATTATTATAAGGTCTATCTAGCCGATCATGACGTGACTACCGAGTTGGTTCCGACGGAACGTGCGGCTAAGTTCCGCTTTACATTCCCGGAAACCAAGAAAGCGTATATCGTCATCGACGCTTTCGATAAAGGCTCTTATATAAAGGTATTGCCTGCGGAACGTAAGATCATCGGTTATTCCACGAAGAACACGGGCGGTGTTCCCCGTAACTTCAAGAATTATTTCGTGATCCAGTTCGATAAGCCATTCACGTTCTCCTCTACGGTTAAGAACGGGGCGATCCAGTTGGATGAGTCGGAGGTGAAGACAAACCATGCCGGCGCTATCATCGGTTTTGAGACAAAGTCCGGCGAGGTGGTGCATGCCAACGTGGCTTCTTCTTTCATCAGCACCGAGCAGGCCGAGTTAAACTTGCGTGAGGTGGGAGATACTGGTTTCGATCAGCTAGTGACCAAAGGGAAGGAAATCTGGAACCGGGAATTAGGTAAGATCGAGGTAGAGGATACGAACATCGATAACTTGCGTACTTTCTATTCTTGCTTGTATCGTTCCTTGCTTTTCCCCCGTAGCTTCTATGAGATCGACGCCAAAGGGCAAGTCATGCATTATAGCCCTTATAACGGTGAGGTCTTGCCGGGCTATATGTTTACCGATACCGGTTTCTGGGATACGTTCCGTTGTCTTTTCCCCTTCTTGAACCTGATGTATCCGGAGATGAACCAAAAGATGCAGGAAGGTTTGGTGAACGCTTATAAAGAGAGCGGTTTCTTGCCGGAATGGGCAAGTCCGGGCCACCGGGATTGCATGGTCGGCAATAACTCCGCTTCCGTGGTAGCCGACGCTTATATCAAAGGCTTGAGAGGATACGATATCGAGACGCTTTGGGAAGCTTTGAAGCATGACGCGAATAGCCAACTGCCGAGAACGGCTTCCGGTCGTGTCGCTTACGAGGAGTATAATAAACTGGGTTATGTACCGAATAATATCGGTATCGGACAAAACGTAGCTCGTACCTTGGAATATGCTTATAATGACTGGACAATTTATGCGTTAGGAAAGAAACTAGGCAAGCCGGCAAGCGAGATCGATATCTTCAAGCAACGGGCTAACAACTATAAGAATGTGTACGACCCAAAATATAAGTTGATGGTCGGACGCTCTGATAAGGGCGAGTTCAACCCTTCTTTTAAAGGTACGGACTGGAGCCGTGATTTCTGCGAGGGTAATAGCTGGCATTGGAGTTTCTGTGTTTTCCACGACCCGCAAGGTCTTATCGACTTAATGGGAGGAAAGAAGGAATTCAACCACATGATGGATTCCGTCTTCAAGATGCCTAGCCGTTTGGGTATGGATAGCCGCGGTATGATCCATGAGATGCGTGAGATGCAAGTAATGAATATGGGACAATACGCCCACGGAAACCAACCCATCCAGCATATGGTATATCTATACAACTATTCCGGCGAGCCTTGGAAAGCCCAATACTGGGTGCGCGAGATCATGCACAAACTTTATACCGCTGAGGCGGATGGCTATTGCGGCGATGAGGATAACGGACAGACTTCCGCATGGTATGTGTTCTCTGCCTTAGGCTTCTATACCGTATGTCCGGGCACGGATCAATATGTGCTGGGAACTCCTTTGTTCAAATCCGTAAAACTCCATCTGGATAACGGAAAGCAGGTGTTGATCCAAGCGGACAAGGCCGATCGGGAAAATCGTTACATCAAGGCTATGAAAGTAAACGGCAAGACCTACACCCGCAATTTCTTGACACACGAGCAGTTGCTAGGTGGCGTGAAGATCCAATACCAAATGAGTGATACCCCTAATAAACAGCGAGGTATACAAGATAGCGATCGTCCGTATTCTTTCTCGTTGGAATAAGAAAACCATGATGCCCATTGTAAGCCTGTTACAATAGGCATTCTAAGCACCTTACGATGCCCATTGTAAAGACCTTACGATGGGCATTGTTATTTTATGTGAATTCCGGTTTGAAATAATGATGGAGAGAGTTGCGTTTTACCTTAGGGTTGTTACCTTTGCGATGACTAATCAGTTTTTCTATCCTCTTTGTTTATCCTTTTAATTTAGATGTATGGCAAACTCAAAAGAGATGACGAGGGGTGCTGTATTCCCTCTTCTATTCAGTTTCACGATGCCATTGTTATTAGGGAATCTGCTTCAGCAGACTTATTCTTTGATCGATGCCGCTATCGTTGGTAAATTTCTAGGTATTAATTCGCTGGCTGCCGTAGGAGCCAGTACCTCGGTGATTTTCTTGATTCTGGGATTCTGTAACGGATGTTGCGCTGGTTTTGGCATCCCGGTAGCTCAGAAGTTCGGGGCGAGGGATTATGCGACGATGCGCCGTTACGTGGCGGTGGGGTTGCAATTGGCTACGGTAATGTCCGTGGTGATCGCCGCTGTCTCCGGTTTCTATTGCCGGGATATCTTGCGGGGGATGCAGACACCCGGGAATATCTTCGATGGGGCCTATGATTATTTGTTTGTTACTTTTATCGGTATTCCTTGTACATTCTTCTATAATTTGTTGGCAAGTATCATGCGGGCTTTGGGAGATAGCAAGACTCCGTTCTGGTTCTTGCTGTTCTCTACGGTCTTGAATGTTTTCTTGGATTTATTCTGCATCTTGGTACTAGGATGGGGCGTGATGGGAGCGGCTATCGCTACGGTTTTCTCGCAAGGGCTTTCCGCCATTTTATGTTATTTATATATGCTTCGGAAATTTCCGATCTTACGGGCTACTTCTTCCGAGGATCGAAGGTTTCATGCCGGGCTGGCCCGTACCTTATTGGCGATGGGGGTTCCGATGGGATTACAATTTTCTATTACCGCTATTGGCAGTATCATGTTGCAGAGCGCCAATAACGCCTTGGGCACGGCCTGTGTCGCTGCCTTTACTTCCGCCGCCCGTATCAAGATGTTCTTCATTTGCGCTTTTGAGAGTTTGGGTATCGCCATGGCTACGTATTGTGGACAGAATTATGGGGCGGGAAAGCCGGAGCGTATTTTGCAGGGAATTAAGGTAAGTGCGTTGATGATGCTTACGTATGCCGCTGCTACATGGATGATCTTGATGCTGGGGTCTCGTTGGCTGGCCTTGTTGTTTGTGGCTCCATCTGAGGTCGAAATACTGGACTATACGGAGCAGTTTTTGCATATTTCTTGCTGGTTCTTCCCGGCTGTCGGGCTACTGTGTATCTTGCGTTACGCGATACAAGGGGTAGGTTTTAGCAACCTTGCGATGCTCTCGGGTGTTTCAGAGATGATCGCACGTATCTTGGTGAGCTTGTATGCGGTTCCCGCTTTTGGGTTCTTAGGCGTTTGTTTCGGTGATCCGTTGGCTTGGGTTGCCGCTGACTTATTCTTGATACCTGCGTTTTTGTATGTTTATAAAAAGATAAAGAAAAGATTAGATGATGAGAAAGTATCGGTGTCCGCAGTGTGATATCCCTTCTATGTATGTAAAGAATGCGGCTGGGGAACGTCTTTTAGTGTATGTTTACGAGAATGGGGAGGTCGTTCCCAAAGACCCTGCCGCGGATCTGTCCGGATTTGACTTGACAGAGGTATTTTGCCTAGGATGCTCATGGCATGGAGCACCTAGGAAATGCCGGTGATTTTTGTATCTCTATCCTCTCGGAAGTGATAGGATGCGTGAATGCTAGATATTCAGCGTGCAGATAGAGCCGTTCCGCCTTTCGTCCGTAAAGCTCGTCGCCAAGGATGGGGCAATGAAGACCTAGGGGATGGGCGGCGTGTACCCGTAGCTGGTGGGTACGTCCGGTTTGGGGATAAAAGGCGATAAGGGTTTTTCCGGAAGTCCGTTCCAATACCCGGTAGCGTGTAAAGGCAGGTTTCCCGAATTCTTCGCTTACGATTTGCTGGGGTCTGTCCAAAGGATCGGGACATAGCGGGAGACGGATCTCGCCCTCATCTTGGGGAACTTCGCCCTCTAATAAGGCGATATACCTTTTCTGGATGGTTCGGTTCTTGAATTGGGCTTGCAGGTTCTGATGCGCTTCTTTGGTCTTGGCGGCGAGTAGCAAGCCGGATGTCGCCATATCCAAGCGATGTACGATAATTGGGCCGGTGGCTTCCGGATAAAGGATCGATAGCCTTTGATAGACGGAGTCCACATCTCCCTTGCCGGGGACGGAGAGCATACCTTCCGGTTTATTGATGACCAACAAATAGTCGTCCTCATAAAGGATATCCAGCTTCGTCTCCCGGTGAGAGTCCGCCAATAACGGATTTTCATCTACCCGCAATCCCTGTAGCATATGATGGAGGATCGGCTCGCATTTTCCTTTGCAAGCCGGATAATAATATCCATGGTGCCGAATCTCCGTCTTGGGAGAATCGCCCCACCAGAACTCAGCCATGGCAATCGGTTCCAACTGATGCTGGTAGGCGTATTGCAAGAGTTTAGGGGCGGCGCACTCACCCGCTCCGGCAGGCGGCGCACCTTGGTAGGTAGGGGCGAACAATTCGCATAAGTCCTTCACCTCGCCCCGGGCGTTCAGGATTCGGAATTGTTCGAACAACTTGCGTTGCAAGGCCGCCGACCGTCGCTTGCGTTCTTGCTTCAGTTGCTCGATCTCCTGCTCAAGCCGATCCACCTTGGCTTGATCCTCCTCCAGTATAGACCGCAATGATTTCTTGGTTAGCTTGTGAGCGGCTTTCATGTGTTGGCTCTCTTTAATAAGAAGTGCGGTCTCTTCTTCCGTGAGAGGGAACTGCCGAAGTCGGTCGCGCTCCTCTTTCCTCTTTTTCATCAAGTCTTTTGCGGCCTGTAATACGAAATCGCAGTATTCGATCGTGCTTTGTAACCTCGACCGTGCGTCTTCGAGAGCTGGAGAGGCTTGCAGGGTTCGGATACGGGCATTGATCTCATTGATCCGCTCCTCCTCTTGCCGGAAGAAACCATCCGGTTGTAATAGGTCATAGATCGGGGGGACGAAGAAAGGATGTACATTCTTCCCCGCTAGGTTACCGGAGAACGCGGCCAGATAGCCGACCTCTCCGGCGGGAGTACGAACCACCAATACGCCGAACATTTTTCCGGTTTGTAACTCTTCCCGCCATTCGGTTCGTTCTTTCAGGTATGCCTGCGTCTCCTCAGCCGCTATTACGCATAGAGGATGCGGTGTATAGTGAAAAGGATACGTGAATCGTTCCGGTAAGGGGATCGATTGTATCGGCTGGGCAAACGTGTGAAACTTAGATTCCATCATTCATTTTTTAATAGACAATAAGCGTAAATGGCCGATGCCGTAGGATCTCCCTCTTGATACAATCCCGGACGGGAGATACGATCCCATTGGATCAACGACCGGGTCTCTTTCGCGGAGAGAGCTTCGCCGACGATCTCGTTCCATACTTGTCCGTCCTTACTCCAGTAGAACGTGCTATGCGTACCGTCGGTCACTTTCATCCGTAGATATAAAGGCGAGGCGGGAAGAGGAAGATCGGCCAATGGATGTTCTTTCCCCTCTAGGATATATTTCAATATCAAACGGTCTCCTACGCATCCGCAGGTGATTAGGTTATTTGCGTCTCCGTACATCGTGATTCCTTTCCAACTGTCATTCCGGTTTACGATCGCTGTTTCCAACGTGTAATCCGGGGAGGTTGGGCGTAAACAAAGTGCCGCTCCGGTCTTTACGCCGGGTTTCGGTGTTCCGGATAGAGATAGTTTACCGTTCTTGATCTCGGTCTTGACATCCGTGTAAGGATAGTTCCAACTCCATTCGGGACGCAAGGTAGCACCGGTGAAATCATCCGAGAAATCGAATACCGGCACTTGTGCGGACTCGGCAAATGGCATGGGTTGCGTGCGGCTCGCATATTCCCCGGTTACGAAGTGAGGCCAATGATCCTCGCCCATTCTCACCTCTTGCAGATAAGGTTGGCGACCTTGGTAGAAGCCGCTTCCCGGCTGGTAAGCGTGGCATAAGTAATACATGCGTCCGTCCGGTGTTGTCGTAATCGTTCCGTGACCGATGGAGAGAACCTCCTTGCTTCCGTGCAAGATCGGGTTTCCTTGGTATTTCTCGTAAGGACCCTCCAGCTTCTTCGAGCGAGCCACGGATACGGCGTAATCGCTCTGCGGGCCGCAACAGCCTCTCACGGAGTAGATGATATAGTAATATCCGTCTTTCTTGAACCAATGCTGACCTTCCATACCTTGACGCTCATCGTCACGCAGCAGGCTGAAAGGCTTTCCGTCTAGGCGAAGCCCATCGTCCGTCAACTTACAGGCCAATAACTCTATGGGTTGGTTATCCAATCCATAAGCCTTCCAACTGATGTAAAGTTTGCCTTTGTCCTCCAAGATAAATGCGTCTATCGCTTCCTTCCCAAACTCTACCACCGGGCCGTAATCCTTGAACTTGCCCGTAGGTGAATCCGCCACGGCGACACCGATGCACGAGATGTTATCCGATTGCTTCCGGGCCGTATAATAGACATATACCTTCCCTTTATGCTGATACCATTCCGGAGCCCAGAATGAGGATTTAGTCCATTCCGGCTTCTCGTCGAATACATGTCCGGTTTGCTGCCAGTTCACCAAATCGGTAGAGGTGAAAACCGGATAATAAGGGGCCCATTCCGAGGAGGTGCCAGTGATATAGTAAGTCTGGTCGATCCGGATAATGGAAGGATCGGCTACGTCACCGTGGATCACGGGATTGGTAAAATAGGATTCTTGTTGCGCTAGTCCTGTGGCCAAGGAGGCGGCACAGAAGAATAGTGTGAAAATCTTTCTCATGTTTTATCGTATTTTTTTTAAGATGTTCTTACGTACGGTTCGCAAAGAGATTTGTAGTAAATCGGGTTCCGCCAGATCGAGTAGTGTCTTATATTCCTGTAATAGCTCTGGAATGGGACGGCATAACTCATATCCCAGTTTCATGCAAAGCGTTTGCACACCGGGTAATTCCTTCGCTGAAAGCATCCGGTCCAGGCAGAAGTTTAGGAAATCTACCCGTGGGGGATTCGCCTGGGGCTGTCGTACAAGCAAGTTCAAGAGAATGCGTCGCTTTCCGGAGTGCTCACAGTTAAGCACCTCATTTATCAGCTCATCCTGTTTATCATATAGCCATTCGTTTTCCTTGGTCGAGAAATGGCTACAGACCCATAACGCTTGATAACTAACGGCATCATCCGGATCGAATATCAGATCGTATAGCTCTGCTTTCCGTTCTTGGTTCCCTTGTACATAAAATAATATCTCATGGATATCCTCTATATGACAGCGGCTTGATAGTCTCTCTTTTAGGTCCATTCTCAATCTTTGTTGTTGTGTTAAGATCATTCCCTTAAATTTTTAAGGAAGTGTAGCTTGAAGATGAAGTATCGGGAATGGCTTGTTGGAGGAATCTGTCTCGTCTCTTCCTATCACTTGGAATCCCAGATGCTGATAGAAATGAAGTGCGGTTGTGTTTTGCTCATTTACGTCGACTTTTCGGATGGGTGTCTCTTGCAAGGCGAATTGGATAAGTCGTTTACCTAATCCTTTGCCTTGCTCTTCCGGATGTACGAAAAGCATCTCGATAAGCTCATCGCTTAAGCCCATGAAGGCGGCGATCTTTCCTCGCTCATTTCGGATGATATGAAGTTCTACCAATGGGAAATATCCGGGAACAAGTTCTTTATAAAATAAGATATCCTCTTCTTTTAGGAAATGATGGGTACTACGTACGGACGCTTCCCAAAGCAGAAGAAGCTCATTGAAGTCCTCGAAGGAGGGACGGGTTATCGTTCGCTTCATCGGGGTGTACTTCATCCCATGTGTAGTTTGTTCTTCGCAGATTGGTTCGAACCCGAATTTCCGGTAGATTGGGATTGCATAGGAAGAGGAATTGACTGTCATTTCCGAGACTGGCTTATCTTGGATAGCGGCCTCGAATAATCGTTTGCCGATACCTTTTCCATGATACATAGGCGTGATGAAGAATAAGGAAATATGCTTTCCTTCATTTTTTGTCGCGATTAGACCTATTAATGACTCACCCTCGAATGCTCCGTAAATGGTTAGCTCATTTACCAGATCCTTATTGTAAATGAAACTCTTGAAGGTTTCCAATCCCTCTTCGTCGAAGTCATTCTTGCCACATTGGATGAACACGTCCAAAGACAAGGTTAATGCCCTATCGTATTCGTTTACCTGTAATTGTCTTATTTGCATAAATGGATTATAAGTCTTTGTTGCCAACTAATTTCTCATCCGCTACGATCTCAAAATGATGCGCATCGATGAATCGCCCGTTTTTGTAACAAGCTTTTCGGAAGATGCCAGTCTTCTTGAATCCCACTTTCTCTAATACCCGCATGGATGCCAGATTATATTCATACACCGTGGCGAATATACGAATAACCTCCGTATGCTCAAAATAATACTGGATCGCATCGGCTAACGCTTCAGAGGTAATCCCTTGGTTCCAATATCTCTCACTGATCCAATAACCGACTTCCGCATTGAAACGTTCCACATCCGCTCCTCTCACAAAACCTATATTGCCGATTGCCTCACCATGAACCACAATGCAGAAATCCGATATTTCAGTTTTTTCTCGTGCTTGGCTGATGAAGCAGCGGGCATTTTCTTTTGTATAAGGATGAGGCAATCCATCCCGACAGTTATCCCAGATCTTCTTGTTATTAAGGTGCAAGGTTAAGGATTCCGTATCTTGACCTTCCCAACTCCTGAGCGTATATAAATCTTTTGTTACAACTATCATAAACTATTGTTTTTGTTTGAAAAGGAATGATGGTCAAGATAATAGCACAAATGATCCTCTATTTGTCCAGTATGCATTAGTTCTGCTTGATGAAGCCGTCCTTCGTATACGAATCCATTCTTCTCTAATACACGTTGTGAGCGTTGATTGTGAGGATAACAATTTGCCGTGATCAAATGTAAATCCATTTGAGTAAATCCGTAATTCAATACGGATTGCACTGCTTCTGTCATGAAGCCTTGTCCCCAACACTCTTCTTTTAGCCAATAACCCAGCATGCGAGCATGTGGGTTTTCTCTTTTGGGATCAGGAATGATGCCAATGGAGCCAATGACTTGTTGAGTCTCTTTTGATACGATAGCCCAAACCCCTTCTTTTCCGATAAATATGGTATTTAGTACATCAATAGTCTCTTCGATCGTTTCGAGAGGTTTCCATCCTGCGTTATTGCCTAGGTTTGGATTCTTACAGCTCTCAAAAACATCAGGAGCATCGCTTTCGCTGAAAAGACGGAGCACAAGACGGTTGGTTTCTATATTCGATGTTTGTGTCATATACGGATGTTTATTTAGTCGAGATAGATCATTTTCTTGGTCATCCCACCGTCAATCGTAATATTCTCGCCATTAATGAAATCGTTTTCCTCTTGACAAAGAAATAAGCACATACGGGCGATATCCTCCGGCTTTCCCACCCTTCCGGACGGATGTTGAGCATGATCCTCCGGACGAAGCTGGTCGTAATTGTTATTCTGTATCCAACCGGGAGCGATAGAGTTTACCGTGATATGCCATTCCGAGAGCGATAAGGCCAACGCATGCGTCAAAGAATAGATACCTCCTTTAGAGGCGGCGTAACCCTCGCTACCGGGTTCACTCATCAAGTAACGGGTAGAGCAAATGTTGATAATCCTGCCGTATGGATTGGGGGTATCGAGAGATTGCCGATGGAGCGCTAATCGCCGGGAAGTGATGAACGCAGGACGTAGGTTTATGGATAATATCTTATCAAAATCCTCTACACTCGTTTCCGTGATGGATGAGAACTGGCTGATACCCGCGTTATTGATGATGATATCGATATCGCCCCATTCCTCGATGATCTTTTGCAGGCAATTCTCCAATGCGGTCTTATCGCTAACGTCCACGGGAAAGAATTGAGTTCCGGTTTGTAACGCAGTCTCTTTTCCTGATGCTTCGTTTTTATCACAGAACGCTACTCGATGGCCAGCTCCCCTGAACGTTCTCACGATGGCTTTTCCGATCCCCTCGGCCCCACCGGTAATGAAGACTCTTCTTGTTTTATGGAGTGTCTTCGTATTGTGACTGGTTCTTGTCCCGGAGATTTTCCGGGCTTGATATTGCTCGTATTTTTTTTCCAAATAGTTGTCTGCCATGATCCATTATTAGTTGAAAGAACAAATATAGTGTTTAACTAAATAGGTTGTGCGCTTGTTTATAAGGTAAAGATCATTTAGAATCATGAAAATAGCGATCAGCGGTGCGAGTGGATACATAGGCCAGCATCTTACTCTTTTTTTTACGGAAAAGGGTGATGAGGTGGTTCCTTTAGGAAGGAACCTGTTTAAGGAGGAGAATTTCGATGAGCTTTGCCATCGTGTGGAATCGTGTGATGTGGTCATTAATCTGGCGGGTGCTTCCATCAATAAGCGCTGGACAAAAGTGTATAAACAAGAATTATATGATAGTAGAATCCGGACAACCCATCAGTTGGTAAATGCCATAAATACCCGGGATATTTTCCCAAAGTTGTTTATATCAACTTCTGCCGTAGGCTATTATCCCACATCCGGAGAATATGACGAATATAACAATCGGCAAGGTGAGGATTTCTTGGCCCGGTTATGTGGCGCATGGGAAAAGGAAGCGCGGGCGTGTTTGCCGGATGTGCGGCTTGTGATTGCCCGGTTCGGGGTCGTACTCTCGGAGGATGGCGGGGCATTGAGACAGATGCTTCAATTGCAACGTCTCTCCCGGATAGGTGTGGTGATAGGCGATGGCCAACAGAGTTTTCCGTGGATCAGCGTGCATGATTTGTGCCGCTCTTTTGATTTTATGATACAAAATAGTACGTTGAGAGGAGTGGTCAATCTTGTCTCTCCGCAATGTATCACCCAAAAGCAACTGGCATATGCGCTGGCGAGAGCGGATGGAACCCGTTGGGTTATGCCTTTGCCTACATTCATTTTCCGACTGATGTTCGGTGAAGGAGCCTCGTTTGTAACGGAGGGGCAAACGGTTCATCCTACGAAATTATTGGAGTCTGGTTTTACATATGATTATCCGACAATAGAAAAGCTTATGAATATAACAGATCATCGTACCGTGCAGGCACTGGATGTCCGCCGGTATATGGGACGGTGGTATGAGATCGCCCGTTACGAGAATCATTTCGAGAAAGGTATGACGGATGTTACGGCTACTTATACATTGCGATCGGATGGAAGAATCCGTGTGGAAAACGAGGGGTTTAAAGATGGAATCCATAAAAAAGCAGTAGGCCGGGCGAAACAGCCGGAACCGGAAAATAGCCCGGGTAAATTGAAAGTCGCTTTCTTTTTATGGTTCTATTCAGATTATTATATCTTCGAACTCGACGAACATTATCAGTATGTTGTGGTAGGAAGCAGTTCTGACAAGTATCTCTGGATTTTGAGTCGTGATAAATCCTTGCCGGAAGCGGTTATGGAAGATTTGCTCGGCAAGATAATGAAACGAGGATATGATATCTCTAAATTGGTTTATAACAGAATTTGATTACATAGTTTCCAAAATTAGTATTGATAGTAATCTAGGCTACTATCAATACTAATTGTTATTACCCTGTCATTTATTTCAATTGTTTTCCATCAGCAAAGGCATTTCCTACCTTTTCGCCCACTCTCAAATAGTCGTTGTTGAATGGATCAAAGATGATGGGAGCGGCTTTAGCTACATTCACCTTGCCGTTCTCATCAAGTACACGCTCGTCAACACTGACATTTACGATCTCGCCACGGAGTATGCAAGTATCCGGATCGTAATCTTTCAATTTACATTCGATAGCCACGGCCAATTCGTCGATCAACGGAGCATCTACGAAGTCCGATTTTGTAGCGTGAAATCCTGCTTTGGCAAACTTGTCGGTAACTTTATTGCCCGACACGATACCTACATAATCACAAGCTACGACATGATCGGCATCTGCCATGCTTACCGTGAAAGCTCTACGCTTCAGGATATTCTTAACTGTCTTGTGACCGGCGCTAAGACACATGCTGATCTCATTCATCTCACTGATACCGCCCCAAGCGGCGTTCATCGCATCGGGAGTTCCATCTTCTCCATACGTGGCGATAATAAATACGGGTTGCGGATAGCTTAAAGGCTTCGCTCCAAAATTCTTTCTCATAATCATTTATTTTTTAGTCCAATTCTTGATATCTTCTTCTGTCACTCCGTTCATCAACTTCCCTTTTTGCCAGTTCACATCCGGATAGGCTTTCCGCAATTCGCTCTCTGCGTTCGAGATACTGCTGCTGCCTGATGTGGCGAATGGGATAACGGTTTTACCCGAGAGATTGTATTTTTCCAAAAAGGTGTTGATGAGTCTTGGGGCTTGATTCCACCAGATGGGAAATCCTAGGTAAACGGTGTCATACTCCGCTAGGTTCTTCAAATCATCGATAATGGCCGGTCGTGATGTAGGATCGTCCATCTCTACGCTGCTGCGTGAGGATTTATCCCGCCAGTTCAGATCGGCGGAGGTATAGCTTTTCTCAGGTTGGATCTTGTGAAGATCACCGCTGACAATAGATGCGACTTGTTGGGCCGCTTTTTCAGTATTTCCCGTTGCCGAGAAGTAAGCCACTAAAACTTTTGTCCCTTCGGCAGCCTTTTGCGCATAAGAGGCGATACATACCATTGAGACCATGACCATGAATAATACGATTCGTTTCATACTTCTTGAATTTTTGTTGTTTTTATATTCATTACGAGAATGCTATGTATTTATGGCGATAAAGATAGGAGAGAAAAATGAAACAGTTTGTACCCAAATTACTGATATATCTGATATTTTTGGCGATACGATCCTTATCTTTGTAAGGCGATTAACTAAAAGAAGAAAATATCATGCTTGCGTACACTTATATTGAACAAGGGAAATTTGAATTGCGGGAGAAACCGATACCGGAAATACAGGATTCATGGGACGCTATCGTACGTGTGACTTTGGGTAGTATCTGTTCTAGCGATCTTCATATCAAACACGGTAGCGTACCACGTGCGGTACCCGGAATAACCGTTGGGCATGAGATGGTTGGTGTGGTGGAAAAGGTGGGTGCCGATGTTACTGCAGTCAAGCCGGGTGACAGGGTGACCGTGAATGTCGAGACCTTTTGCGGAGAGTGTTTCTTCTGCCGGCGTGGATATGTCAATAATTGTACCGATCCCAATGGCGGTTGGGCGTTGGGCTGTCGTATCGATGGGGGGCAGGCGGAGTATGTCCGGGTTCCTTATGCGGATCGAGGCTTGAATCGTATCCCAGATACGGTTAGCGATGAGCAGGCTTTGCTGGTCGGTGATGTGTTAGCGACAGGTTTTTGGGCTGCCCGCATCTCGGAGATCTCAGAGGAGGATACGGTTTTCATTATTGGCGCTGGTCCTACGGGGATCTGTACTTTGTTGTGCGTGTTGTTGAAGAAGCCACGACGTATTATTGTTTGCGAGAAGTCTCCGGAAAGGGCCCGGTTCGTTCGCCAGCGTTATCCGGAAGTCTTGGTGACAGATCCCGAAAACTGTAAGGAATTTGTTCTTCGTAACAGCGATCATGGCGGTGCGGATGTCGTATTGGAGGTCGCGGGGAGTGAGGATACCTTCCGCTTGGCATGGGATTGTGCCCGTCCGAACGCCATTGTCACCATCGTAGCCCTCTATGATAAACCTCAGCTTCTTCCTTTGCCAGACATGTATGGCAAGAACTTGACTTTCAAGACTGGTGGGGTGGATGGCTGCGATTGCGCCGAGATTCTTAACCTAATAGAAGAAGGTAAGATAGACACGACGCCTCTTATTACCCATAAGTTTCCATTGAGCGAGATTGAGGAGGCTTACCGTATCTTCGAAAACAGGTTGGATGGGGTTATAAAGGTGGCGATTGAGGGGAATCTCATCAAACCTGTCTTTGTTTTGCCGCATACACCTTGATTCTCTCCTCGCAACATTGTCGCGTGATATCCCGGAGCCGTTCTACTTTGGGTATAAGCGCCTCGATATCTTCTTTAGTGACGCGGAAGTGTAAATTATAACGAGCTTGAACGTATGCGTCCTGCAGCAAGTCGAAAAGTCGTTTCTCCTCTTCCGTATCCCGGGGAAAGGCTTCGGATGACTCTAGGGAATGCGTTTTGGCTCTGCCGGATAACGTTATTAGGCTATGCTCTTTGGGACTATACAATGTAAAAGTCAAGATTATGCTGTTGTAATAATTCTCACAAGCTTGATGAAGGTGGAACGATGCTATTTTGTAATCCTGATCCTTGTATGAATATCGGGCACTACGTAAGAAACTATTCGCACGTTCAAACCTGTCGTTGTAATACTCCTCCGCCAACTCTTTTATTTCGCGATAGTTCAGTTTACGACGGCGGGCCAGCTTATAACGACCGCTGTTGTAAAGCATGATACCCTCTCGCTTGATATCAGTATAGAAATATCGGTTTTTATCGATGGCTTTATTCAGATCGTCGATGCTCTCGTCTATAAACTGTACGGTGGTGGATACGTATCTGTTCTTCCCTTTGTAGTAATTATCGGTGGCCTTACTCAAGATGTGATTGATAATATATCTTTGGAAACGGGTACTGGTAACTACCAAAATATCATAATCGCTCATAAAACAGGTGCGGATACCGTATTCGATGCGTTGGTCGTAGTCAACGTATGTATTCCGGGCATAACTTCCGTAGAGAATGATCATCTCGCAATCGGGAAGTACTTCCAGTACGCACTCTACAATTCTTCTGAGGTCATCCCGTTTCTGTTCGGGAAGGTAATTGATGGATGTTTTCATTCTTCGTTTATCTATGCAAATTGTTTGTAATCACTTTTTACTTTCAATGAACATTGTTCTGTCCCGATAGCCTTTACGATAGCTAAAAGCGGTGCGCTGAACTGTTCGGTTAGCTTGTTCGGTACTTGTTCGGTCGACTTGTTCGGTTGGCTGTTGTGGGGTATTGATGATGAATGTTACCCTCACTACCACGGATGTATGATGCGAAATCTATGTCCATATGTATCCAATCATGATTATAAACAGGCAATAAAGATATAAAATATCCTGCTATGTGATAGTGAAAAGATGAAGAAGTTGTATTGGCTCGTTCTTTTACGTATTATGAGTTTCCTGTAACATTGAATTTATAAAAACATCTACAATATCTACCACTCTATTGTGTACTCTCTGTAAATAAGAATATTACCTATAGGTTGTAGATCTCCAAACATCTACAATTATTATTCAATATCTACCACTTATTATTGATTTTCATACAATTTTCTTTTCGTGTGAAGGAAAAAAGTGTTATATTTGAGGAATACTGAAAATCTAAAAGATATGATAGAAAAACTCGATTACGCTATGGTGCCGACAGGCTTTGTACATTGTTTTAATGAAAATTGTAAGAACGCCAACCGCTGCTTGCGGCATCAAATTGTCCGTTTTATCCCCGATACGCTTTGGGCGGTGAGCATCGTGAATCCCGCACGTACCAGTCCTACCGGAAAGTGTGCGGCTTTCATGGCGGATACCCCCGTGCAATACGCTGTCGGCATGGATCACCTATTAGACCAGATACCTTATCTGGAGGCGAAACGCATTAAGCAACGTCTGTTGATGACATACGGTAAGAATAAGTTTTATCAGTTTAAGCGCAAGGAAAGAACCTTCTCGCCCGAAGACCAACAGTATATCCGTCAGGTCTTTCGGGCGTACGGAGTAGAGGATGAACCAGTCTTTGATGCTTGGCAGAGTGGCTACCGATGGACGAAGGGATAAGAGCTGATAAGAGTTTCCCTTAGGAGAACAAAGAGTTTCTCTTAGGGAAAACAAAAGTTTCTCCTAGAGGAAACAAAAGTTTTATTAGGGGAAAACTTTAGTTTTTCTATAGGAAAAACTGTAAGCATAAGACATTCAACTTCTTAAATAATATATTAGACATGAAAATAACCAAGCAAACAGCCTATCGACATACCGTCGCGCAACGGGCGATGCGTATGGAGGAGATCGTGGCATGGGTAAAGGATGAGCGGACGAGGGATAAGCTTGCGCTCTTTCGAGAGAAATTAAGGCGGGCTTATCCCGACAAACGGTATCCGTTTACCCGGAAATTACCTCAGTTGCTCTTTGCCGGAACTTTTCGAAAAGGCGAGTTGAAGGAGTATAATGGCTGGATTTTACTGGAGATCAATCGATTGAAGAGCATAGAAGAGGCTTTGTCCTTGAAACAAAAAATAGTGGAATATCCGCAGACACTGTTCGCTATGATCGGCTCTAGCGGACGGAGCGTGAAGTTCGTGGTGGCTTATACCTATCCCGACGGGTCGCTTCCCCGTTCGCGTACGGATGCCGAGGTTTTTCATGCGCACGCTTACCGACATGCGCTCAAGACGTATGAGCCTCGCCTTTCTTATCCCATCGAGCTGAAACGTCCGGTGCTGGAGATGGGCTGCCGCCTCAGTTATGATGCCGATGTGTATTACAATCCGGACGCCCTTTCCATTCATCTGGAGCAGCCTGTGGCTATGCCCGACGAAAGCGCCTACCAGGAACGGTTCGAAAAACGGGTACCGGTACTGGTAGAGAGTGCCGGGCAGACGCTTTATGACCAATACCGTTACGTTGCCATCCAATATGAATTCGCTTTGCAGCGGGCTTTGGAGGAACATGGAAGTTTGAGCATAAAGGTGGATTTCAAACCTTTGTTGGTCACTCTTGGAAGACTTTGTTTCGCGGCTGGGGTAGAAGAGGAGGATTGTGTGAAGTGGACGATGCTTTATTTGGGGAATCTGATCTCGGAAGTGGAGATCCGGGAGACCTTGAGGCAGTCGTATCGGTTAGCCTCCGATTCGGACTTTGGTTGTACGTCCCTTTACAAGCCGGAGCAACTACAGAGCTTGAAAATGGAGGAGTTTATGAACCGCCGTTACGATTTCCGGTACAATCTGATGTCTGGCGGACCGGAATATCGGGAGAAAAACACCTTCTGTTTTGACTATCGCCCCGTGACGGATCGTGTGCTGAACAGTATCGCCTTGAATGCCCAGAAAGAAGGATTGCAGCTATGGGACAGGGATGTACGGCGTTTTGTCTTTTCAGATCGCATCCCGGACTATGCGCCTATCGAGGACTATTTGACCCGCTTGCCCGTGTGGGATGGCAAGGATCGCATCCGTCCGCTGGCCGCACGCATCCCTTGCGACAACGTACGGTGGGAACAGTTGTTTTACACTTGGTTCCTGTCGATGGTAGCGCATTGGCAGGGGCGTGATAAACAGCATGGCAACAGCCTTTCCCCGCTCTTGGTGGGCGGGCAGGGATGCGGGAAGTCCACGTTCTGCTTCAACCTGTTGCCACCGGACTTGAATAAGTATTACACGGACAGCATCGATTTCAGCAAGAAGCGGGATGCCGAGCTGTATCTTACTCGTTTCGGATTGATCAATATTGATGAGTTCGACCAAGTGAGCGCGAGGCATCAAGGCTTCTTGAAGCATCTGTTGCAGAAGCCGGTCGTAAATGTGCGCAAGCCTCATGCTACGCAGGTGGAATCGGTGAAACGTTACGCTTCCTTTATCGCTACGAGCAACCATACGGATTTGCTGGGCGATCCTTCCGGCAGCCGCCGTTTCATTTGTATCGAGGTGAAAGGGATGATAGACAATGCCCAGCCTATCGATTATCTCCAGCTCTATGCGCAAGCGGTTGCCGCCTTGAATAATAACGAGCGTTATTGGCTGACGCATGAGGAAGAGGTCTCGCAGATGCAAGCGAACGAGGCGTTTCAACAACGTCCTTTGTTCGAGGATCTGTTTTTTCAATATTATCGTCCCGCTTCGCATAAGGAGGAAGGTTTGAAGATCTCTGCCGGAGAGATCTACCTATCGCTGCAAAAAAAGAGCGGCGTAAAACTTCCGATGAGCAATGTCTCCGTCTTTGGTCGTTTCTTGAAAAAGATAGGGCTTAAGACGCAGTTAGCGAGTAGGGGACGGTTGTATTTAGTGGTCGAAAAGTAGTAAATGGTGGTAGATGTAAGTTGTTGGTGGTAGATGTTTTATTATCTACCACCATTAGATAAGTGATTTATAGATAGGGACTTTTAAGGGTAATGGTAGATGTGGTAGATGATTTCGCATTATTTAAATTCATACACATCTTATGGGATACATCCCCAGCTTTCAGCTATAAACCGCGATAATAATTTATCCCACTTCTGGATCTTCCCAAACACCTGTTTTGTTCATTCGATAGCTTCTCTCTATCTTTTGGGAAGAGTCTGCCTCCAGCGCATAGAGTATTTCACGACAGAACTCCAGAGTTGCAAATCCGTTGGCGGTAATAATGTTTCCGGCTCTGACAGCCGGTTCATCCATATAAAGATTTTCACCTGTATAATTAACCCCCGCAAATTGTTTGAGGTAATCCAATCCGTTGCTGGTATGATTTACATGGTTCAAGAAACCGTGTATACCAAGAAAAACGGAGGCGTTACAAATACCGGCCACCAGCCTCTTCTTCTCGATGGCCTCTTTTACCAGAGGAACAATGGCTTCGGCTTCCGGGGTGAACCAGCTCATGCCACCTATTAATACGATTCCTGCATAATCGGCCGGAATGTCATTGATTCCATAGTCGGGGAGCACCTTGAATCCTCCGATAGATACAACTGGCTCTTTCCTGACAGATACGGTTTTAACTATATATTTGCTTTCACTTCCGGGTTCAACACCTGCATTGAGGTTTGGAGCGATATAAGCTCCTTCCCAATCGGCAAAGTCTTTTAACAAGACGAATAGAATTTCTTTTTTCATTATTTATTGTATTTATCGAAGTTATACTTCTTTCTAATCTCGTTTTGCTCGTCAGGCGAAAGAGATTTGAAATATCCTTTCCAGCCTGGGCAGAAGTTTATGTGCCAACGCCAAAAGCGTCCCATTAATGACTGAGGGCTTTTATCGTATTTTTTCCTTAGGGGGCAGTTGTTGCAGTTACTTTTTTGCATGGATGTTACAGAATGCTTGTTGTTTACAAAGGTAATGCTTTTATTGGAATTGCTTTATTTCAATCTTTGTTTATTATGATAATATACCCCATCTGATATAATTGCCAATATTTATCGTAATTTTGCATTATTCGTGAAGATGGTAGTTGTTATGAGCATCCTCATTGGTTTGAATTGGCAAAGAATAAATGGGCGCAGGTTTATAAAACTACGGGAACTCCATGTAGTTGTTGGATGTGTAGAGGGGAGGAGTACGACCGCAAAGGATATAAGCAAGAGACTTTGCGTATTATCAAAGAATCAGAATATTAGATGTTTAATGAAAAGAAAGAAAAGATGTTGAAAGGTAAAACAGTTCTTGATGGTTTGTAAGTGTTTAATAGAGCCGTACACCGTTATAGGCTCAAAAATCTTACAAACAATGAGTAGAAGTAGAAAAGTAACCTTATGAGAAAAGTTAGAAAGAATACAGCAACTAGACAGGTCATTCATATTGTCGGTGAAGGATTGACTGAATTATTCTATTTCAACCATTTGAAAAAGTTGCTTGGTTATAGGTACTCTATTTCTCCACGTCTGTTTGACAATAATAGTGTTATAAAGCTATCAAAAAGTTAGCGAATAGTTGATTGGTTCTCAAGAAAATTCAGTATTTTTGCACTCACAATTGAATAAAAGCATTAAAAAAATTACAATGCTGCAGAATAGAATGAACATATTAGTAAACACATTATGTCGAAGCACAGTATGCTTTGAGCGTATGTCGTATGTTCATACTTTAGGCATTGGGTCATTCGGTAAATTCAAAAACACTTTCCAGCGAACGTTTTATAGACAGGTAGGAGTACATTAGATGCAGGTATTCCTATTAAAAAGATAAATTGAAGCCGTTGAAAAGTCCTTACTAAATTTTTCAACGGCTTTGTTTTTGCCCATTGGTGACGTTCGCATTATGCGCTCTACTCCGTCATTTCCGTCCATGGGCATTGAAAACTTCAGTTTTATTAACCAGCGCAGTGATGTGCATAAAAAAAGAAGATTATGGATTACAAATTCAACGGAAGCGGGGTGTTCTTTACATCCGATACCCACTTCAATCATACCAATATCATCAGGTTCTGTAGCAGACCATTCAAGGATGTAGAACACATGAATGAAACACTTATTGCCAACTGGAACCGTGTGGTCGGTCCGGATAATATCGTATTTCATCTTGGCGACTTCTGTCTTGGTGGCTCTGCTGAATGGACAAAGATACTCAAAAGGTTGAATGGGAAAATCTATCTCATAGCCGGTAATCATGACATGAAGAACTTGAGGCAGAATTATACAAAATATTTCGAACTGATCACGATGCAAATGTACATCGAGGTGGATAAACAGAAGATTTATCTGAATCATTGCCCATTCCTTTGCTATAGCGGCTCATACGATGATACCTGGCAGCTTTTCGGCCATGTGCATACAAGCAGGAATAACACCGGAAAAGATAAGCCTCGCCTTCAAATGCTTTTCTCTACACAATATGATGTGGGAGTTGACAATAACGACTTCACTCCGGTTTCATTCGCACGGGTAAAGACTATCATAGAGAAACAGGTTGAACTATCAAAGAAATGAGAATACAATACATGAATGATCTGCACCTATGCCCACTTTTCAGGTAGTTGCGCCTTGTCATAAAGATTCGGTGCTGAACAGTGCCTTTGCGAGTGACTATGGAGACTTGATGAGCAACGACCGGATTGATGTCTGGATTCACATACGAATATTGATGCAGAGATTGGTGGAACCAAAGTATTATCCAATCAGATGGGATATGTTTTCCAGAACGAGCATCTTATGAATGGGTTTAATTCGGGAAAGTATGAAAATAAAGAAGATTTTTTTCGGGATTGGCATTCATTCAACCCGATGGAAACACGCTGGTTTCATGTCGCTTCCATATACATGGAGCGAAGAGCAATCCGGTTTACAGACCGGAAATATACCCGTTTCGTTGTTTCAAATTATTCTTCGTATGTTTCGGATAATAATGAATACTATAACGATGAATGGAGCAGGGAAACTATTACCCGTATTTTTGCCTATCTGCGCAGACTGGTGGATGCCATTATTAGTGTATGAGTCGTTCTACAGAAATTTGCCTGTCAGTAAATACAACCAGACTGAACAGACTTATGGCCCTAATGAATTGCATGACGTAGCTTATTATAATCGGATGAAGTTTGCAAAAATTGATGAGCAGTACGATATTGATAGTCCGGATGATTTCATCTGGTTTGCCAAGGATCATTATGGAGAACTGGGGCTTTCCTGCCTGAATATCTTTGCATCAGATACAGAACGGTCAGGATGGGTGATTGTCGTTTCCAACAGTTATTCTGCGAATGCCGGTCTCGCCATTGAAGTTGACACAGCTCTGTATAAGTCCGGTGTTCCATTAATAATCTACGATGCCGACAAGCTTCTGAAGATTCTTGAGGAAGAAGATTATGTCAGGTTGGTTCCTTATTCATACCATAACTATATGGGCTATCAGGAGGAAGGCTCCGTTTATGAGCTACCGTGGGAATATGAATGTAGTGAAGATAGCGGATCATCTCTGACTGCTGAGCAATACAAAGAGATTGTCTCGTTTGCTGAATGGCAGGAAGAGGAGAGGGTGAAGGTAGACTAATGTCATATTTCATATGTTAACGCACATCTGGCAATCCGTTTGGTTAGTCAGTAACATGCAAATTATCGGCACTGATTCGAAATAGTACCGATAATTTGCATAATTCTGATATTTCAAATATGACTTAATCAAATTCTAACTAACAGGCATTGTTCGATGCAATAGAATTCCCTACGATAGATGAAAGAATAAGAAATCTTTCTAATATGATGGATTGGATGAGATATCTTCCAGCAGTTTCACTAGATGGAGATCAAGAATAGTATTCAATAACGAAATAATAAGTTGTAGAGTAATGGTGTAAGATTCTATTAGCATATCGAGGATAATTTCAATAAACTTGGAGTTCGTTGATAACAACTTCTAGAGTTGCTGAAATAATTAACGAGGATATTTTTCTAACATTCTAAACGGAATATCATTTGTAGTAACTTTAGCTATAGATATTTTGTTTATATTTAGCTGTATATCATTATTATAACATTTGTATGTATTCACAAATAAGAGATCCAAACAGCTTTATGAAATGATAATTGTCGATGCAGCATATTATGCTAATTGACTGTCAATACTTTATGGCTTAAAAGGTAGAAGGCTCAAAAATTTACTTGTTTTTTGCCGAAAATCGAAGATTTAACACTTTTAACCTTAGTTTATCTTCAAACGAAGGGGAAAAGAGAAAAATAGCTCTCTTTTGCTCCGAAACCTCCGGTTCGCAAAGATAAGGCATATCGGTGATTATTTCGCCGATTGAGGCTGCAAAATCGGAGATGGATTTACGGATTTGCAGGTTGCTTTTGTGTCTTGATGAGGGGCGAATCTTGCTTCGCTTTTGAGTTAGGATTTCGGATTCTTTTGCAGCCAAAAGAGAAAATCGGTAGATATGGTTCGGCTCTGCTTTGGCGAAGCCATTTCTTTTTCTCCCTCTGTTAGCTTTACTTTAATGAACGTATATATGAATACGGAGATAAAGTAAAGTTGCTTTCGATACAATCACCATCTTTGACCGAATCAATTTAACAAACTGTATACCATCAAAAATACAAAGTTATCTAGAACAAAAATAGAAAAATAATTGGCTGAATGAGATGTAATCACTATTTTCGTAGTTAGTCTCGAAAGAGATAAAATATCTGGTTGGCCAGTTTCACTTGAAGATATGAGTTTAGATACGAAATTACTGATAGCTAAAGATTATGAGGAAGTAATCTGTGACGAGGATATTTCGAGGGTGGGTAAGACACATCGAAATCCAGCGTTGACAAGACTGACTCTTCATGCATACGCAAGAAACATCTGTACTTAAAAAAACATACATGCTTGCCGATGTCGCAGAGGAAATGAAAGGGCTATCTATGCCCACGTTTGATGATTATGGAGTGCATTGGAGAAATTTTTGTCATAGATGATATTGAAGCGTGGTCTTTGGCTATTCGCTCAAGGACTGTAATACGAACAGGAAAGAAATGTTGTTTCGTTGATTC
Organism: Parabacteroides sp. B2-S-102; assembly: GCF_023656665.1. NCBI lineage: Bacteria > Pseudomonadati > Bacteroidota > Bacteroidia > Bacteroidales > Tannerellaceae > Parabacteroides > Parabacteroides sp. B2-S-102. The sequence continues at coordinate 193,237 of NZ_JAMOKM010000004.1, read as the reverse complement.
TTCGATTAAGGCTTCGTGAACCAGATTCGCTAATTGCCCTCACAGGTGGAGAAATGGCATACACCCGCGAGGATGGAATGAAAATAATCCTAATAGATTGTTTGAGAGACTGATTACATTGTTATAAGTTAATAAAACATATATAGAAAATGGTCATAGAGATTCTTCAAGCAGGTACTGGTGATAGTATTTGGGTTAGTCACAATAAGAAGAATATTGTGATTGATGGTGGAAAATCTACAGCAGCTATTAGGGCCAAGTATAGCAAAATGCCACAGGATGAGATTATTGACCTGCTTGTGGTGACTCATATTGATTCTGACCACATAGCTGGTATCATAGCATTGGTTAAACACATGAAAGAAATTGGAGAGACACATAGGCTGAAACAAGTTTGGTTTAACTTTCCCAAGAAAGAAGAGACAGATGAATATTCTGTAGGCGAAGGAAATGAGTTAACGTCTCTTCTTCTTGAAATAGACGGATTGTTCTGGAATAATAATACTTCCGAGTTACTTGGTTCTACGATAGAGTTTGGCGACATAAAACTGCATGTATTAGCACCTGACCATGATGTTGCATATGAAAATAAGCCGAAAGAACCTGATGAGCTTGGAGTTCGTTCAGATGATTGGTATATTGATTTAAGGACCTTGATTGATAATGTTGATGATGACGATATAGATGAAGGAGGTACCAATAGTCAGTCAATTATAATTCTGGCTGAATGTGCAGGCAAGAAGTTATTGTTACCAGGTGACAGTACCCCTAAGAAACTATGTGATGCGCTTCAGTCTTATAATAAGACTAACGGTACACCTCTTGAATTGGATTTTATGAAACTTCCCCATCATGGGAGTACGCGAAATGTTACTAAAAACATCCTTAACGAGGTAACATGTTCAAACTTCATAATTTCGACAAAGAAGAATAATAAATATTATTTTCCAAATAAAGAGACTATTGCCAAGCTTATTCGCTACAGAGACAGTGCAGATAAGGCAATCAACGTGTATTTTAACTATCAAGAATCTCTTGATGTACTTGGAATAACAGCAGAAGAGTTGACAGAAAATAATATTAATCTCAACGTTTGCAATGAATTCAACTTTTGACATACGCAGTAATTGTGTTAAGATAAAGGCTGACATCAAAGGAAGAGGACTCCAGTTTCGAGGAAGTGGAGTCCTATACCCATTAGATGGAGATGACGAGTATGATTATATCTTTACAGCTCAGCATATTTTTAAAGATACTAGAAAAAAGAAGTTGAATGCTGTTCTTGATAAGATTAGGAACAATCGAAATAGAAGTATTTGAGGATGGCCATTTTGTAACCTATAAAACCATTACAAAAGACACTATCTCGAATTCTTTACTTCCTATTGGTGAAGATTTTCTTATCATTAAGATTGACAAGAGCGAAAAGCATTTTACTCCCTTCTTGTTGGCGGATGACCTCATTGAAGAAAAATCCATGCAACTATATGGGGTTTCAGGTGAGGCACAAGATATAATTACCAGACTGGACTGTAAATGTGTAGATAGCAAAGTAGATTTGGTTAATATCACTTCGCATGTAGACAAGATGGACAGTTTACATGGAATGTCTGGTGGTGGTGTTTTTGCCCAGAATCAACCATTGATGTATGGTGTACTATGGAAATATGCTGCGACGGAAGGTGAGTTTCACAATGTAAAGATTACACAGGTATTAGAAGAAAAGATAAAATCACAGTTAACGCTACGAAGATGGAAATCACTTAATTTCATCAAAATAACACAGTGTAAACAAGCAATGGATGTTGTTTACGGTAGCTTGTTCCGTGATGTCAATGATTCAATACTGGTTAACCGTAATAATACGCGGTTCCCTCTAGAGGCAAGATTTGTAATGCCTGACTTTATTGATGAAGTACAAAGCTTATATTCTGATGATCAAGTGAAACCAGAAGAGAAGTTTGTTCTGGCTGATCCGACAAATCTCTATATAAAAAGTAGTGAGATTCAAGAATATAGTGAGCAATATCTTAAAGAATTCTATAGCCAACTGAATAAAACGAGCAATAGAGAAATCAGAATCCCTGCATCAACCATATTGAATCCCAGCAGGAATATATTACTCATTGTGGGAGGTCCCGGCTCAGGCAAGTCTTCTTTGCTAAAGTATCTTACCTTACAACTACTAAAAGGAAAAATGGATATCTATGACGGCTACTTACCTGTATGGATGCCATTTTCATATATGGCAAGGAATTGCGATAGTGATATAAAGAGCATAGTTCGGGATTGGCTTCAAGAAAGTAAGTTATGGGAGAAAAACAGCCATTATCTGGAATATGCATTTGAGCAGCAAAAGATACTATTAATAGCTGATGGAATAGATGAATGGGGTGATGAGCCCTTACAAGCAGATAGAATTATTCGTAAAGTGAAGGCGGAGACAGAAGCTGGTAATTTACTAGCCATTTTTTCAAGTAGGGAATATGGCATTGCGAATATCAATTCTCCCTTCAGTACAAGCGACACATATACAATCGCACCATTGTCTGCGCTACAGCAGGATGAGCTTGTGAAGAAATGCGTTGATCATTATAATGGTCTGGTTCGCGAAACAAAGAGGACAGCAGAGTTCCTATCTGCTAAGTTGAGGTCGCTACATGACGTTGATCGTATGAAAGAGAACCCTATGCTGCTAACCATCCTTATTGGGCAATATCTACAGGGTAACGAACTTCCTCACAACAATATTGCAGCCATGGACTGTATAATGGAGCAATTGTTTGTTAAGCATCAGCAGTCACGCAAGTACCAGGCTTACGACTATTCTGGGTCATTTGACTACACAAGTAACAAAATGATGCTTGGAGTTCTGTCAAAAGAAATGTTTGACTATTACAATGATGGCAGCATGGATAAGACCCAGGCAGAAATACTGCTTAACCAATATCTGAATAGTCAGACATCAGGGCAGGAACTGAATAATGCGCGTATTGTTGATGATTTATTCAGGCATGATACACATCAACTGGGCGTTATAGAGGAAAGAATAGGCTCTCGCATCTCCTTTATCAATAGGCAACTACAGGAATTTATGACTGCCAAATACCTTTCGGTAGATATAGAGAGGGCTAAAGCGTTTATTCGAGATAATGTTTCGAATACCGGGCTACACCAAGTTGTTCTCTTTCTTTTCGAAATGATGCCAGCATCAGCTTTTGTAGGTTTGTACAATATCTTAAAACCTATAAGAACAAACGATTATAGGGATTATTATTTGTATAAGTTGAAATTAGAGGTTCTGGTAAGATCTGTGAAAGCACCCAAATATTTCTTACTCGAAGAAATTGAAGAATGCATACAAAGGATTGAGTGGGAATCTGATTATGACTTCAAACATGATTTACTGGAAATCCTGCTCGATGGTTTGTATAATACCTCATTACAGGCTCGTATTGAAGACTTTATTTCCAGATATATCCCTTCGGCTTCCGTATATCATGACATTAGGTTATCTGGTTTGGCACAAGTGGCTAACTTGACGGAAGAAGATCGCCAGTTTGTTGTTTTGACTGTTATAAATGGTGATGTGAGCAACAAAATACTCGCATCTAAGGTAATTAGGAATCATATCGCTGGAGATGAGAAGTTGCTGGAGATGGTTAATTCATATATAGTACCATCAACATTGCCAGAAGTGGTAGCCTTCTTCATTAGAAGTGTTATTGTAGATGGGATAGATATAGATCAGGAAAACGAGCTAATACGGAAAGTTGTGGCAGGTGACATCTTTACTCACTTTTATCAAATGGAGTTTTCTTTATTTAAAGGTGAGCCCGTTTTATCTGATGGAATCCTTGAATTAGTTTCAGAACTACCATTTTCAATTCGAGAGGAGGCTAACCGGTTATTGCAGCAATATTTCCTACAAGACGATGCTGTCATGCAAAAGGCTTTAAAGTCGGTTAGCGCACCCTACAGAGAACAAGGTAGTATTAGCAAGGATATAGCCTGGAAATATCTATTGACATGTTGGATAAATCATCCAAATGTTATCAAGGCCATCAGGGAGGAACTTAATAAGGAATATTCTTTTAATTTTGGGAATGGATATGAATTGTGGGCGATTATTCAAAGACAAGAACTATCTTCTGATTTGCTTCAAGTTATAACCGAATGGGCTGTCAATAGGGACAAAAATCATTTTATGTGGGGTGCTGAGTCCCTCATTGTAAATACCATTGTTAACGATTCTCGAATTAAAGCTAAACTTCTTGAAGCATTAGAGGGGATGAAAAGTTATCAGCATATTGTTGTCCATCCTCTCATCCAAAACTGGGGACAAGATGCTGATGTTATCGAAAAACTTCAGCGATGTCTGGATGAGATGCCGTTAAACCAATCTTCGTGGATAGCAGGATATGCATATGAAATATACCAAGGCAATGACGAACGTATTAAGGCATATCTAGATAAATGTATCGATAATGCGAACAAGGATATAATGAAAGACCGTGCAGTGTCTGTGTATATAGAACATTACAAGGAGGAATTTGCAGAAAGGTACATACCACGGATACTCAATGGCGAAATCTCGATGAGTGACCATATCCTCGGTTCAAAATGGGGCATACTGGAAGCCATTATACAGAATTATTCTGAGCGTCAGGATGTCAAAGAGTACCTTCTGACTAATTATTCTGACGACTATAGATTTGCTGGTCAGATTATAGTAAAATATCATGGTTCTGAGTTAGCCTCTCGAATGCTTAAGAAGTGGTATCACATGGATACGCGTTTAAGACTCATGATGATACATAAGATTTCCAACCTGTCGAGTATGGACGAGCATTTAGAGGGAATGTTACACCTATTCAAACAGGAAGGGAATGCCTATGTCCTTTGTGATATGGTCTTATGTCTAGTTGTTCATTTGAAAAGGACGGGGAGGGATACAGACGTATTCAAAGTTACCGAGGAGGTGTTCGATACGGCTCAGGTGACAACAGAATACACATACAAAATGCGATTCTGTATATATCTAATGTATCATAAGCTTGATGAATATGTGCAGTTAAACTTGAGTTCTGGTGGTAAAGAGTATGAATTTTCCCAGATGCACATTTTCTACAATGATAGTCCATATATTGAGAAAACAATCGTTGATGAGGCTGATTATTTACTTGCCGATGATATGGCTAATTTAAAGAAAATTGTTAAGGAAGACAAGTGTATCTATTCCTATGTTGTTTTCTTCTCAAAATATATTAACACAACATCAGACGCGGCTCGAATCATTGTAAAGTATCTTAATGAAAATAGAGATAATATTGACGATGCAAATATTCTGCTGTTCTTAATGAAAGTGGGAAACCAGAAACAGTTATTGAAAGAATTGGTTATAGCCAATATAGATAATACGAATAGCGAAATGTCTGCGACATTGGCTCAAATCATTGTCACTGAATTTGATAAAGATGAAGATATAAAACAGCTTCTGAAGCTGGAAGAGTGGAAATGGCATGATGATTCCTTTAATAGAATATCAATTAATTGTTCACTCAACACTAACGTGGAAAATTTGAAAGAGATTTATAGCGAGTTAAAAGAGAACAAGTATGAATTGACTAATTGTTATGCCTCATACAACTTCATATTCTCAATGATGGATGATAACAAAGTTGTGGAGAACCTGAAATACTACTTGACCAAACTTCAAGAGACTTTTGTCTATCGAATGATTGTTACCCCCTTGACCATGAGGTTGAAACGAGATAAAGCAACGGCTGATAAACTATATGAAGAACTATTACAGACTGAAGATCCAAGAATCAGAGTGGGCTTCTATTCAGTTCTTTCATCAGCAGGTGTTAAATCGGTAGAACTAAGGGGTTGGAGAGAACATCAATATCAGCATCTTGATGAATATGGACATGATATTGTGTTGAATAGAGATAGGAAGTTGATTGTGATTGTACAATGACAATGACTTAAGATTAGGTATATAAAATATTTTCTTTGTATGATAGCACAAAATCAATTGAAAAAGCCAAGTAACTGGCAAGACTTTGAAAAACTCTGCAAATTATTGTGGGGTGAAATATGGACTTGTGAAGATACAATAAAACGACATGGTTGCCAAGGGCGAAATCAGCATGGTGTTGGTGTATTTTCATATGTTGAAAAATATGGCGGATATTGTGATATTCAATGCAAAGGTAAGGATGACTATGCGAATGCTCAGTTAACAGAAGGTGAGATTGATACAGAAATAGAAAAGGCACTAGGCTTCGAGCCCGAATTAAAGTTGTTGATTTTTGCAACTACTGCGAATAAAGATGCCTATGCTGTATTATAGTGGTTGATTATAATGGCTTATTATCAGTGTTTTATGACTTAAGATATACTGCTCAAAAATCGAAGATTTAACACTTTTCTTCGTTGCCTATCTCAAAACAGAGGGAAAATGGGGAAAATCGTTCTCTTTTGCCCCGAAATCTCCGCTTCGCAAAGATAAGGCATCTCGGGGATAATTTCGCCGATTACGTCTGCAAAATGGAAGGCTGGTTTACGGATTTTCGGGTTGCCTTTTGTGGCTTGGCAAGGGGCGAGTCTTGCTTTGCTTTTGAGGTAGGAGTTGGGATTGTTTTGCAGCCCCCAAAAGAAAGTCGGTAGATATGATTCAGTCTGGCTTTGGCGAAGCCATCTCTTTTTCTCCCTCTGTTAGGTTTACTTTAATGCACGTATATATGAATACGGAGATAAAGTAAAGTTGGTTTCGGTGATTTATACTGTGATTCGCTTGAAAAGATGTCGTGTAATGGGGATGATTCGTTGGAAAAGGTGTAACGAATTCGGTTTATTCGCTTGAAAAAGTGTAGAACTACTGTATTATACTTGCATTCAACAGAAAAACATTAAGCCACAATATATCATATAATATATGAACACGTGCTTTTTTGTTCACTATATGATATATTGAGGCTTTAAAGTGTATTACCGGCGAACCTATGCCTTTCACAAGACAAGGCACTTGTCCGGAGCAAAACCATTGGCGATATGTTCATTTTGGAAAACATATCCCATCTGATTGCAAACGACCTTTGTTCCGTTTATCTCAGCATCAATGTTGGTATGTGAATGCCCATAAACCCATGCGTCAATGCGACTGTCGGCAATAAGCCCACTCAGTTCAGTTGCAAATGCACTATTCAGCACTGAACCTTTATGGTGAGGGGCGACGGCCTCCAATGTGGGAAGATGATGTGTTACTACCACAATGTGCTTTGCGGTGCTTTCAGTTAGACTATGCTTGATGAAATCCAAGCAGAATTCATGCATCTGATTAAACTCCTCAGTTTGGAGTAATTTGCCATTATACATTATTTGCCGAAAGTCGTTCATGCCTTTCCATATAAAATACTCGTCAGAAGGAGAAATCTGAGACCACAAAGTGCTCATGATAAAATCAGTATCATCAATCTTTACTACTTGATTCTGGTAATATCCTACATTCTTCTTGAACATCCAATTCCATTGTAGTCCCTTATCCATCACATCACAATAATTGTAATACTCATGGTTTCCGGGCACAATGAGCACTTGCCGATAATTTACAGCTGCCCATTTCCAAAAATAGCTCAAAGGTGCAACCTTGTTTTTCAAATAGAATATATCTCCGGCAAGAACCAGAACATCGCCAGTTACAGGTAATTCATTATGTTTCATCCACCTGCTGTTATCGCTGAATTCCAAATGCAGGTCGCTCATATATTGTATCTTCATAATCTTTTGTTTATTAATATTTTGTATAAATCAGTTCATAATTCTTTGAATTCGATTCATTGCCAATAATACCCTCCAAGAAAGAAAATTTATTATACAGGAATTGGTAGTGTTCAAGTTCTTCTTCCTCAAAGTCTATGTTCTCATAGCAGTTGTCTATCTCCTTGTTGATTTTATCGTACAAATCGACGGTCGTTTTGGCTATTCGTACTTCCAACTTGGCAATATCTTCTTTATTCTTAGCAATAGCCTTTTTACAATGTTCGATTTCTTCTTTGTAAAAGCATAAAACCTCCTCAAGAAGGACGTTTGTCAGCACACTTGGAGATGGACTACATGGAAGCACAGTCAATTCACGACTTGGGGTAGTAGTAAGATAAAACAATTTACACCCCAAAGACTTTGCAACCTGTTTGTTATATTCATCTATTTCGCGAATGACTTTCATCAAATCTTCTTTAGATTGACTTTGGCATTCTTCATGAGACGGATGCTCTTTCTTTTTCAACAAAGGCATATCTTTGTGTCTTAAATAGACCGTTGTATATTCACTCATACATAACCCTCCTTTTTTATTTCTTATGAAATTGCTCTACTTGTTTTTCAATCATCCTTTTTACCTGTTCAAATGATATGGGTGTAAAGTTATTGTTATCAACCCCTACATCGTATTGCATCGGATAGAGATACTGAAGTCTGGCTGCATCTATACCGGTGTTGTTCTTCCTTGTGTGAACGTGCCCGAATAGTTGCCACACATCTTTATATCCACCATCAAAACATAGAAAAGGATAATGGTTCAAATATATCCTCTGCTTGCCGACCTCTATGTGCATCTGCATTGCCACATGTTCAAATCTGTCAATGTAGCCTTGGCGTATATTCTTCAAATCGTGGTTGCCCATAATCAGATATATCTTGCCGTTCAGCCTGTCAAGCATTTTAGTCCATTCAGCCGAACCGCCAAGACAGAAATCACCTAAGTGAAAAACAATATCATACTGTCCGACAGTATTATTCCAATTGGATATGATTGTTTCATTCATCATTTCCACATCCTTAAACGGCCTGTTGCAGAAACGAATGATATTCCCATGATAAAAATGGGTATCAGATGTAAAGAACACCTTGCTGCCATCAAATTTATAGTTCATTTCTTCTCAATTTATGTGCATCACTGCACGTTAATAATCTGGTTACCAACAGCCCATCAGACGGAAATGGCAGAAGAGCATCATAAAGGCGACTGTCACAAATGGGCATACAAACAAAATAGTTGGAAAGTTTGGTAAGGACTCTCCAACTATTCAGTTTCTATTCTCTCAAAGTACAATAATGTACTCGCTATGTTCGTTGGAAAGTATTTACTAAACGAGGTTCAATACGTGAAACATGAACACTCGACACAAATTCAGTGCGTTTATTGCTCTGAATTGCGGTTGTTATAGATAATATGTTCATTCTGTTTCTTTGCATTGTTAATATTTATATTGTCTCAAAAGCAATGCAAAATTAGCAAATAAATCCCATTCTCACATCACCTTTCATTAAATTCTTTTGCCATAATACTATGATATAGGATTTTATTTCTTCGATCATGCTCGCGAACCAAATAAAATATGTAATTTTGCATTTGACGCAATCTATAATTGAATACAGTATGGCGAATTTGAATTGTATAAAGGCTGTTTTAGCTGAAAAGGGGATTATGAGTAAGTGGCTTGCTAAAACTTTGAAGAAAGATCCGGCAACGGTATCAAAGTGGTGCAACAATCATTCACAACCCGATTTATACACATTGGCACGAATAGCAGAAGTTTTGGATGTGGATATACACAAATTAATTTGTCATACAAAAGAAGAATAGAGGAATGGAACAACCTAAGTTGATAAACAACATAAGTGAGCGTGTTGTGGATGACCTCAAGGGACGGTTATCCAAAGGTGCTTGTGTGTCTATTGCTGCGGCTTCATTCTCCATTTATGCCTACGAAGCATTGAAAGAAGAACTGGAGCAGGTGGAGCAATTGCGTTTCATTTTCACGTCTCCTACTTTCATCAAGGACAAATCAAAGAAAGAGAAACGAGAGTTTTTCATCCCTAAACTTAACCGAGAGCGCAATTTGTATGGTACGGACTTTGAAATTCGTCTGCGCAACCAGTTGTCACAGAAAGCCATTGCCAAAGAATGTGCCGACTGGATTCGCAGAAAAGTGCAATTCCGTTCCAATGCTTCGCAAGAACAGATGGGTGGATTTATGCACATCAACAATGACACCCAGCAGGTTTATATTCCATTCAATGAGTTTACCACCACACAGTTGGGATGTGAGCGTGGTGCTAATGTATATAATGTAGTCAATGTATTGCCTTCACCAACAGCAAGTGCCTACTTGGATATTTTCAATGAGCAGTGGAACAATGATGAGAAGTTTGAGGATGTAACGAAGCGTATATTGGAGTACATAGACACTGTATATCAGGAAAATGCTCCAGAATACATCTACTTCATCGCACTTTATAATATTTTCAACGAGTTCTTGGAAGACATCAGTGAAGATGTGTTACCCAATGAGCGCACGGGCTTCAAGACCAGTGTCATTTGGAATAAGCTTTACAACTTTCAACGTGATGCTGCGCTGGCTATCATCAACAAGTTGGAAAAATACAATGGTTGCATCCTTGCCGATTCAGTAGGTCTTGGCAAGACCTTTACGGCATTGGCGGTTATCAAGTATTACGAGAACCGTAATAAGTCGGTGCTTGTACTTTGCCCTAAAAAACTGAATGACAACTGGCAGACTTTCCGTGCCAATTACAAAAACAACCCCGTAGCTGCCGATCGGCTAAGGTATGACATCCTCTTCCACTCCGACCTTTCACGCGACCGTGGTTTGAGTAATGGCCTCGACTTGGAGCATGTGAATTGGGGAAACTATGATTTGATTGTAATTGACGAAAGCCACAACTTCCGCAATGGTGGTAATGTGGACGAAGAGGATGAAGCGGATTTTGATACGCTCGTAGAAACAGACCGCCACAAGGAGAACCGTTATCAGCGATTGATGCGATGTGTCATCCGTCAGGGTGTGAAAACGAAAGTACTCATGCTGTCAGCAACTCCTGTCAACAACCGATTCGGCGATTTGAAGAACCAGTTACAACTGGCATACGAGGGGCGTGTGGAGAATATCAACGAAGCCCTCGAACTAGACCGCAACATTGACGACATATTCAAGTCTGCTCAGACTGCCTATAATCGTTGGGCTAAGTTGGAGCCAAGCGAACGGACTACGGAACGATTGCTGTCAAGTCTTCAGTTTGACTTTTTTCAGATGCTCGATGCCGTGACCATCGCACGTAGTCGTAGTCATATCATCAAGTATTACGACACGAAAGATATTGGCGAGTTTCCTAAGCGGCTTGCCCCTTTGTCTCGTCGTCCGCGTTTGACGGACTTGGGCGATGCCATCAATTTCAAGGATATTGCCGAGCAACTCAATGCTCTAAATCTTTCCATATACACCCCTTCGCTTTATCTCTTCGATTGTGCCCGTAGTGGTTACAGTATCGACTACGATGGTGAAGGTCTGTCTATTGACGGTCGTGAGAAAGGCTTGCGCAAGCTCATGGCCACCAACCTGTTGAAACGTCTAGAAAGTTCGGTCAATTCTTTCCGACTGACGCTTAACCGCATCCATGAGTACATTCGGCAGACAATGGAACTGATAGATGTATACGACAAGAAACATTCCGGTGCAACCATTGATGTATCTTCTTTCACTGATGATATGGACTCATCCGAAGGCGACACCGACCCATTTGCCACCAAGAAGTCGAAGATTTCATTGGCTGACATGGACTATGTGAGTTGGCGACGCGATCTTGAAGCCGATTTTGAACGGTTAGACCTGCTCTTGCTGATGTTGAAGGACATTACGCCCGAACACGACAGTAAGTTGCAGATGCTTATCGAGGATTTGAAACATAAGTTCCGCAACCCGATAAACGGAGGTAACAAGAAAGTGCTTATATTTACGGCATTTGCCGACACAGCCAATTATCTCTATGAGCAGTTATCCACGAAGATAAAGGAAACCTGCGGACTTGATACGGCTCTTATCACCGGCTCTACCGATGGAAGATGCACATTGCCGAAGTTTCCTATGTCGTTCAATAATGTGCTGACTTATTTTTCACCTTTGTCGAAAGACCGTTCAGCCCTCTTTCCCAATGCCACGGGTGAGATTGATGTACTTATAGCTACTGATTGTATCAGCGAAGGCCAAAATTTACAGGATTGCGACTACCTCATCAATTATGACATTCATTGGAATCCCGTACGCATCATCCAGCGTTTCGGGCGTATCGACCGTATCGGTAGCCGGAACAAACAAATCCAGCTTGTCAACTACTGGCCGGATATGGAACTTGACGACTATATTCAGCTCAAAGGACGTGTCGAAAGCCGAATGAAAGCCACCATCCTTACCGCAGCAGGTACTGGCAATCCGCTTTCTATGGGCGAAGAAGCCGATTTGGAATATCGCCTTGGACAATTAAAAAAGTTGCAGAATGAAGTGGTCGACATAGAAGATATGGACACCGGTATCAATATCATGGATTTGGGATTGAACGAGTTTCGGCTTGACCTCCTGCAATATGTCAAGGAACATCCGGATATTGAACATGCACCTTTCGGATTGAATGCGGTGGTAGCCGGTTCCGAATTGGCGAAACCGGGCGTGATGTTTGTGTTGAGGAATCGCAACAATGCCGTTAATATTGACCGTAAGAATCAACTGCATCCTTTCTACATGGTCTATCTGGCAGACGATGGAGAGGTTATTTGCGACCATCTGCACCCTAAACAACTGCTCGACATCATGCGTGCGCTGTGTAAGAACCAAAATGACTATGACCGTGTGCTCTGTGCTGCGGTCAACCGTGAAACGCAAGACGGCCGCCGCATGACCAAGTACAACACGTTGCTCCAAACAGCTATTGACAGCATCGTAAGCATTAAGGAAGAGACAGACATTGAGAGCCTTTTCTCTGTGGGTGAGACAACAGCCTTGCATGGAGAAATTAAAGGTTTGGACGACTTTGAGTTGATAACCTTCTTAATAATTAAAGAGAAATGAAATTATCTGATATAGAAATAGGTACTATGGTCAACTTCTTAAATGAAGGTGGTTATGTCCTGGACTTTAGTACAGCTGATTTTGATGCTTTTACCTATAAAAGCATAGGTGTTCCGCTTTGTGAAACATATAGACTTTCAAAGGGCAAATCTCTGATAGCATATATCAATGATACAAAATACGAAGATAAAATAAAGCTACTTAGCGATTTAATCAGATATTACGAACTTTCTTCAATGAAGGAACATGATAAAGAAAATCGTAAAAGCCGTGCGGTTGCTTACAAAAAATGCCGTAGCATACTTGATAAAGCAGGTGGTACAATGGTTATGACCGCTACGGCTGAAACTTTAAAAGAAGCTTTTGACAGCGATTACATATCAGCCCAAATTGATTTAATGCTCAATCTGAAGGACGGAAATCCAACAGAAGCAATTGGTAAGGCTAAAGAACTAATTGAAAGTTGTTGTAAAACAATACTTGAATTTGAAGGCTGTACTGTAGATAAAGATTGGGAAGTTCCACGTCTTGTTGATGAAACTTTCAAACATTTTCATCTGATGCCTAAAAACATCTCTGATGATGTTAAAGGAGCTAAGTCTATAAAGGCTATTCTCGGTAATCTTAAAGCTATTGCACAAGGCGTTGCAGAACTGAGAAATCTGTATGGTAGCGGACATGGCAAGTCCAGTTCATATAAAGGGCTTGAATCTCGTCATGCTAGTTTAGCGATTGGAAGTAGTACAACTCTCGTGCGCTTTTTATGGGATTCGTATGAACGGCATCATAATAATGAGGTTAATTAGATGAGACAAAATGGACAATATACTTAACTACCCCACCTCCACGCACGTGGACAGATTGGTGCCCAAGACAGCCTTTTACAAGCATTTGGAGATTAACACACGCTTGAAGATGCGATTTGTGGAAGATGTGGAACGTATACAATGGCTCTATAAGTTAGCTCCATCCACCATGAATGTGGATACGGGTAAGACGGTGCATGAAATCGTGATGTTCTTGGTGACGCTCAAAGCGGAGGATATGCCCGATGATGTGTTTCTTGCCATCGACCGCCAGATGCCTCGCCATGTGGTGTTTGTGTTGCAATATGCCAACCGTGGCCGATTGTTGCTCAACTACAAGGAATGGGTAGATGCGAACAAAACACGATTCAACATTTTGAAGACTTTCCGCACAGAATGGATGCCATTGGCAAAGGTGAAGTTAGAACTTGCAGGGTCGTCACTGGATAATATCTACGAAGCGTTTGCCGGTCAGATTTCCGGATTTGGTACGACCAATGCCGCTGACACGAAGCAGATTATGGCATTGCAAGATGAATTGGCTCGTAAACGACGGGCAGCGGAAGCCTTGCAGAAGCGTGTACGGAATGAAAGGCAGTTTGCCAAACAGATGGAACTCAACAGTGAAGCCCGTGCCTTGAAGCGTGAGATTGCTAAGTTGGAAGAGGTACTTAAAACATTAGAAAACAATTAAGAAATAAAATATATGACTGACATATTAAAACATTTGGATTTGAACTCCGCGGACGGAACGCAACTCAATCTTGATGCGCTCTATCAGATTGCACCTTCTGCATTTACCGAAGTACGTGATGACAAGACGGGTGCAATTTCCCGAAAGGTAAACTTTGAGGTGTTTCGTCAGTTGCTTGGCGACCATGCCACAGATGGCGAGGGCGAAATGTACCAGTTTACATGGGTGGGTAAGAACGCCGCTCGTGCGGAGGCTGCCAAACCTACCGATAAGACATTACGCCCGGTGGTGGAAGATTCCATGGATTGGGACAACACAAAGAATATCTATATCGAGGGCGACAACCTTGAAGTGCTTAAACTTTTACAACGCTCGTACATGGGTAAGGTGAAGATGATTTATATCGACCCGCCTTATAATACGGGCAATGACTTTGTGTATCACGATGACTTTGCCCGTACTGCCGCCGAAGAAGACCTCGAAGCCGGCAGTGTGGACGAACTGGGTAACCGCTTCCGCAAGAACACCGATACAAATGGTAAGTTTCATTCGGACTGGTGCTCGATGATTTATAGTCGTCTATTGGTCGCACGTTCTCTGCTGACGGAGGATGGGGTTATCTTTATTTCGATTGATGACAATGAGCAGAGAAACCTTAAAAATATTTGTGACGAAGTATTTGGCAGTAGCAATTTCTTGGCGCAAATCGTATGGGAGCGAGCTTATTCTCCAATTAATTTAATGAAACATTTCTCCCCTTCACATGATTACGTGTTATGTTATGCTAAAAATCTAGATTCTGCTGTATGTAAAGGTATAGCAAGAAGTTCAGAAGCTGATAATCGCTATACTAATCCAGACAATGATCCTCGAGGTGTTTGGAAAGCAAGTGATTTGTCTGTGGGACCAGCCGTAGAAGAAAATATATATACTATTACAACGCCCTCCGGGCGTAATGTAGAGCCTCCAGCTGGGCGCAGCTGGAGTCTCTCACGAAAAGCTTTTCGTGAGAGACTCCAAGATAATAGAATTTGGTTTGGACCTGATGGAAATAGCGTTCCTGCAATGAAACGTTTTCTATCTGAACTCAGAAAAACGGGTATTACACCTATGACAATCTGGAAGTACACCGAAGTAGATCATTCACAAGGTGCTACTCAAAAGTTAGCCAAATTATTTGACGGGAAAAAAGTTTTTGATTATCCTAAACCTGTAGAATTGATAAAAAGAATAATCTCTCTATATTCAGATAGTAATAGTATTATTCTTGATTTCTTCTCTGGCTCTGCAACAACTGCACATGCCGTAATGGAACAGAATGCTCTTGATGGAGGGTGCAGACAATTTATAATGGTGCAACTTGAAGAAGATTTTTCAGAATCAAGTGATGGTTATAAAATGGGATTCAAAACTATTTGTGACGCAGCCAAAGAGCGTATCCGTCGTGCCGGTGCAAAAATCAAAGCTGATTCTCCGCTTACTACACAAAATATCGATACCGGCTTCCGTGTGTTCAGATTGGATGAAAGCAACTACGAAGAAGTATCTATCTCTCCCAATGATTACCAGCAAGACCAGCTCAATTTGTTTGCAGATAACATCAAGCAAGACCGCACCGACCTTGATTTGCTCTTTGGGGCTATGCTTGCCTGGGGCGTAACACTCGACCTGCCAATGACGCAAGAAGAGGTGGACGGCTGCACCATCTATACTGTGAACGATGGTGACTTAGTGGCTTGCTTTACCGAGAGAATCACCGACAATGTGGTGGCGGCGATGGCCGACAAAACTCCGCTGCGTGTGCTCTTCCGTGACTCCTGCTTTGCCCAAGATGACCAAAAGATAAACATCTACGAGCAATTTAAGCAACTGATGGACTGGACCGATGATGAAGCCTTCAAGAATATCAAGGTTATCTAAATTCGCGATTATGGAAGAGAACAACAAAATACTCATCTATACGGATAGCGAAGGCTTGACCAAAATAGATGTAATATTAGAAGACGAGACCTTGTGGCTTACGCAAGCGCAAATGTGCGAGCTGTATCAAACCAGTAAGTCGAACGTAAGCGAGCATATCAAGCACATATTTGAAGAGGGTGAATTACAGGAAGATTCAGTTGTTCGGAAATTCCGAACAACTGCCTCCGACGGTAAATCATATATGACTGCATACTACAATCTGGATATGATTATCGCCCTTGGTTATCGCATACGTTCTATCATAGCAACCCGTTTTCGTCAATGGGCTACGCAGCGGTTGAAAGAATATATGATTAAAGGTTTCGCTCTTGACGATGAACGACTGAAACAACTTGGAGGCGGTGGCTATTGGAAAGAGCTGTTGGAGCGCATCCGGGACATCCGTGCCACAGAAAAGGTGCTGTACCGCCAAGTGTTGGAAATATATGCCACAAGTATCGACTATGACCCAAGAGCTTCTGTTTCGCAAGAGTTTTTCAAGAAAGTGCAGAACAAGATACACTATGCCATACACGGCCATACGGCAGCCGAACTGATTGTGGAACGTGCCGATGCCGAAAAGGATTTTATGGGATTGCTTACATTCAAAGGGAATCAGCCTACTCTGTCAGAAGCTCGCACAGCCAAGAATTATTTGGATGAGAAGGAACTTCGTGCTATGGGGCAGTTGGTATCTGGATATTTGGACTTTGCAGAGCGTCAGGCAGAACGAGAGCAACCAATGACAATGAACGATTGGGCTAACTATTTGGATAGGATTCTTACCATGTCGGGAGAACAATTGCTATTAGATTCCGGCAAGGTGTCGCACACGGAAGCTATGGAACATGCTACCAATGAATATCGCAAATACAAACAACGCACTATCAGTGATGTGGAACAAGATTATCTGGACTCCATCAAGCGAATTGGCAATATAGGTAAAAAAGGAGACAAAAATGAAAATTAAATACAAGCACCAACGATTTCAGGCTGAAGCTACTCGCTGTGTGACGGATGTGTTCCAAGGTCAACCGAAGAGAGATGGACTGAGCAACTTTTTGATAGACCAAGGCAAAGGCCATATAGGTTTTAAGGTAGAAGGCTTTGGCAACGCCCCCATTGTGCTCGACCGTGAAAGTCTGTGCGAGAACATTCGCACCATACAGATGGCGCAAGGCTTGAAGCCTATCGAACATATACAAGGCGAGGGACTAACCCTTACGGTGGAAATGGAGACCGGTACAGGTAAAACCTATACCTACATCAAGACAATGTATGAACTGAACCAACGCTACGGCTGGAGTAAGTTCATTATCGTGGTACCCAGTATTGCCATTCGCGAGGGTGTGTTCAAGAGTTTTGAAAGTATGGCGGAACACTTTGCCGGAGAGTATGGCAAACGGATGCAATACTTCATCTATAACTCCAAGCAGCTCTCCAAGATCGATGGCTTTGCCCAAGACAACGGCATTCACGTGATGGTCATCAACACGCAAGCATTCAATGCCTCGATGAACGAAGAGAAGAACATACAGGGACGTAGCGGAGACGCTGTCGCACGTATCATCTTTTCCCGACGGGATGAGTTTGGATCACGTCGTCCTATCGACATCCTTGCCAAGACCAATCCCATCATGATCATTGATGAACCGCAAAGTGTGTTGGGTACGGACAAGGGCAACGCCACCCGACGGGGCATACAGCTGTTCAATCCCCTGTTCAAGGTCTTGTATAGTGCCACTCATCGCAAGGACGACATCTACAACATGGTATTCCGACTGGATGCCATTGATGCCTATAACAAGCGGTTGGTGAAAAAAGTGGAAGTGCGAGGTGTGCACCAATTAGGCTCCACCGCTACCAACGGTTATGTCTATTTAGATGAAATCGTTATCGGCAAAGGCAATCCGCAGGCACGTATCGGTTTCGATATGAAAACCAATAACGGTACCCGCCATGTCATTCGCTTGGCAGGCGAAGGCTTCAACCTGAAAGAACAAAGTGGCGGACTGCAAGAATACGAAGACAACTACATTGTAGAACGCATTGACGGACTGACCGGTACCATTCATTTCCTGAACGAACTGACGCTTCATGAAGGAGACATCGTAGGTGCTGCCAACGAAGAACTGGTGCGCCGTATGCAGATTCGTGAGACCATCAAAACACATCTGGAACGTGAACGCCAGTTGTTTCCCAGACACATCAAGGTGCTCTCCCTGTTCTTCATCGACCATGTGGATAGCTACCGCATATACAGCAAAGAGGGTGTGGAGAAAGGAAAGTTTGCCAAGATGTTTGAGGAGGAATACCAGAGAGCCTTACAAGAAATGATGCCTACATTTACGGATGGAGCTTATATGCGTTTCCTGTCCGACCCCAAGAATGCGTGTGACAACATTCACGACGGTTATTTCTCCGTGGATAAAAAAGGTGTCAGCGTGGAATCGAAAAGCAAGGAAGGTGAAAACGAAGAGCGTGGTTTCAACTTGATTATGAAAGATAAGGAGCGTCTGCTGAGCCAAGAGTGTCCGGTGCGTTTCATCTTCTCTCACTCTGCCTTGAAGGAGGGTTGGGACAATCCCAACGTGTTCCAGATTTGTACGCTGAAAGATACTGCCAACGAGATAAAGAAGCGGCAGGAAGTGGGACGCGGTATGCGTCTTTGCGTCAACGACAAAGGTGAACGCCAGGATACCGATGTATTAGGCGATACTGTGTTCAATATCAACATACTCACAGTTATCGCCAGCGAAAGCTATGACGACTTTGCCAAGAAGTTGCAGAAAGAAATAGCCGAGGCTTGCGATACTCGCCCTGTGATAGTGACTGCCAATCTGTTTGCCGATGCAATGGCGCAAACAGAAGATGGAACAACAGTAAAAATCTCCACACAACAGGCAGTAGATATTCACGAAGAGTTGATTACCCAAGGGTATATCAAGAAGGGGAAACTCACTCAGAAGTATTTTGATGAGAAGAAAGCCGGACAGCTTGATTTTGGCGAGGCAAACGAACTGAAATCATTTATCATCAAGCAACTGGATAAGGTATTTGACCCGGATAGTGTGAAACCTACAAACGGAAGGGAAAAGAAAGAGGCAAAATTCAATGCCGACAACTTCCACAAGAAGGAGTGGCAGGAACTATGGAAGCGTATCAACACACGCACATACTACAATGTAAACTTCGACACCTCGAAGCTGATAAAGAACGCAATTGATGAACTGTACAAACATCTGAATGTAACGGAAATCCGCATCGTGGTGGAAAGCGGAGGTATAGAGGGAATTCGCGACCGCGAGGAATTGGAAGTCGGCACAGCTATGTCGGCAGCCAAAGTAAGAACTATCCATGTGAAGGAGGCTGTTGGAAGTGGTGTTACATACGACCTCGTAGGCGAATTGGTGCAAGCTACCGGCCTAACTCGAAGAACCATTGTAGCCATTTTGCAAGGTATCAAACCCACCACATTCCATCAATTCAAGCTCAACCCCGAAGAGTTTATCATCAAGGCAGGACGTATCATTAACGATTGTAAGGCAATCTCCCTGATACAGCATATCCGCTATGAGAAGCGCAACAATACGTTTGATAGCGACATCTTTGAGGAAGCAACACTTCGTGGTACATTGGGCAAGGACGCTATCGAAAGCGAGAAATCGCTGTATGATTTAGTGGTAGTTGATAGCCAAGGTATTGAGCGTTCCTTTGCCGAATCATTGGAAAAAGAGGACGATGTAGTGGTTTACACCAAGCTGCCGGGAGGCTTCTATATCAATACCCCCATGGGTAAATACAACCCCGACTGGGCAGTTGCCTTCCGCGAAGGTAGCGTGAAACACGTTTACTTTGTGGCAGAAACCAAAGGTAACGACATCGAAGCATCCCAGCTGCGAAAAGCCGAAGATGCCAAGATTGAATGTGCCCGTCGTCACTTTGCAGCCATCAGTACAGGCGAAGTGGTATATAGCGTGGTGAAAACGTATCAGGATTTGTATAATGCGGTAACGAAATAACACAATCATCCATGTAGAGGAGCCACTCCCTACATGGTATTTGATTCTTTGAATAGGAACATGATTACAGAGCATCCTTCGTATTTAAGAACGACACCTGTTGGTGAAGACCTATTTATAGGTAAATCTCATGAAGCAATATCTAAAAGAATTGCTCAACAGATTAAAAATGGTAACCATTGCCAAATGATTGGAATTGATGGTGGATGGGGATCAGGTAAATCAAATTTAGTAAAGCTCATTTCTAATGAACTCAATGCAGGGATAAGTGATAAAAAGAAACAAATGTTTCCATTTATCACCTATGATGCTTGGGGGCACAGTTCCGATTTACAACGTCGTACCATATTAGAGGAAATAACAAAATCTCTGATTACTGACTATGAATGTCTTGATAACTCTTGGCAACTAAAACTTAACGAACTTCTTTCCAAAAAGAAAAGCACTCATAACAAAAAAGTTCCTAGACTTAGCACAACTATTAAAGTCGGCATGTTATTAGTGGCATTAACCCCACTAATCAATTGGCTTGTTTCTTTAGTTCCAGACAAATGTGTTTTGGGAAAGATTCTTACGTCTATGATACCTTACATTGTTGGTATCGTTTATGTTGTTTATAAAAAGCATTGCGATGATAAAAAATATGGAATAACTGGAACCGCATCATTCTCGTCTTACTTTGAGGAATTATTTCTTGTGTACAAGGGTAAAATTTCTGAAGAATCAACTTATGAAGTGATTTCTGAAAAAGAACCTTCATCTTCACAATTTAAGGAATGGATGCATCAGTTAGATGGGAGTATCAGGGATAGCAAAAAAGTAATCCTTGTTTTTGACAACATGGATAGGCTTCCTATTGCTAAAGTACAAGAGTTTTGGGCTGCTATACACTCTTTTTTTGCAGAAGAGTCTTTTGATAATCTTGTTATAATTGTTCCATTTGACCGCTCACATATCATAAATGCCTTCAAATCGGAAGATAATACCGATAATAGCCATTGTTACGGCAATGACTTTATTAACAAGACATTTAGTGTGGTACATCGTGTAGCTCCTCCCATCATGTCTGATTGGAAAGCATTTTTCTATCAAAAATGGAAAGATGCCTTTGGTAAAGAAGCTTCTCCAGATAAGGAGGTTACGCAAATATATGATGCTATGACCCCAGAAATTACACCTCGCAACATCATTGCTTTTATAAACGAACTAATTACATTGAAGTTTAACTCTGATTTATCTATTCCTGATAGATACTTAGCATTATACATTTTTGGCAAGGATGAAATTTCAGCTAAACCGTCAATAGAACTTTTGTCTCCTTCATTTTTAGGGAATTTGTCTTGCCTTTATAGTAATGATACCGATATGCCTAAATTTATGTCGGCTATACATTATCAGCTACCTGTAGAGAAATCAATGGATATTGTTTTTACTCGGCAGATGAAAACAGCTCTCGATAATAATGAAGTGGAGACAATTAACCAATTAGCCAAAGATAACTCTACCTTTAAGAGTATTGCAGAAATAGCTATTCTAGATGTCACTAACATTGAGAATGCGACAATAGCACTCGAAAAGGCTGATTTATCTAATATTGAGAAAGGCGTTCTCGATTATATTTGGCAATGTCTATACCATCGTATTCACTCATTAAAAGCAGACTTCACACGTTACAAACCTTTCCACTCAATCTTACTTTCTCATATATCACAAACAGGTAGGAAAAACTATATTTCTATGCTGATTAAACAATACCAAAGCATAAAGGAAGATAGTTTTGATTGCCAGACTTATATACAAGGCATTGATGCCTTGCGGAAAGTAGACTCATTTCATTTAGATTGTGTCCTTGAATGTTTATGGCAAATATCACCTGCATTGTTCGTGAAACTTACTCAAATCACGAAAGATTCATACAATGACTATGGATATTATTGTCCTGAAGAAGATTTAGACGAATACCTTTCTGATTTAAGCATTTCGGATTGGAAATCCATATTTATCAATAAGACATTAGCTGATGAATATAAATTGAATCGCTTTGAGAAAAAACTGCTCGAAAATCTAAAATCCTCTGGGAACAACGTAGATGATGTTAGAGTATGTATTGAACGCCTGAAAGAGATTCGATCCTATATAGATAATGCAGATTCTATAATGGCCGACTCGGCTATCTATAATATATTGGGTAGCATCGATAGTAAGAATCCAATATTCTATGATTTAATATGCATTGGTATGTCCAAATGCGGTTCGTACCAGTATAGAGGATACAGCCCATATTCTATAATGCTATCTTCACCCTCTGACCAAGATATTATTTCTATCTCAAACACCATTAAATGGTATATCAATTATGGTGATCTATTAGTAAGTTATAGTTCATATGATAGTAAACTAACAAATAGTGTTGTAAGACATTTGACCAATAGCTATAATGCTCATAGTAGAGCATCAATCACAAATTGCTTGAAAAATTATACATCTATAAAAGCTCATTATTCACTTGAAGCCAAGGCTTTGTTGACTAAACTTGCTGGATGGTCTACTAACTATAAAGGTGAAGATGTTTTCTCTCCTGAACTAATAAAAGACTGCCTTAATGTAAAAAATGATTTATCAGTTGCAGTATTAAATGCTCTAAATTCAACCTTGCAAAGCAAATCGCAAGAGGTTTGGTGTGATGACTTGAAAAACTCGCACACTTTAGCCGATTATTATGTCATGTATCATCCGGAAATTAATCAAAACTTGTTTGATGCGATAAAAGAGCAGATAAATAGTTGTGTAACTAATAATACTGCCATTGCAAACCAAGAGATGATGATCGCTACTGACGTGTTGTTCGGTTGTGTAACTAATAATACTGCCATTGCAAACCAAGACATTGTTGGTAAGTTATTGTCTATATGTAACGTACAAGGCTGTGACGTGAAAAATTTCTTTATAGATACCCTAAATAAATTCAACACAAATCAGTCAACCAAAGGAAAGGTAATTGCATTAGCCCCTTGGATTTTCCAATATGTAGGGAATGACTTGGAGACTTATCAGGATTACTTGTTTAAGTTTTTAGTTACAGAGGTGTTAGAAGATGATGCAATAATTAGTATCCTTAATAAAAACAGACAGATGCTTTCATTCAAAAAACCTGATGATTTTAAGAGGAAAATCAAGCAGTTAGCTGAAGCTAATGGTAACGAATCTTCAGAAATTTGGATGCTGGCAAAATATTGGAAACTTATAAAAGATAAGAAATAAAAATTTGGCACTTTTGCTATGGATTCGCAGTTATACATGATAGTAGATTTAGAGAGATGTGGCGATAAGTGTATGTTTATCACCGAGCAAGTTTCCTCTATCAGCGAGAACAAGAACGGTCTTTGGGCTGTTCGGTTCTCGTCATCTACTCGTGTGTTCAATTACAACAAAGCCCGTCTGTTATATTTTACCGATCCAGAGACCATAGATTTCAGCGAAAAAGGATTGTATATCAAGAATAAGCACATCAACAATGTGGCAGAAGTATTGCGGTTTTCTGACACTCGTCATACATTCTATCGAGTGACCTATCCCAATGGTTACTATGAGAACTTTGAGGGAAATGATGTCTATATCACTCGTACTCCCATTGACAAAAATGGTGGATCTACTTGGGAATATCTTCGTAAATTGGCTGCTGAAACAGGTCTGATGACAGAGGATGAAGATAATATCTTATCCAAGCAGTATGAATTGGTAGATACAATGCGCGACAATGTTCCTTTGGCTCAATATCTTGGTGACAAGTCAAAATTAGCAACATATCGCTTGCCAAAGCAGGTTTATTATCCTTTCGGATGCAATGCCAGCCAAAAGTCTGCGGTGGAGAAGGCATTGACGCATCAAGTAAGCATCATACAAGGACCTCCGGGAACAGGTAAAACGCAAACGATTCTCAACATCATAGCCAATTTGCTTATGGTAGGAAAAACAGTGCTTGTTGTGTCTAACAACAATTCTGCCGTAGAGAATGTAGCAGAAAAATTGGAGAGCGAAGGACTTGGTTTTATAGTAGCCAAACTCGGTCGTACGAAAAATAAAGAGGTGTTTATTGCCAATCAAGTAGGTTATCCTGATATGACAGATTGGAATATTGAGGACAAATCAACAATATATCAATTGGCGAAAGATTCTCTCCAAAACGTGTCACAAGGATTTGACGGGCAGTTACGTCAAGCTCAACTAAAGACGGAATATGATGCGTTGCTGAAAGAGAGCAAATATAATGCGCTATTAGGCGCAAACAGTACTGATAACAACTGGCTTCATGGTAAACCATCTGCCAAACTGATAACGCTGCTCAACCTTTACCAAATGAAGGTAGAGAAGGAGCAAAAGCTCAGTTTTTGGTTTCGTTTGAAGTGGTCATTTGCTATGGGAATGAAGATATTCTCGTTCCTTAACGGTAAAGTTACCGAAGTGATAGCTGGATTGGAAGAAGCCTACTATTTCTCTCGTAAGGCTGAAATCGAGCAAGAATTGGGCTTCATAGTCCATACGCTTCAATCCATTGATATTAACCAGTCTGTAAAAGATCTGCGTTCCTCTTCCTTGCAAATTTTGAAGAATAAGATTGCCAAACGATATGGAACCAGCGAAAGGAAAAGGTTCTCTATTAGGGACATCAAGCCCAAAACAGAGGAGTTCTTGAAAGAATATCCTGTCGTACTCAGCACCACTTATTCTGCCAAAAGTTGTATCAGTAAGGATATGG
The DNA here is from genome assembly GCF_023656665.1 of Parabacteroides sp. B2-S-102. Lineage (NCBI taxonomy): Bacteria > Pseudomonadati > Bacteroidota > Bacteroidia > Bacteroidales > Tannerellaceae > Parabacteroides > Parabacteroides sp. B2-S-102. The sequence continues at coordinate 168,068 of NZ_JAMOKM010000004.1, read as the reverse complement.
TATTTGATTATGTGATTATGGACGAAGCGTCACAAGTAGACATTAAGACCGGAGCATTGGCACTCTCGTGTGCGATGAATGCCGTGATTGTTGGTGACGACAAACAATTACCTAATGTAGTGAGCCGTGAAGAAGCACTTGCTCTAAATGCAATTCAGACAACCTATAATGTAGATGACAGATACAACGCTATGACGCATAGCTTTCTGCAATCATGTGTGGAGGTATTCACGGAAGCTCCTGTCACGTTGCTGCGGGAGCACTATCGTTGCCATCCCAAGATTATTGAGTTCTGCAATCAACGGTTTTATAATGGTGAGCTGGTGGCCATGACCACTGACAACGGCGAAGAGAATGTGTTGCAGGTAGTCCGTACCACTAAAGGCAATCATGCGAGAGAGCATTTCAATCAGCGAGAGATTGATGTCATCATACAGGAGGTAATGCCTGAATATAAGTATATGGATAGCGTGGGCATCATTACTCCCTATCGCAACCAAGCGGAAGAAACAAATAAGGCATTAGGGCATGATATTGCCAGTACGGTACATAAATATCAAGGTCGGGAGTGCGATAGCATCATCATAAGCACAGTAGACAACGAACCAACGGAGTTTTCCGACGATGCCAACTTGCTCAATGTCGCCATATCACGTGCCAAGACTCGTTTGTGCATCGTGACCAATGGCAATGAGCTGCCGAAAGAATCGAATCTTGCCCAGCTTATAGCCTATATACAATACAATAATTTCGAGGTCAAGGAAAGCAAACTCCACTCTGTGTTTGATTTGCTCTATAAGCAATACACTGCAGAACGTTTGGCGTATGAAGCTGCCCATCCTTCGGTATCGAACCATCTATCTGAAAACCTTGTTTATACGGTTTTGGTAAAAGCTATTGCTGATTTGAATTTGATTAACGCTGAAATATTATGTCATTATCCGCTCTCTCGATTGATTAGCGATTGGAGTTTGCTTAGTGAAGAAGAAAAGGCTTTTGCAAAAAGTCCGTTTTCTCATATAGATTTCCTTATTTACAATTCGCTCACTAAACAACCACTTCAAACGATTGAGGTTGATGGTTGGCATTTTCACCAGAATAGCGATGTACAGCAATCACGGGATGCCCTCAAAGACCGATTGCTCACAAAGTTTGGTCTTTGTCCGCATCGTATTTCCACTACAGAAACGGTGAATGTGGAAACGATAAAGAAAATCATTTTAATCAGTAGTTAAAAATCAAAGTTATGAGCAGATTAAGCAAACTATATCAGACAATGGAAAACCTAAAGGAATTAGGTTTGTCTATTAATGAAGATCTTATTCAAGAGGCAAATGAGTTAGAAGAAGAAATTATCAAGAAAGAGATTCTTCCGGTGTTAAGCAAAACAATAGAGCCGGCTTTGCAACCTGTAAAGCGTGAACTTGTTTTAGTTGTGGATTATGTGCCGGAACAGCCCCTGAGCGTTCATCTTAGCCGTAAGCGTAACTTTGCAGCGGAGTTGACGGATGCCAAGGAGATGGTGCTCGATCCGGAGGTAACACATCGGAATAATGGTTCTCGTCTGGATGAAAAGATAGAAAGAGGTCCGACAAGAGATATGACGGTTGTTTTTCCTGACGGAACTATAATAGCGGAGAAAACTGCTGTTGAAACACTTATAAATGTTGTCAAAAAAATAGGAGTGGCTGAGGTTCGCAAGGTGGTGGAAGAGTATAATCTCAAATTCTGCAAAGTACCCGTAATTTCAAACCGAAGGGATGCAAAGTACGGTAAAAGTCAGAAAGAATTGGGTGGAGGATGGTTATTGATTACCCATAGCAACAATCGTATGAAAAAGGCTTTTATCGAGAATGTTTCTGAAGTTTTACATCTCGGAATAAAGGTCACCTTAAAAGAATAAGAGAGCTATGGCAAAAAATATAGAAATACGAAATAGTACAGCAGAGTTCCTGATTTTTCAAATTGAGGGAAAAGAAAATGGAGTGCAGGTAATGTATCAAAATGAAACTATCTGGTGTACACAGAAAGCTATGGCGCAATTATTTGACTGCTCCACAGATAATGTCGGACTTCACTTGAAAAATATATATGAAAGTGGAGAGTTGGTACAAGTGGTAACAACCGAGTATTTCTCGGTTGTTCAGGTGGAAGGTGAACGTCAAGTAAATCGTAAGTTGAAATTCTATAATCTTGATGCTATCATTAGTGTTGGCTATCGGGTTAATAGTACTCGTGCCACACAGTTCCGGCAATGGTGTACATATGTGCTTCGCCAGTTTGCTATTCGTGGATATGTGATAGACAAGAAACGAATGGAGAATGGCTCGTTTATCGGAGAGGATTATTTTGAACATTTGCTTGCCGAAATTAGGGAGATAAGGTTGAGTGAACGACGCTTTTATCAGAAACTCACTGATATATATGCCACCAGTATTGATTATAATGTCAATGCACCAACTACGCGTGCATTTTTCAAAAAGGTTCAGAACAAGATGCATTATGCGGTGCACGGTCATACGGCTGCCGAGCTGATTGTTGATAGAGCCAATGCGGAACGAGAACACATGGGACTGACTACATGGGAGAAAGGTCCGCAGGGGAAGATAGTAAAAACGGATGTGTCCATTGCCAAAAACTATTTGCGAGAAAACGAATTGGAAGCAATGGGCAGGATTGTGAATGCGTTTCTTGATATAGCAGAAAATATGGCTAAACGTCACATTCCAATGACAATGGAAGATTGGGCAAAGCGTATTGACAAATTCATTGATGTGGCAGACCTCCCGATATTACAAGATAACGGAAACGTGTCAGCCGAATTTGCCAAAGAGTTCGCAGAAACAGAGTTTGAAAAGTACAGGGTTATTCAAGACCAACTGTTTCAATCCGACTTTGACCGATTCAGCGATGGTAATTCTCCCCCTTTGGATATTGATTGAATGATATAGAGTAAAAAGCAACGAGTTTCAATCCTGATTTTCAGGTTTAAGACTCGTCGCTTTGTAGTAATCTGCTATTTGGGCTTGTTCAATACTTTCGAAAGAAGTATCATTATGGTAATTCCAGCCGTAGCAATCAGAATAGTCCATAAAGCAGCCTTCCAAATCAATGCCGAGTGTAAAATCTCGACATTTGCTATTATGATGCTGGCGAAAAAAGAAGAGAGGGCAACCAGTATTATAATTGTGATGTAGAATGCGGTAGCCGGGATATGGATGGCATTGTCGGCTTTCTTCATTCTTCGCTCGGCTTCCTTGCATTTGCTCTCAATCTGACCAAGAAAATTGCAGAGAAGTGTGGCTCCAAATTCAACTGCCAACTTATGCATTTCTTCAGAAATAATAGGTTTGCACTCACGTATAGAACCGGACAGATTTTCAACTTCTGTTCTCAGCTTATATACATTGTTATTCAGGCTGGCAAGTTCCTTGGCATTTACATCGAGTAGTCGTTTTTCTTCTTCCAGATATTCATTCTTGGGAGTGGTTTTTATGGATTCCACTTCACTCATTTCTGCGGAAAAATCAAATTTCTTTTTCATGGGCTTAGCGTTTTAATCTTGTTTTCGGCTTTTTTCCTATTAAGCGGCTGGCAGCACGAGCGCATCTGCGAGCCCATTGTAAATCGTCTTCGTCCTTGTCTCTCCACGGAAGATCGCTTTGCGAACCTCCGCCACTACCTCCAGTCGCTACATTTGGCGTATCAAGCAGTCCGACAAATATAGCTACAGCCATATCGGTAAGTTCTTGACAGTTGGCAATAAACCTGTAATCAAACTCGTCATTGAAACAGTCAAGTACTTTTTCCGGGATATAGAATTTGTAATCCTTTCCTTCATGACTGAGGGTATAGGAAATCATATCCTGACAATCTGTGAGATATTGGGTATAGTCAATAGGAGCAACCTTATGTATCGCTGCCTGTTGAACGGTTTGGGGAGTATTATTTCTAATGACGGTAGCTGGCTGATGGTGCAGTTTCTTCCATGTCGCAGGAAGTTTCGAGACCATCAGGTTCCTGCCGATTCCCAATTCTGAAGCCTTGTATTTGGTGTTTCCATTCATGAGGGCATATCCACGAAGAATACCTTTCTTGTCCTCTCTTTCATGGACGGTATAACCTTTCCGTATAAGAGCATTCTTGTACTCATCCCATGACCACGATGGCATTGCTTTCAATACATTCATGCAGTCTCGGTTCACTTGTGGCATGTTGCGATTTCGGACTTGTGCCGCAGTCGTCCAGCCTCGTTTTTTTGCCACTCGCTCGGCAGCACGTTGCGCACGAAGATGAATGTTGTGGTCGTTGTTGATATTGCCGTCTTCATCCAAACGGCAAACCGCGGCATGAAGGTGGGGAACTTCGCCTTTAGATTCCGTATGAAGCCAAACCGAGTATTTGCTACCCGCCAAATTGGTCGGACGGGAACGGACTTTTCCATCCTTGCCGGTAATCACCAGTTTGTCGAACTCCTCGGCGAATTCCTGCCAAAGATTTTGCCAATCTTCGATGTCATAGAATTGGGTATGCTCAGGCGATGGACTCAACTCTATTCTGATTATGGAATTCTTTATAGGCCGATATTGGGATAGGGTCAACTGCATGGAGTTCCATATTCCCATAGCGTCCGGTTCTGAGGGTAACAGATTGTCCAATACCCGATAGATTTTCTCCGGATGCTTTTTATGCTGTGATTCGCCGGTAATGTAACGGATGTCGTTTATACCGTGCGATATGGCTTTGGCTTTTGCAATCATTCTTCTTCGGATTTTGGGTTAGACGGAATTTTATTCTTCTCTTTTACTGCACTCAGGAACTGGCAGACACTTTCGGCTACATTGCCTAATTCTTTCAGCCAGCCCACCATAAACGGAATCTGATTGAACATTGCCATGCGCTGCTTTGTGGACATTCCGTGTAGGGCGGAGGTGTATTTTACGAGGTCTGACCGACAATCGTCCAGATTCTGCAACAGTGCTGCTTCTTCTTTCGTAAGCCTCGCTTTGGGTTTGAAGTTATAGGCACACGACAATAGGTAATCGCTTACAGTCATGCCACATTGTCCGGCCAGTGATTTTATATGTTCCTTCTGAGTAGGAGTGACTTTCGCTCCGATGAAGACGTTTCTGGTTTCTTTCGAAGAGTCCGATGTATTTACAATATTTTCTTTCATTTGAATCGTTTTATAATGGTTGAATAGGTGCGAGCTTGCGAGTACCACACCGGCGAGGGAACTGAGCAAGCGAGAGTGCCAATGTACAACCGTAACGCAGTGAGGTTATACATTGGCATATCTCGCAACAGTTACCTGTTGATGCTTCACGGCAAGCCATATCGGATGCGTATAGTGAACTGGCACTCGGATCGGAAACATAGGATGATATGAGCCTCTAAAAGAGGGGAGAATATGAATATCTCACATGATGTCTTCCTGCCGACTTTGCTTTATTCTTATATATACGCCCCGACAATAAAGTAAAGTTGAACTCAATAATGGTATTCTGGATTGAAGGCATAATCTTTCCCTTCTTTTATAACCATTTGTTTGTCGCTTAGCAATGTTGCGACCTTTACCGCCTTGTTATAACCGAGTTTTATACCCTGTAATCCGTAACCCTCTTTCAAGCGTTCTATATAATCATCGTAATTGCTGATGTTTCCATTGGCAAAAACGGCATCCAATGCTGGACGATGTACATTCTTTGGAATCTCCTTGTCCGGATCGAACGGTCCTTTGGTTGGTCGTCCGGTCTTCTTCTTTTTGGGCAGATAGGACTCTACCGATTCGGGCATGGCTTCCTCGTTTATGCGGAAAGCGAAAGGTTCAAACTCATGGTCACGGATATGGACGGCTTCGACCACGCTTACAGTCTTGTCCTCTTTGTCCACTTCGATCTGCATGATGGTTTCCGCTTTGTTGTTGAGTTCCGTGCCGATGTGACCACGGGCATGTTCATCATTCTTGTTCTGATGCAAGACGGTATGGATATGGATTTGCCTGTCATCCGTCCACTGCATGAATTTGGAGATGATGTCGGTAGATTCGCTGGAGGAGTTGATGTCGTAAAGGAAATCACGAATGCCATCTATGATGACCAATCCCAAATCCGGTATTGTGCCAATGGCCTGTTCGACTATCGCCAGACGTAGTTTAGGGGAAAACTTGCGCAGAGCCAGCATAATCAGATTATCCGGATTCTTGTATTCCGGCAAGTCGGCCAAACGTAAGATGCGTTTCAATACCTGTTGGCAATGATACCGCCCCTGCTCTGTGTCTATATATAGAATCTTCCGCTTATTCTCAGGGAACATAGACCGGTAATGAAGAACGGTGCTGCCACTCAATGCCGATGCGACAATGGCTGAAACGTTGAAAGTTTTCTTGCTTTTGGCTTTCCCGATGGAAGCGCTGAAGTTTCCCAATGTTCCGATAACAGTATCGTCCACCATCAGAACCACCGGGGAGTGTTCGTATGTACTTGTTACGCTTATTGTTGACTCCGCCATATAAGCGACCAATTCTTCCGGAGAAAGAATAATAGTGTCCGTCTTTTCCATCGCTACCAGTTTTTAGAGTTCGGTTTACGGCGATGGGAGGCGAGCAAGGACTCATTCTCGTCCTCGAAACTTTGCGGAACCGGATTCTTCCGGGAAGATTCCAGCCATCTATCCAGTTCGTCACGATAGATGTAGAGATGCTTTCCTTGTTTTATAACCGGAATATCGTCCTTCTTGACCTTGTAATAAAAGGTCGACAACGGCATTTTAAGATAGTTGCAAGCCTCCTGTACGGTCATGGGGACGTGCGTGTTCTCTTTGGTTTCGTACTGCTTGGAAAGTTTCTCCGTAAGCAGGCTTTCCATACTTGCGATTCTGTCGCATAGTTCGCCTACCACAGTCGGCAGGTCGTTGAATGTCAGTTGGTCTTTTTCCATATTATGACTATTTTAATCGTTTAACATGCTGCGAACCAACTCAATGAAACCTTGCAGAACAATACAGACCGGATTAATTATTTCGTCTGCATACTTTTTTTTATTGCGAGTCATCATTATCTACATCTAAATGGAAGCGATAGTCGCCTTTATCTGGTACATCAATGGGAATCTGGCTTGGAACATTATCCCGTAAATTGAGTCTGAGATATTCAAGGGTCGCGTTTACGAGTTCGTATGGAAATGATTTCTTGATAAAAACGGCTCTTTTCGCTAAGGGCACTCCCAAGCGTTCACCGACATTCCATGCCAAATGGCGAAGCCCAGGCGACCTCAGCGGATTGTCTATATTGGAACGAATCGGTTTATATGATTCAGGTTGATCGTAAGCCATATACTCTATATTGAAAATAAGGGTGGCAATATCCTCTTTGGAGAGATAGGGGGCAGTCTTGACGGTTACATATTCCCGAATCGCATCCATAATTTCCACTTGCCTTTCAATCTCTTTCTTTTTTAGTTCCACCAATATGGAATCATATTTATTCAAATGAGAATCTTGTGGACAATCAGAGTTTACTGTATTTGGATTCGACAGTTGGGACGGAAAAGACTCCTGTTCAGGCAAATCCATCGGTTGCTCGATGGTCAGTATTTCAGTGGCATCTATAGATTCTATGGCGTTCTCTGATTCTACAATAGGGGTAGATGGCTCGCCCAAAGAGAAGTTGATAGGATTTTTTGTCAGCCATTTATAGAAAAAATTGTGCAGGAGCCCGCACAATATGATAGCTATTACCAGTCCAAGGATGACAGGAGTCGTTATGCGCATGATATTGATGTCATGGCAAAGGAAAAGATAAGTATCTATGGCCGCATAAATGATAACGGACAGTGCGAGGATAAAACTTATCTTTTTAGTCTGAATTTGTTTTTTATTCGTCATGGTCTGCAAGTATTTGGAATCGTTTTGCGCTAAAGATATAATCGATGTTCCAGATAGTTGCAATAAAAAGACTGATAGTTACCACGTATCATGCTAAATATCACGGTCAGAGTATGATTTTTCACATAAAATCATACTCTGACCGCAGAAATCGAGGACGAAACGGCTGTCAGTCTTTCCTTGTCAAAGTAATCTTTTTGCTGGCTTCACGTTTGTTGGCATCCACGACTTTGATATACCTTTGCGTGGTGGTGATACTCTTGTGCGCCATGATGCTCTGTATGGTACGGATGTCCGTCCCGGCAGCTGCTTGTAGCGTTGCAAATGTTCTCCGGTACGAGTGAAATGTTATGTTCTTGGTAATTCCGGCAGAACGAATCCATTCTTTCATCGGTATTTGTGTCCAACTACGCATAAGTCCCTTGAATACCAAACCTTTCTTTTCAGAACTATAGCCTATCAATCCCAATGCTTCTTCGCTGATGGGAATGATGTCTTCCGCTTTGTTCTTCTGCGTAATGATGTGTACGCATTTCCCACCAGCAGAATAGTCCACGATGTCTTCCCAACATAGCGAGAGAATGTCACTGATACGCAAGCTGGTCATACAGGAAAACAGCGATGCCGTTTTCAGAATAGGCTTCTTACAAGGTGTCTCGGCCAATTTGTACAGTTCCTCAACAGACAGGGCCTCTTTCATTACATCTTCTGTCTCTATCTTTTCCAAGAAGTCATTGACATTGGTCTTTATCATCCCATTACGGTAGAGTATTTTCAGGAAACCTCTGAAAGTAGACCAATATCCTGATGCGGAGTTCCGTGTGATACGTCCGTTACGCCTTAGCTTCTTGGCACTCAGCAGATATTCCCGAAACTTGTTACAGAGGTCGATGTCAATCTCTTCAAAGGTGCATTTGCCATGTACGAAGTTATTGAAATGCAGATAGACAAACTCCCATTTCTGGTCATGCTTACGGAGCTGCTTGCGATAATACTCCAGAAAGTCTGCCTTGAGTTTGTACTTGTCAAAGAAGTCATACCGTTCATTGACTACCGACTCGAACCTGCGGCAACGGATGGCTTCGGCTTTCTCGGTCATTACCTCGTTGAAATTCTGTTCACGTTTGTTCCTCGGATTGGCATAGATATAAATACCAAGCGATTCATGACGGATAACTTTCATTGTCTCTTTGTCTCGATACCCCGGATAATAATCCAGATAGAAAGACATCATCCTGCCTTTTAGCGGACGTGTCCTTAATGTCACAGTCTTGCATTCATGCATAATGTTATATTTTTATGGTTATTATTAATTCGTCGGCGAAACTCTATAATGTAGTCATGCAGATTACCTACAGCAGGGATTAATTTTTGAATAATTTGCGGATAGCCATAAATTAGACTATTTGCGGACACCCATTACCCGGTCAAACTCCACTTTCAGGAATCTGACGAACCGTCCGTTCTTCTCCCGGTTGATCTGATGGAATTGCAGAATACCGTAAACCGAATCACGAGAGAGTTTGAATTTCTCCATCGCCTCCTTGACGGTGTAGTATTCCGCCTTGCTCTCCTGTTCGGAACTCTTCGAGAGGTCGAAGTGGAGCTTTGAGTAGAATATCTGCCCATGCTCTTTCTTGGAGGGAATGTTGTTCCGATACACTTGCGAACGGATGGCGACACGTGTCATACCGTACTTCTCCTGAATCTCTTCCGGTGTGTACCATTCAGTAAGGTCGGAATCTACCTCGTATTTGGCAAAGGCAGCATCGATATGTTTCTTGCTGTAATAGTTGAACTGGCGGATTCTCACTTTCGGCACTTTATGTTGCCGAGTGTAAGTCCACACCCATTTGGCGTTGACCTTATATTTTTCCGCAATCTCTTCGGCTGTGTAATACTCGGAGATGTTGAAGTCGTTTTTCGCAACCAGTCGTTCGTAAGGTTTGCTTTTGAGCATTAACTCTATGTCTGCACGCCTTACCAAAGCCATTCTTCCGCTAATTCGGGATGCTCTAAGTTTATCCTCTTTGACTAATTTATAAATGTACTGACGGCTCACGCCCATCAATCGGGCAGCCTGCGAAAAAGTGAAATATTCCTGCTTCTCCAAACTGGAGCGCAACTCCTGCATTTCCTGAATGTGGCGCAGTTCCATTTTGCGCTCCTTGATACGATGTTTGTAACCTCGCTTCGAGCATTGAGGGCTACAATAACAGGTCGTTGTTTTCTGTGCAATGAACGGTTTTCCACACCATTGACAAATTCTCTTTACTTCCATATTTCCTATATCATTTTCTCTGTTTTTTAATTTCCCTTTTTGTCTACACATGTAAACCATTGTCAACACACGTCAACTAATGCGTCATTGTGACATTCGGGCTAACCGTGAATTTCTGTCGCGGTAGAAATATGATAGAAAAATATGGATAAAAACCGTTATCTCCAAATACGGACTGGAAAGTGTTAAAACAGAAAAGTCACTGATACACAGTGACTTTATTCTAAATGATTATAGTTGGTTACGGCTGTTTACAAGCTATCATTTGCCGATGCAAAAATGCTGAAATATATTCCCCAACACCTGATCCGTCGTAACCTCTCCTACGATATCCGATAAATGGAATATACACTCCCGTAAATCTTGCGAGATGAAATCCCCGGAAAGGCTGGAGTTCAAACCTTCTTGTACCCTATGTATAGCTTCCAGCGCATGCGTAAGTGCCTCGAAGTGGCGGGCATTCGTTACGATGATGTCGCTTTGGTGGAGGGTGGGGATGGAAGAGACTTCCGTGAGGAGTTGTTGTAGCTCTGCGATATGCAGCTTGCCTTTGGCGGAAATAGCGATTTGATGCCAGCCTTCGGTGGGGAAAGAGAAGGTTGGGAGAGAGGATGCGGGTAATACATCGCATTTGTTCATCGCTAAGATAACAGACTTATTCGTTAATCTCGGAGCTATTTCTTGATAGAAAGCCTCGAAATCTTTGAGGTCACGGGTTAAGTCGTACATGAGGATGACGATTTGCGCTTGGTCTAGAGCCTTGAAACTACGTTCAATACCGAGAGCTTCGATCGTATCGCTTGTTTCACGGATACCGGCGGTGTCGATGAAACGGAAGAGCTGGCCGTTGATATTGATCGTATCCTCGATAACGTCACGGGTCGTTCCGTGGATGTCGCTGACGATCGCTTTATCCTCGTTCAACAAGGCGTTTAGTAAAGTAGATTTGCCGGCATTCGTCTCACCGATGATGGCGACGGGAATACCGTTTTTGATAGCGTTACCTACGCTGAAAGATTGGGCGAGTTTGGAGATGACCTGTTCGATATGATCCGCAAGCGTGCGAAGCTCGCTACGATCAGCGAACTCTAATTCCTCATGGTCACTGAAATCCAGTTCCAGCTCCATGAGAGAGGTGAAATGGAGCAGCTGGTTCCGAAGTTCGGCAAGTTCCTTGCTGAAACCACCTCGCATCTGGCTTAGAGCCAAACGATGTTGGCCAGCCGAAGTGGAGGCGATTAAATCCGCAACGGCCTCCGCTTGGCTAAGGTCCATCTTGCCATTCATGAAAGCACGTTGCGTATATTCACCCGGTTGCGCTATACGGCATCCGCTGGAGATAAGGGATTGCAGGATTTGTTGTTGGATATACGTCGAGCCGTGGCAGGTGATTTCCACCGTATCTTCCCCCGTGAAAGAATGGGGGGCACAGAAAACAGCGGCGATCACCTCATCTATGGTTTCGTCATTGTTACCGACGATGGAACCATACGTTAAGGTATAAGCCTTTTGGGTAGATAAACTTTTACCTGCCTTCTTCGGCCGGAATATCCGATCACAAATCTTGAAAGTATCCGGTCCGGAGACACGAATCACTGCGATTCCTCCTACTCCCGGAGCTGTAGATATAGCGCAAATTGTACTCATTCCGTCTATTAAACCGTTATTAATTCATACGCTTGAGAACCCAGTCCGATTTCTTCCGCATAATGTAGGCCGGCTTGCCAGTTCGTATCCGGATGAATCAAATGGAATTTATCCTCTCCCTCAAGGTGTTCGTGAGGATGAGCCTCGGCTAATTTATTACCTCCGATGATAGGAGCGTTGATAACCATATCGGCGCAAGCCTTATCCAAGGCCACCGGATCGAAAGACGCGGCGATCCCCAAATCAGGGATGATGGCGGCATCGTTATGATTCCAGCAATCGCACTCCGGAGATACGTTCATGATAAAACTAACATGGAAATGGGGCTTGTCTGATAATACGGCTTTGGTGTACTCGTCGATCTTGTAATTCAATCGCTCGGAAGTATCACCTTCGCCCATTACGGCACCGTCGTATTGGCAAAGAGCCACACATTGCCCGCAACCTACACAACGCTCGTAATCAATTTCGGCCTTTCGGTTGTTATTCAAATGGATGGCATCGTGAGCACAGTGCTTTACACAGATGTTACAGCCTTTACAAGCCTCCGTATCGATACGGGGTTGTGAGGCGCAATGTAATTCCAGTTTACCGCCTACGCTGGCGCATCCCATCCCGAGGTTTTTCAGCGCACCGCCGAAACCGGCTTGCTCGTGACCTTTGAAATGGTTCATGGAAATGATGATATCGGCATCGGCGATAGCGGCACCTATTTTCGGGGCCTTGCAATATTGCCCGTCGATCTCGATTTCCCGGTAGTCCGTACCTTTCACGCCATCGGCGATGATAACGTTGCAACCGGCGGACATGGGATTGAACCCATTTTCCATGGCGCTTTGAAGATGATCGACAGCGTTGGAGCGACGGCCCGAGTATAAGGTGTTACAATCGGTAAGGAACGGTTTCGCGCCTAATTCACGTAACAGGCTTACCAAGCGAGCGGCGTAATTAGGACGAATGTATGCCAAATTCCCCGGTTCGCCAAAGTGGATCTTAATGGCTACAAATTGATTTTTGAAGTCGATATTGGCGATACCGGCACGTTTTACCAGACGTTCCATCTTATCCAGCAGGTTGCTGCTGGGGGTCGTGCGTAAATTAGTAAAGTAGACTTTGGATGTATTCATCTTTTTATTGGTTTAGTGTTGACAAAGGTACGAAAAACACGGAACATTTTTTATATTCGCGTAAAACAGATTTGTATATGGACTTGCTTCAGCGGAATCATCAGCTATTGTTGAAAGGAATAAATTGTACATTCCTGCGTTATTTGCATGCACGGATAGAGTGGGAGGATCGGTTAATCGGCATCTTCGGCTCTCGAGGGGTTGGTAAGACTACCTTGTTGTTACAGCATATTAAGTTGAAATTTGAAGATTCGCGGGAAGCCCTGTATGTGAATCTGGATGATTTCTGGTTTGAGACACATTCATTGACCGATGCGGTTAAGGAGTTCCTGCAAGCCGGGGGGCATTATTTGTTTTTGGATGAGATCCATTTCTATTCGGGCTGGATGGAAGAGGTCTCAACTTTATTGGATGCCAACCCCGCCTTAAAGATTGTTTTCGCTACCACTTCTTTGTACTCGCAGACAGAGGTGCGGAACGGGTTAAGGCATGAGGCTGCTTTTTATACCATGCATCCGATGTCGTTCCGTGAATTCCTTTCTTACGAAAGCATTCTGGATAAAGATCCCATTCCGTTGGAGGATATCTTAGCGAACCATCATGATTTGGTGAAGGAGATCAATGCGGAGATGAATATTGTGCCGATTTACCGGAACTATCTGGAACATGGATGTTATCCTTTTTATTGGCAAGACCCGGATATGTATTATTTCCGTCTGCAAGAATTAGTGAGAAAAGAGATTTGCCGGGATTTGCCTTCGGTGGTTTCTATTTCGATGAGTAATCTGGAACGAGCTCAAAAATATTTTATGATGGTGGCTGAGTCGGCTCCTTTACGTCCGAAATCGATTGATGTAACCCGTAAGACAAATATGCTTCGTCAGCAAAGCGATAGCCTGTTGCGTTTCTTTCATGATGTGAGGCTTATTTATTACTCGGCAGACCAACTGGGAACCACTCCGGCCAAGCAGAAAGTCTTTATGGGGGATACCAACTTGCTGATCTCTTTTTTCGGAGATAAGGAGAATCGGCAATTGATGTGTGAAACCTATTTCTTAAGCCAGATGCGTTCCGTGGCGAACGTGGAATTCATGGAGAACGGAGATTTCTTGATTGGCGGTAAATATATCTTCGCCGTAGGTGATCCCTTAAGGGGATATGATCGTCTCCGCTTCGTACCCGACGCTTATGCGGCTATCTACGGGTTACCGAAAAGCGTGTTTAACCGTATGCCGGCATGGATATTAGGATTTAGTTATTGAGAATTTAAAAATAGGATTGCTATGTTAGAATGCATGAAGAATAGAAGAAGTATCCGTAAATATACGGATCAGGATATCCCGGAGTCTTTGCTGAATGAATTATTGGAAGTGGCTACTCGTGCCTCGAATACAGGAAATATGCAATTGTATAGTGTCGTGGTTACCCGCGACCCTGCGAACAAGGAGAAACTGGCTCCGGCTCATTTTAACCAACCAATGATTACGGGAGCCCCGGTGGTACTTACTTTTTGTGCGGATGCGAACCGTTTCGTGAAATGGGCGGAGTGCAGGAAAGCGGAGGCCGGATTCGATAATTTACAAACGTTTATCGCTTCGACGATAGATGCGATGTTGTTCGCCCAGAGTTTCTGCAATGCCGCTGAGGAAAAAGGCTTAGGCATTTGCTATCTGGGTACGACGGCTTATAATGCGGACCAGATCATTGAGGCACTTTCTCTTCCCCGTCTGGTTGTCCCGATCGTTACGGTTACGGTGGGTTATCCGGCAGAGCCTATACCCGCTCAAGTAGAACGTTTACCATTGGCGGCTGTGGTACAAAACGAGACTTATACGGACTTTACTCCGGCTTCCATCGATGCCTTGTATAGTGAGAAAGAGGCATTAGAGGTGAATAAGCAGTTTGTAAGGGAGAATAATAAGGAAACACTGGCGCAGGTCTTTACGGACGTACGCTATACGAAGAAAAATAGTGAACATTTCTCCGAGGTGCTCTTGAAGGTATTGAAACAACAAGGATTCATGAAGTAAGCCCTAATACTTCTACCTTATAGTTCATAAAGAGTCCACTCTCGAGTACGCCCGTAATCGACTTGAGAGTGGATTCTGTATTTTCAGGGATATAGTCCATCCATACGTCTAGGATCATATTGCCATTCTCGGTAATGATCGGTCCATCCTTACCTTGCCCCATACGAAGTTTTATCTCACCGGGATTCAAACGCTGGAGTCTGTCCTCTACATAGGTGAGAGCTTCCGGGAAAATCTCTATCGGGATCGGGAATTTAGCTCCCAGCCTCTCCACTTTCTTGGAAGGATCGACCAGTATATAGGTCTGCGGACTGGAGCTGATTAATAGCTTTTCCTTGAACATGGCGCCTCCACGCCCTTTGATCAAGTTAAAGTGGGAATCTACTTCATCAGCCCCATCGAAGGTCCAGTCCGGCTTGTGGGAAAACAGGCTGGTAACCGGAATGCCTAGCTGGGCGCAAGTCATCCGGATTTCTAATGAAGTGGGGATCGCCAAGATGGAAAGACGTTCCGTCCGGATACGTTCCGCTATGCGAATTAACGCTAGATAGGAGGTAGAACCGGAGCCAACACCTATGACTTGTCCGTTTTCGACTTTAGATGCGATAAGGTCCGCTATCTTTATTTTATCTTCCTTATGGGAGATCTGATTCCCCCATTCCAACGTATCGATTAGTGAATGATCCCACTTCATAGTCTTGATATTATTATATACGGTCTAATACAGTTTCAATCAGTTCCTCCAAAGAACCTTTATAATCCGTATTCATATGATTATCCACACGTCCGGCGATAATACAACATACGGTCATTGCCCGGTGTCCCATGAGAGCGGCCAGACCAGCTAAAGAGGAGCTCTCCATCTCGAAGTTCGTAATCTTTCGCCCGTTATAATCGAAAGCTTCTATTTTCCGGTTCAATTCTGGATCGGTCAAGGGCAATCGGAGCTCACGTCCTTGCGGCCCATAGAAGCCATTGGCCGCGATAGTCGTTCCCCGGATAATATCATTACGGGTGATTTGCTCGATCAACGATGGATCTGCCGATACGACATAAGGCCATATGCCGCTAAGCCGCCAATCAAGCTGTTTTATTAATTCAGATTCCAAGTCTGCGTCACGAACGGAATTACTATTTGCGTAGAAATAAATGACTCCATCGAATCCGATCGATTTCTCCGCAGCTACATAAGTCCCAATCGGGACAAATGGCTGTAACCCTCCGGAAGTCCCGATACGAACTAGGGAAAGTTGCTTGAATTCCGGCTTGATCGTACGGGTTGAGAAGTCAATATTAGCGAGAGCGTCCAACTCATTTAATACGATATCAATATTATCTGTACCGATGCCATGGGATACAACCGTGATACGTTTTCCCTTGTATTGGCCCGTGATGGTATGAAACTCCCGGCTGGAAACCTCACATTCCTGAGACTCAAAATAGGAAGCGACGGTTGTAACCCGTGCGGGATCACCAACAAGTACCACACGATCCGCGAGTTGTTCTGGTTTTAAATGCAGGTGGAAAACACTACCATCTGAATGGATCGCTAATTCTGAAGCGGGGATTGTTCTCATATTCGATCAGCTAATTAAGTTTACTTTTAATCATAAAAGGGCAAGGTGCGACCCTGCCCTTGGAGATAGTTCCATGTATATAACTATTTTAGTCCTTTAATGGTTTTGATGGAGTACCGGTCGGTTTAGCTATCGCTTCACGCATAGAAGTGTCCGCCTCGATGTTCTTCATCTTGTAATAGTCCATTACGCCTAGGTTTCCTGTGCGGAAAGCGTCTGCCATTGCCTTGGGAACTTCCGCTTCTGCCTCGATCACCTTGGCACGGGCTTCTTGTGCTTTCGCCTTCATCTCTTGCTCGAGGGCGACAGCCATCGCACGGCGTTCCTCGGCTTTCGCCTGAGCGATATTCTTATCCGCTTGAGCTTGATCCATTTGCAAGAAAGCGCCGATGTTCTTACCTATATCGATATCGGCGATATCGATGGAAAGGATTTCGAAAGCTGTTCCGGCGTCAAGCCCTTTGCGAAGCACTAATTTCGAGATGGAATCCGGATTTTCCAATACAGTCTTATGGCTTTCGGATGAACCAATGGAAGATACGATACCTTCACCTACACGGGCTAAGATCGTCTCTTCTCCGGCACCACCCACTAATTGCTTGATATTCGCACGAACGGTGACACGTGCCTTGGCGATTAACTGGATTCCGTCTTTCGCTACCGCTGTTACCGGAGGGGTATCGATCACTTTCGGATTTACCGACATTTGTACAGCCTCGAATACGTCACGTCCGGCCAAGTCGATAGCGGTAGCCATCTGGAAAGGAAGGTCGATATTCGCTTTTGACGCGGAAACCAGCGCATGCACTACTTTCTCGACATGTCCACCCGCTAAATAGTGCGCTTCCAGCTCGTCGCGTGTAAGCGTCTTTATTCCTGCCTTATGCGCTTCGATCATCGCACGAGTGATGATGTAGGGAGGAACTTTTCGGATACGCATCAAGAATAACTGGATCAAGGAGATATTGACTCCTGATACTTTGGCCGAGATCCATAACAGGAACGGCACATAATAGAAAAAGATTGCCAGCAGAAGTACTGCGGCCCCCAATAGGATAAGTGGCAAAAAGGTTATTTCCATATATAAAAAATTAAGCGTGAATATTTGTTTCTTCTTTAGGACGGACAATTACGTTGTAACTGTCTACCCTGATCACTACGATCGGCGTGTTCTCATCGATTAATTCGTCTTGAGATTTCGCTTCCACGTTAATACCTTTAATCCGGGCCTTGCCGATAGGGGCTAAGCGTGAGAGCGTGATCCCCTCGTCTCCGGGTTCTATTCCGAGATCCCTGCTGGATGTCAGCTTGGAATCGATATCTGTCTTTAAAGCGATCTTGTTAAAAGACCGGGAACGCAATAACCAAGCGAAGATTATTCCGAATGTAATGATTGATAAGGATAAAGTCAGATGCCCTACCCATATACCTACCGTATAAGCGAAAACGACTCCGCCGATAGCGAAAATAGCCCCGCCTATACCCGCGAGTGTTATTCCCGGAAGAAGGAATATCTCTGCCAGTATCAGTAGGATGGCCGCTACCATGAGGAAGACGATGATGGCTATGTCCAGTAGCATAGTTCTTCTTATTTATGGTTGTTTCTTAGGTATACGATCTCTGCGTTACGTGCCTTTTTCTCCCATTCGTCCGGTTGAGCGAGCAGGTTGTTTAACTTTTCTTCCGCATCAAGAATCGTAGGCTTCAGTTGTTCTCGCTTCGCCTTATTCCCTTTGATGTAGCTGGCTCGTAAACTCTCTAGTTTCTCATTTAGCTCCTTGATCTGTCTATGGATGGAAACTACTTTCTCGTAGTAGTTCTTCGCTTCCGGACTTTGGATATCGTCTAAGGTGTAATAAACGATATCATCATGGATCGGGAACGTGAAATCTTTCTTTATTTCTATACGTCCATAAGGAATCTCGGTATGAGCTAAATGAATAAGCTCTTCGTAATTCGATCCGGGTTTCCATGAATCCTTGATCGAGGCAATAGAGGCCCGGGCACGTTTTAGTTCGACATCCTCGCTATCTACTCGCTCGCGGTTGTCGTTCGGGATGAATAAGTATACGCAGACTTTTCCTTCCGGTTGATAACGATCGGAAACGAACCATCCCAATTGCTTGGCTTCGTCGATCACCATCATATAATCGTTAAACGGGGAGTTATAGGGCATGCCCAATTGCTCCGGTGTAAGATAAGTATCGGAATTGATGTTGTAACGAGTGACGAATAAATCATATCCGCCCAGAGAGCCGTTCCCTTTGGATGCGTAATAAATCGTTACGCCATCGGATAGCACGAATGGATACCCATCGTCGGCGTCACTATTGATATTCATCGGTAACTGTTTCTCGTCTCCCCATTGATCCATGAGCTTGGATTGGGTAAAAAGACAATTGTGGTTACCGTCTGTCGAGTGGGCGTAATAAATCTTATCCCCCTTCTGGTTCATGTATACCGATGAGTTGCCCGGATCGTTTGTCTGGAAGAAATCTTGGTAAGTGGTCAACGTACCGCTTTCCTCGCTTAAGGTATAGGCTGATAAGAAATCATCTTTATCAACGACCAAGCTATCGATAATCTGGACATTCTCTACCTTATCAAGCATACGGCTTGCTTTGTTCGCCAAGTCCATACGGATCTGGTAAGGTTCCACATCTTGTTTCTTTTTTGTTAGGAGGGTGATGTATTCGTCGAACATCTCCTCGGCTTCGTCAAAACGATAGGTCTGGTAGTATACTTCTCCAAGGTATCGATAAGCGTCTTGTACCCTACGCTTTACGGCAACCTTAAGATGTTTCTCCGCTCCTGCTAAATCTCCGGTCTCGAAACAGCAAACACCATACCATTGATTATAAGAGGCATTGCTTGGCGCTTGTTTCACTAGTTTCTCGAACACAGGTTTGGCTTCCGCGTATTTCCCGTCGTTATATAATTTTTTTGCCTGATCAAGACTTTGCGCATGTAGTTGCATTCCTCCGCATAGGAGTGTAACTCCTAGCGTATAAAGCAGCTTTTTGGATAACCGTTTCATTTTGTCTATTCTAGATTATATAGTTATGCAGTTTCAAAGATAAGAATATTTTTGTAGAGGCATACAAATCGAAAAGATAAATATATAATTTTGCGCCCGTAAAGGAAGTATATGGCAAAATTGACAGAGGACGAACGTTTGTTTCGCAAGATAGAGGATAAGGTAAAGAGAGCGATTTTCGACTATGGCTTGATCAATGATGGCGACCGGATCTTGGTCGGGTTGTCCGGAGGAAAAGATTCCTTGGCCTTGGTGGATTTACTGGGGCGCAGGTCGAAAATCTATTGTCCTCGGTTTGAGGTCGTGGTAGCGCATATCGTGATGACGAATATCCCTTATTGTTCGGATCGGGAATATCTTAGAAGTTGCGCGGAGGAGCATGATTTGCCTTTCATTGTCCATGAGACAAGTTTCGATCCTTCTACGGACACTCGCAAATCCCCCTGCTTTTTATGCTCTTGGACTCGCCGGAAAGCTTTGTTTGAGATCGCTAAGGCTCATAAATGCAATAAGATTGCGCTAGGGCATCATCAAGATGATATCCTAGAGACACTGTTGATGAACCTGACCCACCAAGGGGCTTTCGGAACAATGCCTCCCCGGTTGAAAATGGATAAGTTTGATATGGAGATTATCCGTCCGATGTGTCTGGTGGAAGAGAGGGAGTTGATTCAGGTCGCCGCATGGAAAGGGTACCGGAAACAATTGAAGAACTGTCCTTATGAGTCGGGTTCCAGTCGTTCGGATATGAAAGAGCTGCTGAGAAGTCTGGAAGCGATCAATCCGGAGGCTCGTTACAGTCTTTGGGGGAGCATGACGAATATACAAGAAGATTATTTACCTCGAAAAATAAGATAATATGCAAAGTGTTTATACGATTTTATTGTTGATCGTGTCTAATATTTTTATGACATGCGCTTGGTATGGTCATTTGAAGATGAAGCAACAATTCAGTTGGTTTGAGCATCTTCCTTTGTTTGGCGTAATCCTGTTTAGTTGGTTTCTCGCTTTTTTTGAGTATAATAAAATAGAAAAACCCAACTGGGTATTTAACACTTTACGTTGATATATAATAATGTATAGTAGAATTAGAATAATATGAAAGCTCTCTACACAATTTTATTGCTTATAGTATCGAATGTCTTCATGACTTTTGCTTGGTATGGTCATTTAAAGATGAAACAGGAATATTCTTGGTTTGCTGGTCTTCCATTGATAGGGGTAATAGCCTTTAGTTGGTCAATTGCTTTTCTTGAGTATTCTTGTCAAATTCCAGCGAATCGCATTGGATATATTGGTAATGGAGGACCATTTTCCTTGATGCAGTTGAAGGTTCTTCAAGAAGTAATAACTCTTATTATATTCACAGTTTTTACAACTGTATTCTTTAAAGGTGAAGCTTTGCACTGGAATCATGTAGCTGCCTTTGTTTGCTTAATATTGGCTGTCTATTTTGTATTTATGAAATAGTTATAGAAGAGAGCAGCATAAGAGTTTTCTCAAATGCTGCTCACTTTTAGTATGAATAAGCCCTTTATTCCACTCTCTGATAAGAGTACTTCTGACCTGTGGGGGTAACTCCATCAGCTTCCAATTCCTGCACTGATAAGGTCATTGAATTAAGTAACAGGATATCATTGATAATCCATTCATCTTCATCACTGTACATTTCATAGAGTTTCTTACCGTCTATCTTGTACTTGCCCACTTCGTTATAAGAGCCATCTTCTGTACTTGTGTATTCAAATGTACCATCATTCTTATAAGTTACATGGGTGGCAACAGCATTACCACTTGTCATCTTCCATTTACCTATAATGAGGGAAGCATAATCATCCTGTCCTTTGATTGTACCATTATCAGTATCTACTTCAAATGTTACATTCTTCTTAGCCCCATCATAATGTGTAATATTGACATTGAACTTCCAAACTGGCGTAGATTTATCTTCTACACTGACCTCAATCTTGGCATCAGCAGGTTCATCGTTAAGCTGTGGTACTTGGATATGCCATAAATCCTCTCCCAATTTAAAACTTCTTTTACCCACGAAGAAGCCTTTATTATCTCTATGACTGTAGATTGCTTCTTCATAAGATAAAAGTTCAGAAGTATAGAGAGTTCCTACATTATTGGAAAATCCAAAACCTTTCTCTGCTACATAGATAGTATCTCCAAACAGCGAGTAGCAACATCTGTTGTTTATGATAGAGTTTTCGTACCATAAGCCTATGCCGAAACCACCCTCTTTAATTTGAACTTCTTTAGTTTGTGAACTCTGTTTGAAAAGTAAGGCATAGTAGCTATAGTCTTTTCCAAAGCTGTAACTTAATGATGCGACAAAGTCTTGATTGAATGGCATTACTTGTAACAGAGTTATCTGTTGAATCGTAACATCTTCATATTCTCCATAGCCTTTGTAAATTCTGCGATTCCTGTTAAATGGCAACTCGTCAGTCCAATTAATAATAGGTGATTTGTTCTCTACGTTGAATGATGCAAGCCATAGCTTATCATCCTTTAGTCCAGAGAAGTTTGCTTGACCTAAATTGATAATAGTATTATTTCCATGTTCAAACAGACTTAGCAATTCGATATTCTTATAGTCTGTAATTCCATATTCCAAGCACATTTGTTCTACATTGGTTAAAGGTGGATTTACCTCCAATTCATCGTCCCCACAGGAACAAACTCCCATGCTTAATGCAACCAATAGTGAGGTTGCCAATAATCTAATTGATTTCATTGTTATTATATTGATTTCATTGTTCTAATCATGCCTCTATCTATAGCGTCATAAATTCTGCGTGTTTCATATTTAGGGCAACAATTATATTCACCCCCTTCAGACAGGTATTCAATATATGCTATGCCCCAATATATTTGTAGATATTTATAAAACTCGAATGAGCATTCAACTTTAAGATTTCTAATTTCACTCTTAGTATCTCCTTTCTTAGTGGTTTGAACATATAATGTACCCTCTTCTGGAAAATATTCTATTTTATATCTACAATATTCTCCCACATGATTAGCTATAGGGACATAAGTTCTAGGTGGCTCATCAAAAGATTTAATGATTAAGCATCCATCTTCATCAATAACAGGTGGGTATGCTTTTTGAAATATGTTACATAAAGTCTTGAAGGAATCAGATAATAAGTAATCTACTTCATCTTGAGATATGCAAAAGTCTGTACATTGACTCATGCAGTTATATAAGAATCTAAGTTTATCCCATTCTTTTAGAATATATTTTTCTTCTCGTTCTTTCTTACTTATTCTGCCTTTAGTAGTGTATTCGATATATGGTAACTTAAAGGATTTCTCTAAGAATGATGAAGGCATATATAATCTACACCCTGTATCATAGCATAGAGGACTTTTGGCACTTAAACTATTAACTAATTCCATAATAATGATATTATGCCTACCTGTTCCCTATGGATAAGCTATTTAAAATAAAAAAGGTGTGGGAACTATATATGTTTTACCCTACTGACTGGCTTCTCGCATTGCCTTTGGAGTGGATAAAACAATAGCCCCACACCAGTTTGAGATATAGAAACCTTATAAAAGGTAGGTATATAACAAATGATGTGGGTGCTATTGCTACCATCTTCACTCCATTTCAAATTTTGCGAGAATTTGTCAGTAGAAGATAATTTCAATAACACCTTTCGTTAAATATGTCCTTCCAACTCCCTATCTCATTAGTTCATTGGAATTGGTGCAAAGATAACAAAAGGTTTTAAATCAATCAGCATGGAGTGAAGATTAATAGTAATTATTGTGTTACTAAACAGGGAATTAATAGGGTATTTAAGCAGAGTTGCATCTGAACTCTGTAAATCCATGTGGGTATCAAATTCACTTCTCCCTATATAAAGACTGAATTCTGAATATTCTAACCTGCCTTGAATTACTATCTTTAAGTCAGCATATTGTTGGATATTCAAGAAGTGCTACCTGTGGCTTAACTAATAAGAGTTGAAATCGTTCTAAACTCTGTAAATTAATGGAATTGACTTACTTCTATAAGGCTGAAATGCCAAACTACCAAGATTGGACTTTAGATGTATCTAAGCTCAATATTTCATGGATTGGGGACAGAACCATTCAGACCACCATATAAGGTGAATCTTAATAATCCTGTCCCAATTATCAGAAGCTCAAACAGTCATAAGTCTGCAATATTTCCTCCTGTCTTAACCCCAAGTATCTTTTAGTAATGGCAACAGAACTATGGTTGAATAGTTCCATCAGCTTTACTAAGGCAAGTTCAGCATTATCACTGTTCATGTTATAGACCTGCCTACCAAAAGTCTTTCTAAGCGAATGGCAGCTAAAGTTCTTAATCTTTAACCTGTACTTCTTCTTCACCTCTTTAAGAATGATATTGATTCTCTGAACTGTGAAGATAGTGCCTTTCTGACTTACTAAGATAGGCGCATTGATTCCAACAGGATTTATATGCTCGTAGCACTCTTTAATATGCTGCTGTAATTGGGGATTCAGTCTGATAGTTCTTACCTTGCCTGTCTTTTGCTCAATTACTGTAAACTCGTCAGCATTTAATATCTGCTTCCATCTTAGAGATAGAATATCAGATATTCTTAATCCTGTGAAGCATCCTAAAGCTATAAGGAGTGAGATTTTATAATTCTCGTCTTTGGCTAACTTCCTTATGAGGTTCATTGCATCAGACCAAACAAGATAGTCTGCCGTTGTGCTTGAATATTTAAGTGACATAATATTCTGTTTTATAAGTTAATGAATAGAAGTGAATATTAATTCTGAGTTGGATTTGCTAACTCACTGATTACTAAAGGAACATTCACTAATAGCAAAAGTGAATATGATAAGGACACCCAACTTAGAAATTGAGTGCCCTTTACCTTATTATATCAATCCCTCGTCAGCAAAACTGTAATATCCTGTATCTGTTAATATGAGGTGGTCTGTTACTGTAATCCTTATAAGTCTTGCAGCTTCTTTGACCTGCTTAGTAATCTCCATATCCTGCCTGCTTGGTTTCGTGTTACCGCTTGGATGGTTATGTGCAAGAATGATAGCTACTGAATTGGTGAGTAATGCAGCTTGTAGAATTACTCTGACATCTACGGTCGTATCTGTTATTCCTCCCTCTGATATGAGAGTGTAACCTAAAATTTGTTTGGCTTGGTTTAGAAACAAGACTTTAAAATATTCCTTGTAACAGATAGTTCCTTCCTTATAGGTAGGAAGTAAGTATTTATAAACATCCTCTGAACAACTTACTTGATGCAGACTTTTAAATTTGGGTTTGTAGGACAGTTCCACTTCTCCCACAGTATAATCTATATCCATAATTTGATGTCTTAATAAGCTGGTAGATATAAAGAAAGGACAACTAATTGAATAGCTGCCCTTTCCTCTCTCAATCAACAATCCACTCAGCCTAAGAACCAAGCGTATTCACTATCTCCTAATTTGGCACGTTGAATGCCTTGTACAAACTCTGTACAGTTAAGATTCCTTTCCAAGAAGTTATCAATGTAACTTGACTTTACAGAACCATTGAGCAGGTTTAAGAGCTGCCAGCCTGTAATGCTGTCCCCTGTACTCTTGAAATTCACATCAGAAACGAATGCTCTGCAAGCAGCATTAATCTGACTGTCACCCAACAATAGACGAGGTAAGCGTTTCTGTTGGTTGGGTGTAAGAGCTTGATATAATCTCATCCTACCTATTATCTGACAAAACTCGCTTGTTGAGATTGACATCTGTCCAAGTGTTCTTAACAGGTGCAGGTCTTTGGATGGGTTGTAAGCGTGGAACAGATTCAATGCTGCTGCATATAGTTCCTGTACGCTTAGGACTTCTATCTTATCCTGTAAACCGTCAGTAGTAAGCATTAAATTCGAGCACACACGATTACGAAAGCCTATGAAGATTTTAAATCTCTCCACAGATTTCTTACTGTACAGGTTAATCTCGTTATATGCTCTCACTCCACCAATGGATAATGCTAAACGATTACCGTATTCATCGTGTACAATGGATGGAATTTCAAAGCAGAAGCACATTCTCTGATAGAACAAAGTTTTCTCTTCATCAGTCAGTTCAGAAGCCTTCTTACCTAATGCACTTGGTATTCTACCATTGATAGGGTGTGAGATTCTAATCTCTGGCATATCAAACTGTTCTCCATGAAAGTAATCCTTAGCTGCATCCACTACTGCACCTATAAAGGATTGGTGACTAATGGTTTCTTCCATTGATGCAAAACTTGGAATGATGCAGTCTTGTTGTAGATGCTGCAAGGTTACTTCCTGTGTATTGGCTTCAATGAAATGATTTACTCTTTTGGGTGCTGCAACTTCTTCCACAATAATTGCTTCTTCTGCAAACTCACCCATGTTTAATGATTCTCTACGCTGTGCCATAGCTGGCATAATTACTAAATCTCTCATAATGAAATTGAATTAAATGGTTATTGATTGAATGGATTTAACAAGAACAAACCTAAAACACAAGTGAATTACTTCGTTTGCATCTTAGGCTGTTCTATGTCTTTCCCTAAAGATTCTTTCAAAGGGAATGAGGAGCATTAGTAAATTATTGGTAGGCTGTGGCAATAGTACATCGTGCCCCCTCTCAGATTAAAAAGAATGCTTATTTCTGTCAGCAGTCAGACTGCATTGTTAAAGCATTCTTTTTTATTTAAGAGCTATAAGGGGGTGTTTATGTGGGTAGGGGTGTCTCGCTTGTGGTTCTGTTAGATTAATTTTGGATATTGTCATTAAAGAATGAATCGTACTTTTCATTACCTATATTGAGAATGAATAAATTAACTTGTGCCCTTGTTATCGCAGTATATATAAGCTCAACAGATTCAAAATCTTGTATAGAATCACTTTTATGTGGCTCAATGATTAAAAAGATTGTGTGTGATTCCCAGCCCTTAAAGCTGTGTATAGAAGATAGCTTTACAGTTCCTGTTTTTATTGAGAAATGATTTCTTCTGTATCGTCTGATTGTATTTATCCTCTCTTCAAAGTTGTTTTTAGATTTGGTCTCTAATTCGCTTTTATCATATTCTTCTTTAGTTTCAAATGTAGTGGTTGTATTCTCTTTTAATTGAGTCCTTATAGAGTATTCTATTTCTCTTAAAATATCAGCAGTACCAGATAGAATAGTAATGTCTGCTGGGTTAAGGCAATATTTCTTACAAGTCCCTTTATAGATATTGAATATCCTTTCTGTGCTGGCTTTCGCTCCAATATTGGCATATTTAATATTCCTTTGTTCAAAATCAAGCATAGGGTTATCTAACACAATCATATTGTCAATGGTGTATTTATTCTCTAAGAAATGGTGCTGGAACTTCATCGCTAACTTCCCTATTTCACTTGTGAATCTTTTGGAAGCGTTGAGAGACTTGTTCCAGTTTCCTGCGATTGTTTTAATTATTGGTTCTTTGTTCTCATCTAACGGTCTTCTGTAAATATTTTGTTTCTCATCTCCAAACACAACAAATTCACTATCCTCGTATAAGAAATATTTGGTAATTATTTCCAGCCATTCAGTTTGGTAGTCTTGTACCTCATCTATGAATATAGCCTTGTACTTCTTAATGTGATTCTTTACAGGCTCAAAGAAATTAATATCCGTATAAGATTTTAATCCTTTTATGGGTAGGTTATAGTTGTTTGCTTCTGATTTAATAAACTGATGATAGTTGGTGATATAGAATTTCTCCCAAGGATAACTCTCTCTTACATCATTGATTTTGTCGCGAATGTAATTCTTAAGGGATAGATTAAATGTTAGAATTAATATTTCACTATTAGTTCTTAGATATGCATTGACAGCTCTCTTTGCAAGGACAAGAGTTTTACCACTTCCTGCAATCCCTTTTATTTTACGTCTGGGTCTGCTTTCACTTCTAATAAGTTCTGCTTGTGCTTTAGTGTACTTAATATCAATCCCTTCTTCTAATTGATGAAAAGGTGGCTTGAGGTAGCGTTTGAAATTATTGTAAATATCTTCATCAAATAAGAAAGAAGGTTGTTCTATTCTTATCTTGCTGAAATATTCTTCTAAGTTTTGCAGTGTAAGAGAATCATATCCCCAATATTGTATATATTTTATGTCTTTTAAAAATTTGGTCTTATTATCTTCCTTGGATATATTCTCATGTATAAACTTCTCAATATTATCTTGGGACATCTTATGGAAGTAAACAAGTGTATATATAATATTTGAATAGTACCACTTATTCATTTTCTTCTCTAAGAAAGTACTTATGTGTAATGAGACAAGATTCTCTTTATAGTAATTTATTTGAGAGAAAGGTGATTGAACCTTTGTTGAAGTTGAATTATTCCACCAATCCAAATCATCATTAATAGCATAGTCAGTTAAATCCCAATCATTTACAGATATGATTATAGCTCCACATCCCTTTTTAAGAATAACAATATTGGGTCTGTCACCATTTATGAAAGGATGGTAATATATCTCAAACTCCATATTTAGATTCTTTTGTAAAAAGTCTAATAGGATTAGTTCTCCTTCTGTTGCTGGTTGGCGGAGATGCTGGATTGTATAGAAGTCAGGATAAATTTGTGCCATTGAATTGATGTATAAGGTTATATTGCAAATATATAACTAATATGCCTTTAAAAGAAAGAACTCTAAATCTTTTTAGTAGTCTGGAGCTTTTATTGCCATATCTTTATAAGGTTAAATCTGGCAGTTCTTCCTTGTCTTTTACCTCCTGCTTTCTGCCTACCAACCCACTTGATAATGATTTCATAAGAGCGTGCATATCCTTTACTTCCTCAAAATTATTCTCCTTGTACTTCTTGTAAATCATGCACTCCCTTGAAATGGGGTTTCCTCTGCTCTCATTAAATGCTATCATGTGTTCAAAGTCTGCTTTCACTTCCTCCACATATTTATCTTTGGGTAGGTCTATAAGCAAACCTTTAGCCTTTAAAATGATTGAATCTCCAACTTCATCCAATAAGTCCATCTCCCTTAGTTGGTCTATGTAGCTGGAGATAGTGCCATGTCCCATGTGGATTAGTTCTTTCAGTATTCTTACAGATAAGGTAATAGTATGACTGTATGGCTCTGCTGCACTGAACAGTTTAAGTATAAATCCTCTGAGCTTTAAATCCAGAGTATTGTTGTATGAATCGTAAAACTCCCTGTTGATTCTTCTGTAATGTCCAAAGCTGACAGGA
Source organism: Parabacteroides sp. B2-S-102 (assembly GCF_023656665.1). NCBI lineage: Bacteria > Pseudomonadati > Bacteroidota > Bacteroidia > Bacteroidales > Tannerellaceae > Parabacteroides > Parabacteroides sp. B2-S-102. Next base: position 139,249 of record NZ_JAMOKM010000004.1, on the reverse strand, counting down.
AAGAATATATAATCAGTCCAAGTCCTATCTTTCTTACCACTGTCCTTATCCTGTATGCTGACTTCTCCTGTGGCTCTTAACTTGTCATTGAATGATTTGGAACTCTTACCACCTTTATAGTTGGCAGGTTTATCACCAACGAATGATGCAAGTTGGTCTATTGTAGTGTCAGTGGTCAATGTATATTTGTCTGCTGTCAATAGTAACACATATGTCCTGTAAACATCAGCACAACCTAACTTCTGAATCAGATTGTTGCTCATTACTGTATATTCCTTGAATGGTAATTTCTCGTAACTCATAAGGCAATCGCTCAATATGTTTAATTAAAATGATTTGGTTGGTCTTTAATAAGAATCTCACTTTAGAGGAACTTAACCTGTTGGATTTTCTAAGTTCGCTCAGCTTGTTATAGAAATGATTGTTATAAATCCACATATCATTGATTTTAGTCACTCCCAGCTTACAGATTACCTTTGCGGTGTCCGTAAGGACATTGCATGGGTCTTATTGGAATGTAGCGTAGGAGTGTAGAGAGGGGGTGTTTAGACACGCAGTAAAAAGTGAATAAGCACACCCCAAAGATTTAACAATATGAATCTCTCTGCTTCAATTTTTATCTTGTCAATAAGCCAATTTTTGCAATGAGATATAATAGGTAGTAACCTTTCCATTCTTCTTTCTCCTTGTCTTTAGATAGTTATTAAAATTAGCCCATAATCCAATATGAACCTTATTATCTTTTATTCCCTGTTTAAGAGCCTTAGCCCTTATCTGCTCATAGGTAAATTCTTCCATTTTGATATTCTGAATAGTTTGTAGTCCGTCAATCTGTGTGGTGGGATTATCTGTCTGTGCTACTGTAAAAGTAGTAATTCCACAAGTGGGGAACTAATGATAAGACCACAATTCAGAAGTATTAAGTAGGCAGGGAAACCTCTCACATTTCCCTGCTCCTTGTCAATCCTCCTTGTTATGTTCAAAACATAGGACTAAGTGTATAATTCCATTCTCATTCTTGAAAGCTATTCTTGGATTATTAACTTCCTTATATGTAATGGAAGTTATAATAATGGGGAACAGTTCATTTTCATTATAAAGTTTGAGGCTATTTGCAATATATTCATTAGAACTATATTCTGGGAGAATGAAACTGAACAAGTAGAGCTTGACATCATTGTATTGCTGCATTTTAGCTCTTAGTATTTCTTGCTTAGCAATTATTGCTTCGTAGATAGTGCTTAAATATAAACTGGATTGTATGATATATGGGTTCATTGTTTTATTATTTAGTTGGTTAAGAATTAAGCCCACCTGTCACATGGGCTTTATTGTTAGTTGGTTATGCAGTTTCTACAGACTTGTTGTTACTCTCATTCATATATTGGAACCATTTTTCAAAATTCTTGTAATATTGTTTGGCTTCTGCACTACCGTCTGGCTTCTGACTACCAAACCACACATCTTTGCTAATCATGGCGATTAACTGCTGGAGTTGGCTAATCTCTGGTTTGTATTCATTGTAGAACAGCTTAAATCCTTTTGCTAATCTTCCATTATCGTATGTAGATTCAGAGATTTTACTGCTTTTAAAAGCCTTTAGAACTTTATCGCCTAACTCTTGGGTGGTTGCATTTAACTTTAAAGATTTGGGTAGTCTATTTATGCCCAATTTAAGGTCTTTGGCGACATTAGCTTTAACCTCTGGTTGCCCTAATGTATAAAAGCTATAGATTACGTCAGACTTCAATCCTGTTTCTTGAATTTGTGCTTCAATATAATCAATTCTCTCGTCTCCTGTTTGGAACTTTGATTTGCTAAAGTCTTTGTAATTCCAAGGTCTGCCGTTATTGATAGAGGCTGTAAATAATGCCAAACTCATATTCTCTGGTTTCTTAATGGTTTCAGTCATTTCTTCTTCATTAAAATCAATATAGCCTTCTACCTCCAGTATGAACATGGCTATCATCCTGTGTTGTCCATCCACTGGGGCTTTAGCTGCTGCTCTTTCAGTGGCATCTGTAACCTCTTCTGTATTCAGCATCCAGTTGTCTATTGAAAGAGGTTTGGCATTGGACTTAGGAACAATGGAAACCTTTAATAATTTCTCTCCTGTTAAATCCTCGCTGCCAACTAACTTAATCTTACCCATTGCAGCATTAAAGCCATATTTCTCAATCATTGAATAGCACTTCTTTACATTCTCTGCTACGATTTCACGATTGCTGCCATAAAAATAAATAGTCATCATATCTTCTTTGCAGTTTTTAGACTGGTGCGCTCCAGCTTTTGTTAATTTTGATATTGCAAAGCTACTGGCTTCTGGGCTGATTAAAAGAGAGAAATTAATGAGTGGTTTTATTTCCCCTCTAAATTGGTAGCTCGTCCGCTATCGTTTTGACGATGCAAAGATGGGATATAATGGTAGGATTAAAAGAGAGAAAAAAAGTCCTGCTTTTATGTACCCTCTTAATGGTACGGAGCAGGACTTGATTGGTTATCAGTGTGTTATTAGAAGTATATGCTATTCACAGTATTAATTCTCTTGTCTTTATATTGCTTGATGTAGCCTTTTAGGACATCTTCATCATCTGAGAATTTACTATGTTTAGATAGCTTGGTAAAGTAGATAAGCCTTGATATGAGCAATGTCTTACTGAGTGATATGGTGCCTCCTTTCTTTTGTCTGACATTAAACTGCTTATTGTATGGGGATAAATTGAAGAAGTCATTGAACATCTTATAGAACAGCCATATCTGAACGGATTCCTTTTCTTCTGCATGGGTGTCCATGCTGACTTGTTGGCTCTGCATCCAAGGATGTTCCTCTATCTCCTTTAGGTTATTGATGATGGTAGTAGCCAAGTAGCCTATGGCATTGGCATTGTCAATTACTATCTGATGCTTGCCTTCAACCTTTACAGAGACTGTAATAGGCTTCTTAAAACTTACTCCAAATTGGTTAATCTCCTTATGGTTGTCAGCTATGGCTTTGGCAAATTTGGTAAGCAGTTCTATTCCAATGCCTGTTGCTTTCATTCCATCTAAGCACGTTCCACAAGTATAGTCAAAGATGAATAGAAGCAGAAACCAAAACTTATCTATATCAACACCCAAGCCTTTCAGCGTATTTTGTATGTCCTCATTGGCTATATAATCTTCGTATGTGAAGTTACCATATAGTTTATTCTGATTGTATCTTCTTATGAATAAGGGCAAGGCGGTTGTACCATAAATATATTGTTCTCCTGTTTCATGGTCTATATCATAATCTGGTACATAAAGTACTGCTACCTCCTCCATGTATTCAAGTAACTCTATGCCTTTAGGGAAATAAGTTTCTTCAAGTCTTTCAATTGGTCTCATATCTTTGCTTATATGGTTTGGAAGCAAAGATAATTAAAAAGGATGAAGTTATTCCTTTTTTAATGGTCTGAGCCTACCATCCAACCCTGCTTTATGTAGTTCTTCTAAATATCTTTCTCTATAACTAAGGTCAAGATGCAAGGCTCTTTCTTTTGCAAGGTCTGATTTAAGATATTCTTGTAAAGTCATAGTCTTTGTTTTCCTAATCATTTCTATGCTAAAGTTCTTCATATCACTGGACTTTAAAGTATCATAGTTCGCTGTTATAATTCCTTTTTCATCAATCGTCCAGTTGTCTAATAGGAGAGAAGCCATTGCAATGCTTCTGACTTTCGTAATAGCTATATAGAATTTAATTCCATTAAGGAACTGTACAATATAATATCCCTGCATAGTAGTGACAGGAATATAATTCACTCTCTCCAAATATTTATGATATAGTTCTCCTTGTTCTTCGATGCTGAGGTTTTGAAGCTTCTCTTTACCATTATTATCTTTAATCCTTTCGATGTCTGCTATCTTTTTACTTTGTGATTTTTTATATCTTATAATTTCTTTATCAATAGATTTTATCTTCTCATCTAACTGGTTCTGTTTCTCTTGGATAATGTTTAAAAGGGTAGGATTGGTGGTTAGTAGAAACTTGTTGGCATTTTCTTGACTTTCATTAGATAAGTTCTCTTTATCAAGATATAGGGTAGATAAACGTTTCTCAATTCCAGCTATTTCCTCTTGTAGCTCTGTAACTCTATTGTCTGTTTGGTTCCTAAAGAAGTTGATATATTCTGCTGTGTGCATAGATTTGAAAAGACTATATAATATTTCATTCGTAAGGTCGTAAGAAACTTCATCAATATTATATTTACAGAAGTCTGGATGAGATTTCCTATCAACACAGCTACATCTATATGTTAGTTTTGAAATTCCTGCTGCTGGCTTTTTGTCTTTTACAGTCATGGCTCTCCCACATCTACATCTGATGATTCCTTTTAATGGATTATGATTGACTTTTCCAGTTGGAGTATTTTTATAGTTGTTTTTAATCAGTTCTTGTGCTTTCATAAAATCCTCTTCACTGATAATAGGTTTTATTCTAACCTCGATGGTATAAGGTTCTTCTCTACCTAATCTCTGTGTTCTTCTTCTGATTCCTCTATAAATATCACTATGGATATAGTTGCTTAGAATGGCAACAGTGCTGTAATATCCTCTAAAAGTAATATTCCTTTCATTGAAATATCTGGCTACTGCTCCCAGTGTCTTACCAGAGTTTACTAAAGCGAAGAGTCTTTTTATATTCTCTACTTCTTCTGGTACTTCTTCTAAAATATATTTAGGACGTTTCCCATTGGGGTTAGGAACTGCTTTATATCCATAAGGTATTTTTTGGTCTACAACTGCATAAGGATAAGCTTGGAAGAGAGCTTGCTTCCCATCTTGGTTCTTCTTTTTAATATCCAATCTTTCTTGTGCTGCTGCCCATGCTTTGATAGTGAGGATAAGTATTTCTGTAATGTCTAAAAGTTTATTAGCTTCATAAATTTTACTGGGACTATCTAAGAGTATTACAGATAATCCTTTATTAATAATCTGTTGAATGTTGTAAACTGTCTCTGTTACATCTTCTTGCCTGCTCAAACGTGATAACTCAGAGATTACTATCATGTCTGCATCTTTGTAGGTTTTACTTTGTAATTCGATATAACCTTTTCTGTCTGCAACCACACCAGATATTCCAAAGTCCTCAATAATTTCAATTAACTCATAATTGTTGTTCTCACAGAACTCCTTAATCTTTAGCTTTTGTCGAGATAAGTCTTGTTTTGTAGTAGAAACTCGTGCGTATCCTATAATTTTTATCATAATGTAATATGTTGATTATGAAGTAAATATAGGTATAAAATTTCACTTGGGCAAGTCTATTTAGTTAAGTGAGTATTGTTTCCAAGTACCGGCGAATCGCATCGGTTTCCGGGATAACGGGGGACCGTTCAACTTGATTCAATTGAAAGTGATCCAAGAGGTGATTACGTTGGTGGTATTCGTGGCCTTCAGTACCATCGCTTTTAAGGGGGAGTCGTTTAAATGGAACCATGCGCTTGCTTTCGTATTCTTGGTAGCGGCGGTTTATCTGGTTTTCAAGAAATAAAGTCGTTGCGTTTGGCTTTGATAATCAGCGGAAAACCTTGATGCCTATTTTAAGATGCTTACAATGCCTATTCAAGCATGTTTATAATGCCCATTGTAAGCACCTTATAATGGGCATTGTTAAAACGCTATATGATCTGTTGGCTCAGATGTGTAAATATAGCTTCGGTCTCATCCGGATGGAACCATGTTATTTCTGGGTCCCGTTTAAACCAAGTCATTTGCTTCCGGGCGTAGACCCGGGAGTTTCGTTTGATTTTCTCCACGGCGAGGTCTAATGTCCATTCTCCGCTGAAGTAATTGAATAATTCTTTATAACCTACCGTGTTCAAGGAATTCAAATGACGGAAGGGATAAGCCCGGCGAGCCTCTTCCAATAATCCTTCGCTCATCATTAGATCTACACGTTGGTTGATGCGGTCGCATAATTCGTCGCGATCTCTATTAAGCCCTACTTTGATGATCCGGAACGGACGCTCTTTCTTAATGTTCGTGCGGAAGGAGGAGTAAGGCTTGCCTGTCATCCGGCAAATCTCTACGGCATGGATCACTCGTTTATAATTATTCCGGTCCACTTCCTCATAATGGACAGGGTCTGCTTCTTTTAATTCAGCGAGGATAGGGGCTAGTCCCTCGGTTTCAAATTGCATGTATAGGGCATCCCGGATCTCCGGTGTAACTGTCGGGATATCGTCAATACCTTTACATACGGCATCGATGTACATCATAGAGCCTCCGGTCATTACGACGGTCGGGATCGTTTTATGTAATTCGGATAGGAGGGAGACCACGTCTTCCTCGAAGTTGCTGGCGCTGTAATAATCGGTAAGCGAGAGAGTGCCTACCATATAATGCTTGACACGAGCCATTTGTTCCGGTGTTGGGGCAGCCGTGCCGATCGGAAGGTCTTTATAGAGCTGACGGGAGTCGGAAGAGATAATCGGAGAGCCGAAACGTTCCGCCACTTGGAGGCTTAACTCGGTCTTTCCGACTCCTGTCGGCCCAAGTAATATAACGAGGGAATTCATCAAAAGCGCTCGTCGTCGTAAGGATTATCCATCGGGCCTTCGCCTAAACCGTCGAAGCCGCTTTTGTCTAATTCGTCCATATCGTATTCGGAATCCCCGTAAAAATCTTCTCCTACGTCCGTACTGCCGTTCTTAGCCTCGAACTCATCGAAAGAAACTATTTGGGCGGGAGGCGTACCTACCGATTTGCTGCAAATAGGAGCATCCAAGTCTTTTCCCGGAACGATCTCACGAAGTTCCATGAAGAAGGCACGTTCGGTCATATAATCGAAAACGAAAAGTAGTTTTTGGTGCTCGTCTTCCAACAATTCTTCCAGTTGAGTATCGGCCATGACATAGCTGTCTTCCTCGGAAGAGGTATCCATCTCCACTAATGTGATCTCTGTCTTTTTACTCCAGTCATCGTCACATATGAAGAAAGAGGTCATTTGATCCTTTGTATAACCTACAGAGTCGAGAATGGCGTTTTGCAAATCCAAGAAAGTAGACTCGGAATCAATCTTGATCTCGCGCTTGAAGTCATCTGCTTCATCTGATAGGATTAGAAATCTAAATAGCATAGTCGTTTAGTTTTATTATTGCCTCAAAAGTAGTAAAAATATGGATATACCCAATATACGTCGCTATAAATAATGAAAGAGGGTGCGCGTCTGATCCCTGTATCTGAGGCGACCGTCGTAGCTTCGTCTTCAACCTTCGTCAAAGAGACGGAACCTGCGGCTGAGATATTAGTGGCAGTTGTCACCTTGAATAGGTAATTGTAATATGGGTAAATAATAAAAATCACAGTATCAGATATCAATCTTTTGCATTTCGCCCGAAAAGACATATCTTTACGACACCGCCCGCTATTGGGCCGTAACTTAAAACCTATCAACTATGGATAAAAAAGAGGAGGATCAACGCATGAAAGAATTAAAAGACCGATACATACGTTTCGATTGGGCGATCAAGAGACTGCTCCGGCAAAAAGCCAACTTCGGTGTGCTGGAGGGTTTTCTCACGGTTTTTCTTGGAGAGAAGATTACCATCGTGGAGCTACTGGAGAGCGAGGGTAATCAACTGTCATGAGGATGACAAGTTCAACCGGGTGGACATCAAGGCGCTTAACGACAAGGGAGAGATCATCATCGTGAAAATACAAAATATTCGCAAGCTATATTATCTCGAACAGGTACTCTATGGCGTGGCGAAAACCATAACCGAGTACATATCACTGGGCGAGGACTACCTTTATCACGGGCAGAATCATTTCATCGGCGTACATACCAAGGATCAATTGGTAGTCAACACGAAAGAGAGGAGCGTAATTGTCTCCAAGCTATCCCCCGAGATTTTCCCCGAATATATACTCATACGGACCAATAAGTTCGATAAGATAGCCGTCACTTCCCTAGAAGAATGGATGGACTACCTTAAAAGAGGAACAATTCGTCCTGACACCATGACTCCGGGATTAGGCGAGGCTCGAGAAAAATTGAGATACTACTCCATGCCCCCCGAGGATAGATACGCTTACGACGAACACCTGAATGCGGTCATGATACAAAATGACGTATTGGATTCGGCGAAGCTTGAAGGATACCTGGAAGGACTAGCGGAAAGTAGAGCGGAAAATAAGGAGAAAGGTAAGGCGAAAGGACTGGCAAAAGGCGAGACAGAAGCGAACCTCGAAAACGCCAAGAAGATGAAAGCCATGGGGATCGATCTTGAAATGATCCGGCAGATCACGGGAATTACCCTATAAATAACCTTTTGGTGACATAAATAGCGAATCGGCGCAAACCCCTCATTGTAAGATGTGGATTTGCGCTGATTTGTTTTTGGTTGTCCGGATGTTTGTGTCGCTTATTCGTCGATCGAACCTCTTACGATACCCCGGCTGGAAGACTTGATGAAATTGAGGATCAAATCCCGTTCCTCGCTAGGCTCGTACTCGGTCTCGATCGCTTTCAGCGCCTCCGTATTATTCAAGCCTCGGGTATACAGCGTGCGATAGATGTCTTGAATCAAGAATACCTGCTGATTCGTGAATCCCCGGCGACGTAAACCTACGATATTGATACCGCAATAAACGATCGGATCACGGCCGATCAAGGTATAAGGAGGGATATCTTTTCCGATACGAGAACCGCCTTGTACCATCACGTGCTTGGATATACGCGTGAACTGATGCACCAAGGAACCTCCGCTTACGATAGCGAAATCATCAATCTCTACCTCCCCGGCGATTTGCGAAGCGTTACCGATGATAATATGGTCTTTTAAGACGCAATCATGGGCCACGTGCGAATAAGCCATGATTAAGCAATTGCGACCTACCACGGTCTTACCTTTGGAAGCGGTACCCCGGTTGATCGTCACGCATTCGCGAAGCGTCGTGTTATCTCCGATTTCCGCCGTCGTGGTTTCCCCCGCGAATTTCATGTCTTGAGGGATACCGGCAACGACCGCTCCCGGGAAAATATTGCAATTTTTACCAATCCGTGCGCCATCCAAGATAACGGCGTGAGAATATATATGGCAATTATCACCGATTACGACATCTTTCTCAATCACGGCAAACGGATCGATAGTTACATTCTGGCCGATCTGGGCCTCTGGATGAACGACTGCTAGAGGAGATATATTCATTATCGTACTTTATCTTATTATTTGTTTTTTACAATCTGAGCCATGAACTCGGCTTCACTAACCAATTTATCACCAACGAATACATACCCTTTCATGGTAGAGATCCCGCGACGGATCGGTGCCAATAATTCCAGACGTAAGATCAACGTATCGCCCGGAACGACTTTTTGGCGGAATTTCACGCCATCTATTTTCATGAAGTAGGTAGAATAGCGCTCTGGCTCATCTACGGAATTCAAGACTAGCAAACCACCTGTTTGTGCCATAGCCTCAACCTGCAGGACTCCCGGCATGACCGGCTCCTGAGGGAAATGCCCTTGGAAGAACGGTTCGTTGGTCGTGATGTTCTTTACGCCTACGATATAGTTCCCGCCAACCTCGATGATCTTGTCAACCAATAAGAACGGATAGCGGTGCGGCAATAATTCACGGATACGGTTGATATCCATCACCGGCTCACGGTTCGGATCGTATACCGGGGCTTGCACCTCGTTCATCTTGATATCCTTGCGGATCATACGAGCTAACTGGTTATTGATCTTATGTCCCGGACGGGTAGCGATCACACGTCCGCGGATCGGCTTACCGATCAAGGCGATATCTCCGATCACGTCGATCAATTTATGACGTGCCGGTTCGTTATCGAATACAAGCGGCTTGTTATTGATATAACCTAATTCCTGCACGTTCTTGTGAGGGATGTTCAGCATATCCGCCAATTTGTCCAAAGATTCTTGCGGTATCTTCTGGTCGTAGATAACGATCGCATTGTCTAAATCGCCACCCTTGATCAAGTTATTGTTGAGCAACATCTCCACTTCGCGTACGAATACGAACGTACGTGAAGCCGCCAATTCTGTCGGGAATTCGCTGAGATCGTTCAACGTGGCGAATTGGTTGGAAAGCACGGGCGAATCGAATGAGATCAATACGTTCACGCTGAACTTATCATCCGGAAGGATGATCAACGAAGAACCGGTTTCCTCATCTTTTACCTCGATCTTGTGCTTTACGATATAATAATCCTTCGGAGCGTTTTGCTCAACAACCCCTGTCTTTTGGATTTCCTCGGAGAAGAAGCGAGAACTTCCGTCTAGGATCGGAAACTCGGGTGCGTTTACCTCGATCAAGCAGTTATCGATCTCATAAGCGTATAAAGCCGCCATCGCGTGCTCGATCGTACTTACTTGAACGCCATTCTTGCTAAGCACCGTACCCCGTTGTGTATTAACCACGTTCTCGGCCAAGGCGTCAATCGTCGGTTGGCCTTCCATATCGACACGTTTGATCTTGTATCCATGGTTCTCGGGTGCGGGATTAAACGTAATCTCTATATCTAATCCGGTATGCAACCCTTTTCCTTTCAAGGAGAAACTTGCCGCAAGCGTTTTCTGTTTTTGCATAGGTCTTTATTGTTTATTAATTTCTTTCTTGAGTTGTTCGATCTCCCGTTGCATTTGCCCCAGCGAGCGGTATATATCCGGAAGACGGTTGAAGATCGCGCTGGAACGCATGAAGTTCTTAGCGTTGATCGCCGGCGCCCCGAGCAATGTCGTCGCTTCCTTCACGTCGCTGATAACGCCAGCCTGAGCTCCGAATACGACGTGGTCCGCCACATGGATATGTCCGGCCAAACCAACTTGTCCGCCAAACATACAATGCTTTCCTACTTTTACGGAACCGGCGATGCCGACTTGCGCCGCCATCACGGTATTCTCGCCTACCTCCACGTTATGAGCGATTTGTACGAGATTGTCCAGCTTAACGCCTCGGTGAATGATCGTAGAATCCATCACCGCACGGTCAATTGTCGTATTGGCTCCGATCTCTACATCATCCTCGATAATAACGTTGCCTAATTGCGGGATTTTCTTGTAAGTCTCACCTTCGGGAGCGAATCCGAAACCGTCAGCCCCGACTACGCTACCGGCATGAAGGATACAATTATTGCCGATTATACAATTCTCGTAAACGGTGGCATGCGGATAGAATACGCAGTTATCTCCTACCGTCACGTGATCACCGATATAAGCGTGCGGGTATACCATACAGTTCTTACCCATTTTTACGCCTTCTCCGATGTAGGCGAAGTTACCGACATAACAATCGTCGCTCACGATCGCGGAAGCGGCGATAAAAGCGGTAGAATCAACCCCCTTCTTTTTGCTCTTCGATTGCTCTACCAAATTTAATAACATCGCGAGCGCCGCATAAGCGTTCTCTACTTTTACAAGTGTGGCTCTTATCGGTTGTTCCGGTTTGAAATCATTATTCACCAAAACAATGCTTGCCTCGGTATTATAAATATGATGCGCATATTTAAGATTCGCCAAAAAGGTCAATGTACCTGGCTTTCCTTCTTCTATTTTAGAGAAGTTGCTGACTTTAACGTTCGGATCTCCTTCAATCGTTCCGTTCAGGAAGCCGGCAATTTGTTGGGCTGAAAACTCCATTACTTATTCAATTATATATGTATCTTCGTTGACTGTCCGCTGTTTATAGACAGTTAGTTTGCAAAAATGGTGAAAATTCTTTATATAGCCTATGCTTTGCAGGGAATAATTCCCTTATCATGTAGATAACCGGCCATTTCTTTCTGTACGGCATGTGCCGCCTCACGGGCTACGTTGGCGAAAGCCTCCGTCTTATCCGCGTAAATAATCGCACGGGAAGAATTTACCAAAAGACCGCATTGGTCGTTCATCCCGTATTGAGCTACTTCCGCCAAGCTTCCACCTTGAGCGCCTACGCCCGGAACTAACAAGAAATGATTCGGGGCCTGTTTACGGATATCAAGGAACATCTTGCCTTGGGTAGCGCCCACTACATACATCATTTGCTCATCGTTAGCCCATTCTTGCGATTTCTTTAGTACTTTCTCGAAAAGACGTTCACCATTTGCGTCTTCCGTCATTTGAAAATCATGTGAGCCTTTATTGGAGGTCAAGGCCAATAAGATTACCCAAGCCTCCGGGTAGATCAAGAATGGTTTTACGCTATCCTCGCCCATATAGGGAGCGACCGTTACGGCATCTACCTTGATATGATCGAAGAAAGAACGGGCATACATCTCGGAGGTATTTCCGATATCACCACGTTTCGCGTCGGCGATGATAAATTGATCGGGATAATTCTCCCGTAAGTAAGCCACAGTCTTCTCAAAAGCCATCATACCCTTTGTGCCGAGGCTCTCGTAAAAAGCCAGATTCGGCTTGTAAGCGACACAATAATCGGCGGTAGCGTCGATGATCGCTTTATTGAATGCGAAAATAGGATCTTCTTCCGACAATAGATGCTGCGGGATCTTTTTTATATCTGTATCTAATCCGACACAAAGGAAGGATTGTTTCTTTTTAATATTCTCGAATAGCTGTTGTTTGTTCATTTTCTTATTCAGTATGAAATGATTGGATGTGTTTACAATTCAGACTCTTTCAGTCGCTCAGCGTTCTCCGCTACGATCAGGTGATCCAAGCAATCTTGAATTTCACCGTCCATAAAGGCTGAAAGATTATAGATCGTGTAATTGATACGGTGATCCGTGATACGCCCTTGCGGGTAATTGTACGTACGGATCTTCGCGGAGCGGTCACCGGTAGATACCATGGTCTTACGCTTGCTGGCGATATCGTCCAAGTATTTCTGGTGTTCCTTGTCATAAATAAACGAACGAAGACGGGTAAGCGCCCTTTCTTTGTTCTTCGGTTGGTCTCGTGTCTCCGTACATTCGATCAAGATTTCCTCACTCACACCTGTAATGGGGTTCTTCCAGACATAACGCAGACGGACACCTGATTCCACCTTGTTTACGTTCTGACCACCGGCCCCACCGGAGCGGAAGGTATCCCATTTAATCTCCCCTTCATTAATCTCAACATCAAATTCATCCGCCTCAGGCAATACGGCAACTGTAGCGGCGGAGGTATGTACACGTCCTTGCGTCTCCGTAGCCGGTACACGCTGTACACGGTGTACACCGGACTCATACTTCAACGTTCCGTATACTTTCTCGCCCGATACCGTGAAGATGATTTCCTTAAAACCGCCGGACGAGCCTTCGCTAAAGCTAGACACGCTTATTTTCCATCCCTTCAGTTCGCAATACTTCACGTACATACGATATAGATCACCGGCGAAAAGGGCGGCTTCGTCACCTCCCGTTCCTCCTCGTATCTCAACGATCGCGTTCTTGTCGTCTTGCGGATCAGCGGGAACGAGCAATAATTTTATCTCTTCTTCCAAAGCGGGAATACGTTCGTTGCAGGTATCCAGCTCCTCACGGGCCATTTCCCGCATTTCCGGATCTTGCTCGGACTCAAGCAAGGCTTTCGCTTCCTCGATCCCGTTCAATACTTTCACGTATTCCGAACGAGCTCCCACAATTTTCTCCAAATCACGGTACTCTTTGTTCAGTTTTACGAACCGTTTCATGTCGGCGATCACCGCCGGGTCGGTAATAAGGGTACCGACTTCCTCAAAACGGCTCACTAATCCGTCTAATTTACCAAGTAAACTATTTTCGGCCATTTATCTTTATTAATAGGTGAAGCGACCTTTCTCGCTTTCGATAATCAATTCATTTTTATCGGCTTCCTCTACGAAGCCCACGATTTGCGCATCAATACCAAAGCTTTTTGAGATGCCGATTACTTCTTCCGCATGCTCGGGAGCGATGTATATCTCCATCCGGTGTCCCATATTGAATACCTTGTACATCTCGCTCCAGTCCGTACCGCTCTGTTCCTGAATCGTGCGGAATAACGGTGGGATAGGGAAGAGATTGTCCTTGGTTACACGCTTGTTCTCTACGAAGTGCATAACTTTTGTCTGAGCCCCTCCCGAACAATGTACCATGCCATGGATTTGAGAGCGTAGTTTATCAAGCAATACCTTAATTACCGGCGCATAGGTACGTGTAGGCGAAAGCACCATCTTTCCGGCATCGATCCCTAATTCCTCGATCTTATCCGTAAGTTTCAATCCTCCGGAGTAAACCAATTCTTCGGGAACGGCGGCATCGTAGCTTTCCGGATATTTTTTCGCTAAATACTTAGAGAAAACATCATGGCGGGCAGAGGTCAAGCCGTTGCTACCCATACCTCCATTGTATTCTTTCTCGTAAGTGGCTTGTCCGGAAGATGCCAGACCTACGATCACGTCTCCTCCTTGAATATTCTTATTATCGATTACGTCCGAACGTTTCATGCGGCAAGTGACCGTACTATCTACGATGATGGTACGAACTAAGTCGCCAACGTCTGCGGTCTCGCCACCTGTCGCGTAGCAACCAACGCCCATCTCGCGTAATTCCGCTAATAATTCGTCCGTTCCGTTGATGATCGCTGAGATCACCTCGCCCGGAACCAACAGCTTGTTACGTCCAATCGTGGAAGAGACCAAGATATTGTCTACGGCACCTACGCAAAGCAGGTCGTCGATATTCATGATAAGAGCGTCTTGGGCGATACCTTTCCACACCGAAAGATCTCCGGTCTCTTTCCAGTACATATACGCCAAGGACGATTTGGTACCGGCGCCATCCGCGTGCATAATATTACAATATTCAGGATCACCGCCTAAGATATCGGGGATGATCTTACAGAACGCTTTCGGAAAAATTCCCTTATCGATGTTCTTTATCGCATTGTGAACATCTTCTTTTGAAGCGGAAACGCCTCGCAGGTTATAACGTTGATCACTCATTGTACTATATTATTTGAACCGCAAAGGTAATACTTTTTTATGTTACTTATCTAAGTTTTAAGACATCTCCTTCCTCCGGGATGTAATCTTTGTCTTTTTTATTCATTTTATACAGACTCTTGATCTGGATTCCGTACATCTGCGCAATACTGTGCATAGACTCTCCGACTTGTACCACATGGTCGTAATTCGGCTTGTCCGCTTTCTTCTTTTTCTTTTCCAGATATACGATATCGCCTGCCTGCAACGGGAAGTCCTCAGGCACCTCGTTGAATTTCATCAACTGCTTGGCCTTGAATCCCATGCTTCGGGCGATCTGGTCGAAACTGTCGTTGTCCTTAGCGTATACATAGATCAAACCGTGGGTACGATAGACTTGATAATTGAACACCGGAAGATTTTGCTTCTTGGTAGAGGTCTTCTTTGTTCCCTTACCGGAGTCAAAGCGGTATAACTCATAATCTTCGATAACCTTGATTAATTTATTCGCATAAGCACGATCGGTGGCGTAACCGCATTTTTGTAGTCCTTTGGCCCAGCCTTTGTAATCCTTGATGTTTAATTTGAACAGGCGTTCGTAGCGGGAGCGTTCGGCGAGGAAGCGAGAATGGTCATCATAAGAATCCTCTACTCGTTTGTATTTCCGGAAGCACTCTCCCCGCAGGTCGTCATCGTGATAGACCCTGCCGCCCCGCCAGTCCGAATGGCATTTGATACCGAAGTGATTGTTGGAACGCTTGGCAAGGTCGCTTTGCCCGGCTCCAGATTCCAGTAATCCCTGCGCTAAGGTGATACTTGCCGGAATGCGATATTTCTTTTGGTGCTGAACCGCCAAATCGCTGTACTTACTGATGTATTTTTGATAGGAAGTCAGCTTGCGCTGGCTTTCCGCCCCCGCGCTTAAACAGAGGAGGGATATAAGCAGTATGCTTAGGATATGAAAAGATAACCGCATATCTTATATATATAAATGTATTGATTCGATTGGGAGGCAAATATAAGGAAAAGAACGTACATGGTCAAAGCCTTGCATGAAAGTAATCCGTACTTGTTTATATTCCTCTTTTGTAACCATCTTATTTTTCGTAAGATTAGCCTGTATTCTTCATTCGCCGTCATTGAATGATCGTTCGGTGGCGGCGAATATGGAATATATAGGATCGCAGGAGACTTTATATGCGCAGGGATGAATGTTTTTATTAGGATTGATCCAACTTTTACCTTATCTTTACGACTAAAAATCAATGTTATGAAATACTGGCTGAATCTATTTCTTGTCTTAGCCCTATCGTCTGTTTTTACTGTAGCGAAAGCGCAAATCCCAGTACGTCCTTATGGGCAATGGGAAGCTACTCAGTTTGTTGCGGTAAGCGTACATCAGCCTGAGGACTATGTGACGCTGGATAATAACTGGGAAATATTATACAATTTGCGGACTCCGCATACCTTGGGCGAATTACGAGGGATGGGTGTCAAGTGCTCTGATAGCCAATTGCTGTTATTGAAAGTTGGTGGACTCATCAGTAAAGCTAAAGGTAAATGGCAGACAACAATACCGATTCTCGATCAAGAACAAACCCGTTCTTTAAGGAGTTTCAGCGAAGAGGTCGCCGGATCTATGTACGCAAAGACAAAATCCGATTTTATCTCGCTAACCCAAACGATCCATGATGAGATGGGATTCAAAGACAATGCGCTTTCGCTTATCTTTTCATATCTATTGGATGGAAGGATGTGGACAAAACTTGTCTTGTTTGATGATATAGACAGTCATTTCGGGTGGAGTGGTTGTTATTGGGTATTGTATGAGCCAAGAACTGACCTTGCCTGTGGTACGAATAGCTATGGAGAACAGGATCTGATTCTGACTTACGTCAATAGTGATATCGTCCCTAATGACTCAATAATGGAGCGGTATGCGGAGGAAATAGCTGAATTCGGAAAAATAACGGATACCCAACTTGTCTCAAGGTTAAAACCCTATGGGTTGGTAGATGACAAGGGAGATGTATTAATTCCTATCATCAAGAGACAACAAGACCGTTTTCATCAAATAACAGATAAACTGGTGGATGCTATTAGTGCGGAACTAAAGAGCAATTGTAACTCTTTGGCTACCCGATACGGAATTAAAGATGAAAAAGTGGCGATGGTGATCTTATACCATGAGGTGATGTGGAACTTGGTAGACAAATTGATTCAAGACCAGATAATAGCTATTCCTTCCATTTTTAAGAATGAAGAAGCGAATAAAAGCCGATTAAATGAGGTGCTTTTCTTCATAGAAGGAGGGTTGATGCAATAAAGGCAATAAATCGTAATTAGGTGTTTGCTAGAGTGGTACCGAAAGAGGGTTTTCGGTACCTTTATATTCTTAAAGGTGGGTGATACGTGCCAAATAGTCATAATGTTCTCCTTCCTCTATCTTCTCGGCTTTGAAGCCGGCTTGCCTTGCGTATAGATTGAGCGTGTTGAAATCGATGTATAACCAATCAAATGAATCCCCCTTGATACTCTTATATTGCATACGGAAGTCGATCTCTCCGAAATAATCATTTTCGGGGGCGATATCCAGATTCCCATCCTCATCCTCAAATAAATAACTTAAGTCGCTAGAGTCGAGTAAAAGTTGTCCGTCTCGGGCTAGAACCTCTTTTAGGCGGTGAAAGAAAGCCGGGAGATTTTCCTGTTTTCCGATAATCCCGGAACCGTTCATCAAGAGAAGAATGGTATCGAATGGTCCGGTTAAGCTTTTGTCAAAAAAATTCTGCAAGCGAGCGTCTTTCACACCACGTTTGTTCATCGCTTCTACGGAAAGAGGGGATATGTCGATAGCGGTAACCTCTTTACCCATTTCCTGCAAGGCCAAGGTGTGGCATCCACTTCCGGCACCTACATCCAGTATCTTGCCTGTACAGAGTTGAAGGGCTTTCTGTTCCAAGGAGGGCATTTCTTGGAAAGTCCGGAATAATTGATTCACGGGAATCTCATCCTCATCGAACATGGAGGAGAATACACGGAGTTTGCTCGCTTTCCCATGTGCGAGATAATCGATGATAGCGGCGCCCATCGGGTCTTTATCTGGTGTAAGAAGCATTGAATGCATATGTCTTTGTTCTATATAAATGTATAAGGATTAATAATTCTCTCGTAACCAAATCTCAAAAAACTTGTCGTATATGCTGTAACTGCCGTTGAAGAGAGTGATAAAGTCTTTCTCTAATAGCCCTTTTGCGGCGGCTTGGACAGAACTGGGAGAGGTTAATGAATAGCGTTTTACAAACTCTCCGGAGGTGATAGATTTAGCGTTGCCCTCTTTAGCGATGGCGACAAGCAGCTCTTTTTGCCTTTCGGGAAGACGGAACAGTGTCTCTTGGTAGTTGAATCGGTATGAATCGACCACCGACGCGATAGCGGGCTCTACTATCGATTCGTCACACGTAGCTCCGACGGGTGTAAACGCGAAAAGCACATTGAGCGTCTTTTGCACATACCACGTCACACCATCGAATTTCTCATACACGATCCGAATCGTCTCGGGTGTAATTGTTCGGTCGGCTTTCTTGAAATGGTTGCGCACGAAATCAATGTATTTTTCTATAGCGATACTCTCTAGGTGCATCATGGAGACACTCTGATAGAACGGGCGGGATGCGCTCAGGAACATATTCCCCATTGTATGACGTTGGCTTCCCGCGAAAATAAATTGGGCATTGTTGCAGTGCTGGATGTGTGTTCGAAGCAGAGCTTCTACATTCTTTTCGGAATAGTTCGTTATCTGCTGAAATTCGTCTATGGCAACAATACAAGGTTTGTCGGCTTTTGCGAGGTACTTGAAAATCTCTTCAAGCGTCGCCATCGAATTTTGAATATCTCCCAACTGAATGTTGAACGAAGGGGTACCTGTGAAGTCATAACTTATGCCTGCTTGAAGCGATAAGACGCTATTGATAAAGATCTCAACAGCCTTTTTGCCGAATGGCTTGAGACTTTCGAGAATCACCTTGCTCAGCGAGAAGATAAAATCACGTAGCGACTTGGTCGCATAAATATCAACGAAGAATGTATAATACTCCTTTGAGAGTTCTTTTGAGTGGAAACAGTGTTGGATCAGTCCTGTCTTACCCATTCTACGTGTCGAGATAATAGCGAGGTTATTTCCATTCACGATCTCACGAATTAGCTGCTTACTCTCGATCTCCCTGTCACAGAAGTAATCAGCAGATATATATCCGCTAGTTATAAAAGGATTATTTACTCTTGTCATACCTCATTTTATTTATCAATACACAAATATAATAATTATCTTCCAATAATCATGTCGAGGTAAATCAAGAAAACATATTCGCTGTATCTAATTAAATGTGCGGAGCGTGAATGCTTCTGGTATATTCTTTTTATATTTATAGCCTAATAAGAATTATAGTTAGGTTTCTTTCAAAACATTAAAACAATCAAGAAAATGAAAGAATTGAAATTAGAGACCCGGGTAGAGGTCTATGCGGTAGGAGAATTGGACAATATATATAGGCAATTGTACGAGGCCGCTTTTCAAGCCTCGAAAAAAGCTTATGCTCCTTATTCCAAGTTTCATGTGGGAGCGGCGGTTCTATTGGAGAATGGGGAGATACTTTCCGGAAATAATCAGGAAAACGCAGCCTATCCGTCTGGGCTTTGCGCGGAGCGGACCACCTTATTCTATGCGGGAGCACGTTATCCGGATGCGGCAGTTCAGATTTTGGCGATCGCGGCTATGAAGGATGGGGAACGTGTGGATCTTATCACGCCTTGTGGTGCCTGCCGGCAGGTGATGTTGGAAACCGAGCAACGTTATAACAAACCAATGAAAGTCCTTCTTTGTGGAAAAGAAGAAGCGTATCTCGTTCCGAGCGCGACGGCCTTGTTGCCGTTTTGTTTCAGTAAGTCTGATTTGATCTGATAGAATAAAAAGAGGCAAGAACGATTCTCGCCCTTGCCTCTATATGTAATAATTATGTTCGATTAGATCCCTAAAGAAGCCTTGATCTGATTGATCTTTTCTTCTGCCGCTTTCTCTGCCTCCGGCAATTCATCGATATTCTTTACCTTGGAGTGAACCTCGCAATAGAATTTGATCTTCGGTTCTGTTCCGGAAGGACGGATAGATACTTTTGTATTATCTTCCGTGAAGTATTGAAGCACATTAGAGGTAGTAGGCATATCTAATGTAACGGTTTCGTTCTCTGCATAGTCCTTACCTTTCAATGTAGAGTAATCGTAGAAATAAGTTACCTTAGAGCCTGCGATCTCTGTCAACGGGTTCTCACGGAACTTTTTCATCATAGCCTCGATCTCCTCCGCTCCACTCTTGCCTTTCTTCACGACAGAGATACCTTTCTCCTTAGAGAAGCCGTATTCCACGTAAATCTTCTGAAGCAATTGATACAAACTCAAACCTTGATCTTTTGCCCAAGCTGCGATCTCGGCTAAGATAACGCAAGCGGAAACAGCGTCTTTATCGCGAACGAAGTCCTCGCAAAGGAATCCGTAGCTTTCCTCGCCACCACCGATATAGTTTTTCTTGCCTTCGTTCTCACGCATAACGTTAGCGATCCATTTGAAGCCTGTATAAACATCGTACATTTCTACGCCATTACGCTCGGCGATCGTCTTGATCGTCTCTGTCGTAACGATTGTCTTTACGATATATTCTTTACCATTGATCTTACCTAACTCTTTCCAGCGAGTGATTAAATAGTAAACGAACATCAAAGCGGTTTGGTTACCATTCAAAAGTACCCATTCGCCTTCGTTATTCTTAACGGCGGCACCTACACGGTCTGCGTCCGGATCGGAAGCCATTACCAATTCAGCGTCAGTCTCTTTTGCTTTCTCTACAGCCATAGCTAAAGCAGCCGGCTCTTCCGGGTTCGGAGAGATAACCGTCGGGAAATCACCGCTAACAACATCTTGTTCCGGTACATGGATAATGTTCGTGAATCCGTAAGCTTTCAAAGCGGCAGGAACCAATTTAACACCTGTTCCGTGAATTGGAGTATACACGATCTTCATGTCCTTATGGCGGGAAATAGCCTCCGGAGACAAAGAAATCGTTGTTAATTCCTTGATATATTCATCATCGATCGCTTGTCCGATGATCTCGATCAATTCTTTATTTCCTTTGAATTTAATCTCGCTAGCGTTACGGATCTTGTTAACCTCGGCGATCGTATTCTTATCGTGCGGGGCGATCATTTGTGCGCCATCATCCCAATAAGCCTTGTATCCGTTGTATTCTTTCGGATTGTGAGAAGCCGTCAAGATGATACCGCTCTGGCATCCCAGTTTACGGATAGCGAATGACATTTCTGGAGTCGGACGCAGGTCTTCGAATAAATAAACCTTGATACCGTTAGCGGAGAAGATATCGGCTGATATTTCAGCGAATTTACGGCTGTTGTTACGGCAATCGTGACCGATGACAACCTTTATCTGCTCAAGATCTGCGAATTCCTTTTTCAGATAGTTGGATAAACCTTGGGTAGCCGCACCAACCGTATATATATTCATACGATTTGAACCTACTCCCATGATTCCCCGCAATCCGCCTGTGCCGAATTCTAGGTCTTTATAAAAACACTCGATTAACTCAGTAGGATCTTCGTTGTCAAGTAACGCTTGAACTTGAGCACGAGTTTCCGCATCATAACTTTTCGTAAGCCATCCTTGTGCCTTACTTCTTACCATTTCTAATAAGTCGTTGTTTTCCATGTTTATAATATTATTGTGTTTATTGTTGAGCAATCTACTCAATACGATAAATATACAAGAAACAAATATACGAATTTCTTAAAGTAAAGCAATCAAAGGACTTATATTTTGCCTAAAAAATACGATAAATCGTCCTACCAAGTAAACGGATGTGTATAAATCGACTCATTTCCACAAGCATCCGTTACGATTAATTTAAGTTCATGCTTGCCTCTTTGCAACCTCTCTTTATCGAAGCGATAGGTAATAACCGATTTATTATTCATCTCGAATAAGACAAACTGCCCGTCTATTTCTCCCCGGTAGGTTTGTACCCCGCTTAAGTTATCGGACAAACGGAATATGAAGTTCTGTTTGTTGATCCACGTCTGTTGGTTGATCGGCGTGATAACCGGAGCCTTTGTATCTTGTTGTATCTTATAACTGCCCAATTCCTTGATATTTGCGTCGATCCAGCCATTACGGTATGTACCGCCCATCCAAGAGGCACGTCCGTTTTGTAAGCGAACCACACCATATTGTTGTTTATTCTCAAGCGTATCGCTTTGCAAGAATAGTGATAACTGGGCCGTTCCATGCAAAGGGATTGGCTTATCGTGCAATATGTGGGTGGCTGATAATGAGGTACTATCTTCTTTCACCGAATAGCGGAAGTAGAGGTCATTATATAGATTACCTTTAGGCAGGACGAGACGGATACCTTTAGCGCCGAACCTATTCTCGCCACCCCAATGGAATAATTCTGTATGAGTCGTATCGATCTGGGGGATCTCTTGTTTCTTTCCCTCGATCCAGATGGATAAACGGGTGGCATTGCCGAAAGCGTCAGCAAGTGTATACGTCAAATGATAGGTACGAGGTTCATCTATACGCAAGATTCCCCGGTTTACGCTTTCAAGGAAGCGTAGACGGTTTCCCGGCTCGATGAAACTACGCATATAGAAAGAGCGATGATCTTTCCATTCTTCGTAATCTGTGAATGTGTTCAGATAACGGGTCTCGTCAAATGCGAACTTATCGAGATTACTATGGAAAATCACTTGGCTGTCTGCCGTGAGCGTGATTTCTCGTACGCCATAAATGTTAGTCGTATTATCCATATAATCATAGGCTTTTACAGCGAGCCCTATTTCTCCCCATACCTCGATTTTTCCAGTGATTGTCTGTTTCCCGTTTTTCGCCGTGACGGGTTTTATCTCAAGCTTCTTGCTTTTGCCGTTTACTACGCCTTTTCCTTCGATGGGGACGATCTGTATTCCTTGGATTTTAGGAGGACGGGTATCGGTTATCCGATCCGAGAAATAATCCAAGGGGTCCATGACTTCCTCGGTCTCGGTGTCTCGTACCTCAAAATGGAGATGAGGTCCACCAGAGCTTCCGGTATTGCCGCTTAACGCTACGACTTCATTTTTCTCGACAGGAAGCAAATCCGGCGTAAGGAAGAGATTTACATTGAAACTTTCTTGTGCGTATTGTTGCTCTTTTACATAATTCGCTATTTTCTTCGAGAATTTTTGTAGATGGCCGTATACGGTGGTCGTTCCATCCGGGTGTGTGATGTAAAGCCCGTTACCGTAGCCCCATGGACTTACGGATATACGTGATACGTATCCTTCTTGTACCGTATGTACGGGTTTACCTTCTACCCCTTGTGTCTTGAAGTCTATTCCGGAATGGAAATGATTACTTCTTAACTCACCGAAGTTTCCGCTCAGTAAGATCGGGAAATCGAAAGGATTCCTAAGTTGCTGGGCGTTTGTGTTGATTATGTGGGAGCCGATGATCGCAAATAGACCGGCTAGATATATGGATCTAATATTCATAGGTCTTACGTATTTTGACAGACAAAGATAATCGTTTTCGATGAATTATCTATCTCTTATCCTTTGGTATCGGACTTGTACCTGATTTTATGGGGCGAGCCTTTCTTTTTTCCAATGGCTGTCCGGTTGAAGGGTATATACTATGCGATCATGAAGCCGGTTGGGCCTACCTTGCCAGAACTCGATACGTTCGGGAATGACGGCATACCCGCCCCAATGATCCGGACGCTCCACTTCTTTTCCAATCCAACGAGCTGCCTCTCTAATGAAAGCTCGTATAAGTTGCATACGGCTGCCGATGGGTTGACTTTGTGGGGATATACGAGCTCCGACCCGGCTTTTATACGGGCGTTTTTTGAAATATTGATCCGATTCATCCGGGGGGACTTTTTCAGCCGTACCTTCGATATGTACCTGCCTTTCTAATTGATGCCATACAAACGAAAGAGAGATTGCCGGGTTTTGTGCCAGTTGCCTGCCTTTTCGGCTTTCGTAGTTGGAGTAGAAAATAAACTTATCATCATGCAGGTCCTTTAATAAGACGGTACGGGTGGAAGGTTTGCCTTCTGGAGATACGGTCCCTACTAGCATGGCCGTGGGTTCATCTACTTTGCTGTCTATAGTCTCTTGTAACCATTGACTGAAAAGCAAGAATGGGTTATCCGGAAGTTCGCTTTCCCTTAATCCTCCTTTTGTGTATTCTTGCCGGATTGAGACGAGATTTATTTCCATATGTGTTCTGTTTGCTTGTTGACTACATAGCTTTTCTTCTTTAATAGGATAACAAGAGATCGGAAAAAAGGTTTCAATGTTTTCCTTTCAGCGTTTGATCTGAGAACGTATTAGGAAATCGACTGTTAATGGTAAATGGTCACTAAAACCGCCCTCATATTTAAAGCCGTAATAGGTTCGAAAAGGACGTACCCCCCGCCATGTTTTATCCTTAGTCAATAAAAAATCAGGAGCGAATATGTGGATGCTTTCCGGAATGATATGCATGGAAGACTCTTGCGTGATGAGATCCCGGTTTACGATTATTTGATCGAGTTGGCTCCATTCGCCTTGGTATTTATGACTACCCGGGAATTGAGTTATATGGGGGCTTGCGAACAAATTATAATAGGTACAAGATGTGGAATCTGTGATCTGCGTATTTTCAGGAAAGGCTTGGGCAGCGAATATCTCGGAAATACTTCTGTCTTGAGGGGTATCATTGAAGTCTCCCATAATGAGTATCTGCGGCTTTTCTCGTATCAGTAACAGGGAATCGCTAGATCCCCGTAAAGTGCGGGCCGCGTCAAAACGATCCTTTTCACTTTCTTTTTCTCCTCCGTAGCGGGAGGGGAAATGACACACGAAAACATCTAAGGTATCGCCTGTTATGATCTTTCCATATACGTGTAGGATATCTCGGGTTAATTTGTGTTTGTTCCCGGAAAAACGAATTGGAATGGATTCATGTCGTAAATAAAAGAATTGATCTCGTTGATAAAGAAGAGCGACATTAATACCTCTGGGATCGGGGCTTTGAGTGATAATATATCGGTAATCCTGCCAGCGGAGCGGTGTGCGACGGGTAAGATGAGACAGGACGGAGTCATTCTCGACTTCGCAAAGAGCTATTAAGGCCGGTGTGCTCCATTCCCCGGCAGCGCTTATTACTTTCGCTATTTGTTGTAGCTTATGATAGTAGCGGCTTTGTGTCCAGTACCGGTTGCCGGAAGGTAGAAATTCATGGTCATTCTTGGTTGGAT
The DNA here is from genome assembly GCF_023656665.1 of Parabacteroides sp. B2-S-102. NCBI lineage: Bacteria > Pseudomonadati > Bacteroidota > Bacteroidia > Bacteroidales > Tannerellaceae > Parabacteroides > Parabacteroides sp. B2-S-102. The sequence continues at coordinate 114,043 of NZ_JAMOKM010000004.1, read as the reverse complement.
TATCCCTTGTGTCGAAAAAGTTCTCCACATTATAGGTCATGACTTTGAACGTAGCTTGGGCAAATAACGGAGGGGAGGCAAAGAATAAAAGAAAAAACATAAAAATCTTCATAGTTAAAGCTTTGATTAATTGTTAATATGTAATGTATTCTTATTCGTTTGAATCTTCGGTCTCTTCCTGAACAAACTCGTAGGCTCCTATGGTCGGGCCGTTCGAACTGGTTAGCCGGTTGACACCGTAACGATCGATCGGATAATTCTTCGTTATCTCGGGATCTGCTTTTCCGACTCCGGTAGTCGATACGGAATCTGGCCGGAAATCATAGGTGTATTTATTTTGCTTGCCTCCTACTTTCCGATAGGAAGGAGTCTTTTTGATAAACAAGACCTCCTTGAAGTGATCGCTGGAGGATTCTTTGGCTTTAAGCGCACAGTGATTGAACCGATAATCGAAATCTGTACTGCCATCTGCTTTTAATTCGACATCGTAACTTCCATCGATAGTGCAATTGTCAAAATAAGCTTGCGTGATAGGATACGGGCCATTTCCGTCTACTGTTACGTTATTGAGCAAGTACAGGCATTTACTATCCAAAGGAACAGTCTCGCTGGCCATTTCCCTTTTGGTTAAACTCATGTAATTAGCCATCGTACAGTGAGCGAAGTAATATTTACCACCGACTAAAGTGAGTACACTTCCTCCGGCATTGCTGAATTCCGTATTTGTAGCGATAACATCACAATTGATGGCGAAGAATAGATCGCTCCCCATATTCGTGATCTGTGAGTTGTTTATCTTGATCTTTGGCCGGTCCGGGGTGGAAGGCTCGCAATATACACCGGAGGTACCATTACGTACGATTACATTATCCCAGACATTCCCGTAGCTATCCGCCTTAAAGGTAATGCCTCCCCATTGTCCGGGAGTCCGGTCATACGGTAATATATCATTTAGTATATAATCCAAACGGTCGCCTCGGAAAGTGATAGGCTCATCCAAGGTGCCTAAAGCGTTCATGGAGCCGTGAACGATCAGGCTCGCTTTATCATGCATATAGAAAGTAGCCCCCTTCTCGATATTCAATGAAACCCCTTTAGCGATAACCAAACTATCGTAGATCAAATAAGGACGATTAGCCGTGAGGATAGAATCTTTTGTAATCGTAACACCGCCTTTGTAAAGATTAACATCCTGCCCATAGGCTTCCAATAATACGGATTGACGGATGCCATTCACGGTGAAAAGTACGGAATCCTGTATCAACAGAGGTTGATTGCCCCCATTCGGATCGACCGTTACTTCCACGAATACATACATGCTGTCGTTGGCGAGTATCCCTACATTATTAAATGAGCTACCTTTGCGTCCATCCACATTCATGCGGAAGCCGGTAGACTCTCCACTGGCCAGCATGATGGACTCAATGCTCAGAGGTTCACTATTTTTATTGTAGATCATAAATTGACGAGTGGTAGAACCGATCGTACTGAAGATCGTGTCAAAAGCGAGCGTGTCTGTCGAGAAGCTTAGCCGGTAAGTCGGGTTGGTGGAATAATGATCATCCAAACCGTCGCATGCCGGAAGCATGTTCAACAGAAGCGTCGCGAGTATAAATAGCGTTATCGTTAATCTTTTCATTTTCGTAAATGTTAACTGTAAATATCTTGTGTTCTTGTTTCAATAGATAAACAAAATTATCATAAAAAAGTTGCAAGACATTAACATAAAAAAAGAGGATAGACACGGTTATCGTGTCTTTCCTCTTCTTATAACGCAAAAAACGTTGGTTTATTTTGCGGGGATGCTCTTTAATAATTCAAGAAGGTGGCTCCACCATAAACCGACCGTAGCGATCTCGATACGCTCGTTGGGTGAATGTACGTCACGCAAAGTAGGCCCGAAAGAGATCATATCCAGTTTCGGATATTTTTCCAAGAACAAACCGCACTCTAATCCGGCGTGGATGGCCATGATCTTGGCGTCTTTGTTGAATAGGCGTTTGTAAGTCTCCTGTGCGATCTTCAAGATCTTAGAGTCGGGGTTCGGGGCCCATCCCGGATAGCCGTCGCCATGTTTTACATCTGCTCCAGCCAATAGGAACGTGGAGGCTACCGTATTGGCGATAGCGATCTTGCATGATTCGATAGAGCTACGTTGGCTGGTACCGACCAAGATCGTATTGCCTTCTTTCATCTTTACGGAAGCAAGGTTGGTAGAAGTCTCTACCAAGCCTTCTATATCGTGGCTCATACCGATTACGCCGTGCGGACAAGCGTGCAAGGCGTAGATTAATTTCTCGGCGGTGGCATTGTCGATATGATACTCCGGACGATCCGTGGACTCCATCGCTAACTGAACGCTCGGGTCTACATGTTTCAACTCATTTTCAACGTCGGCGGCGAAATGGTTCAGCAAGATACGTACATCCTCCTTATTTTCCGGATGCAAGCCGATCACGGCGTGTGCCTCGCGAGCGATTGCGTTACGTAAGTTTCCTCCATCGATAGAGCAAAGAACGAAATCATATTTCTTTTTCAATAAGAATAAGAAACGAACCAAGATCTTGTTGGCATTGCCTAATCCTTTGTGGATCTCGCCACCGGAGTGACCGCCATTCAGCCCTTTCACGTCGATACGGAAATACTGCATCTTATCGGACGTAGGAACTGGCTCGTAATGGAAAGTCGCTTGCGTGTCTTTACCTCCGGCGCAACCCATAAAGATCTCTCCCTCGTCCTCGCTATCGAGATTTAACAAGATATCTCCGGTCATGAAACCTTCTTTCAAGGCTTTCGCTCCGGTCAAACCTGTTTCTTCGTCTACCGTGAACAAACATTCGATCGGACCGTGTTGGATATCATCTGAGGCAAGCAAAGCCAACTCGGCCGCTACACCGATACCATTATCGGCTCCCAAAGTAGTGCCGTTGGCACGCAGCCATTCGCCGTCGACGATCGTCTCGATCGGATCATTGTCGAAATCGTGCTTCGTACCGTTATTTTTCTCGCAAACCATATCCATGTGAGACTGCAATACGACTACCGGACGATCCTCCATTCCCGGAGTGGCAGGCTTTGACATTAAAAGGTTGCCGGCTTCATCTTTCTTGATAGCTATTTTGTACTCTTTCGCAAATGATTCTAGGAATTCAATCATTTTGCCTTCCTTTTTTGAGGGGCGAGGCACTTGGGTTACTTGATGGAAGAACTTCCATACGATAGTAGGCTTTAAATCAGTAATCTTCATAATGTTACAATGTATTATAGATGTTACTCTAAAGTTAATAAAACCGCAACTGAAAGAGCTTAGTTCGAAAAAAAGTAGAATAAAATGCCAAAAAGACACTTAGTAATCACTTAAACTCTTATATTTGCGTCCACAAATATAGAGAAAATGCTTACAACGTTATTATTTACGGTCATAATTCTTGTTATCAGTGTCGTGTTGCTATCGATAAAAGTGCTGTTGAAAAAGGGAGGAAGGTTCCCGAATACGCATATCGAAGGAAACAGGGCGTTGGGTAAGAAAGGTATATTTTGCGCGAAGACCATGGATCGTATGGCGGTTAAGCAAAAGGGGCTCTATGACATCATGAACGAAATAAAAGAATAAAAAAATAAGATTTAAATTGCACTTTATGAAGAACATTAACTACGTTATTAACGGTGTGCTAGCGGTGGCTGTCGTAATCTTGTATATTATGCAATTTTCCGGCAAGAAAGAATCAAGCGTAACAAGAACATTTGCGTCAGCGGGAGACACAACGGCCTTACTTCCGATCGCTTATGTAAATGTGGATTCCCTGTTACTTAATTACAATTATTCCAAGGATCTGAACGAGATCATCTTGAAGAAACAAGAGAATTCCCGTGCTAACATCACCCAGAAAGCCCGTAGTTTACAAGGCGAGATGCAAGATTTCCAGCGTAAGGTAGAAAATAACGCTTTCCTTACCCGTGAGAGGGCGGAGCAAGAGCAACAACGTTTATTGAATAAGCAACAAGAGTTGCAGAACTTAGATAACCAATTGGCTCAAGAGTTGATGCAAGAGCAGCAGAAGTTGAACGAGCAATTACGCGATACGGTTGTTTCTCAATTGAAGGCTTTCAATCTGGGTAGGGGCTATCAAGTGGTATTCAGCAATACGGTAGGAGATAATATCCTTTTGGCTGGCGATTCCTATGATATCACAGGCGAATTGCTGGAATACTTGAATAAGAATTATTCCTCTCCGGCCAAGTAAGCTATTAATAGAATTTATAAAAGAAAGGGTGTATCAAAGGAACGTTTGATACACCCTTTTTTAACGGTACTTACCGGGGATTTTATAGAAGATATACTGTATCTGCAAAGTAATATATACTGCGTTGGCCTGGTCAGTATATATTCATCGGTCGAGACTGCGTTTTGCGGCCAATTACTCTTTAGGAGTAACGAAAGCGGTATATACTTGTAAGATAGCGGCTACGCTCAAGCAAAGGATCCACTCGGTACGGTTGTTGAACATAAAGCCGGAAGATACGATCATTAGAAGTCCGGCGAATACGTTGAAACGGTGGAGCCGACGGCGACGAAAGTCCAAGTCCTTAACCGGAAGGGTCAGATAGCAAACGGCTATACCCGCCGCACCGACAGCGAATAAATAAGGGGCGACAGCCCAATGAGTAAGAAACAATACGGCACCGGCTAATACGAGTAATCCCGCTACGCCGAAAATAATCGATCTGATTTGTTGATTCATTTATTTGTCCTTGATAATAAAAACATCCTCGTTCGACCTTTTCATAAAATACTCTTCACGGGCGAAACGTTCCAGTCCCTCCTTGTCCGTATGAAGGTCGTTTAATTTCTTGCTGTTGATTTCGATCTCCTTTTGGTAATGTTTGATCTCTTTCTCCAAGCCGCGTATTTTCTCGTCGTACGTATAGCGTTTATACAGGCTGCTATCGCCCACCGTAAAGGTGACGATAAGGAACACGATGGTAACCAACCAATAAGCGTTGATCCACGATAGATACTTTATGTAAAACTCTTTTATGCGTGACATCGGAACATCGTTTTCGCGAAGATAATGAATTATTTTGTTTATCTTTGTCTTATCAATAAAAAGCAGAGAATGGATAATTATATTGTATCGGCAAGAAAATATCGCCCGTCCACTTTCCGGAGTGTAGTAGGGCAGAAGTCTCTTACCACTACGCTGAAAAACGCGATACAAAGTAACAAACTGGCGCATGCCTACCTGTTTTGCGGTCCTCGTGGAGTAGGAAAGACCTCGTGTGCCCGTATCTTTGCGAAGACGATCAATTGCTTGAATCCGACGGCGGATGGCGAGGCTTGCAATGCGTGCGAGTCGTGCCGGGCTTTCAATGAGCAGCGTTCTTACAATATCCATGAACTGGATGCCGCCTCGAATAACTCGGTGGACGATATCCGTACCTTGATCGACCAAGTGCGTATCCCGCCTCCAATCGGTAAATACAAAGTCTTCATTATTGACGAGGTCCATATGTTGACAACCGCCGCTTTCAACGCGTTCTTGAAGACATTGGAGGAACCTCCGCATCATGCTCTCTTCATCTTGGCTACGACCGAGAAGCACAAGGTGCTTCCCACGATCCTTTCCCGTTGTCAGATCTATGATTTCTCCCGTATATCCATCGCCGACATGGTGGAGCATTTGCAATATGTCTCTTCGCAAGAGGGGGTAACAGCGGAGCCGGAAGCCTTGAACGTGATCGCCCAGAAAGCGGATGGAGGTATGCGCGACGCTTTATCTATCTTTGACCAAGTGGTAAGTTTCACGAATGGCAATATCACGTATCAAGCGGTTATCGATAACTTGAACGTGTTGGATTATGAGTATTATTTTCGTCTGACGGATGCGATCTTATCCGGCAATGTGCGGGCTTCTTTATTGATCTTGAATGAGATATTAGGCAAAGGATTCGACGGGCAGAATATCATAACCGGTTTGGCTGGGCATTTCCGGGACTTATTGGTATGCCGGGATGAGTCCACCTTGGTGCTATTCGAGGTGGGAGCTTCTATACGGGAACGATATAAGGAGATGGCGAAACATTGTCCGGATCAACTTCTGTTCAAGGCGATAGAGCTAGCGAATACGTGCGATTTGAATTACCGTGCCAGCCGCAATAAGCGTCTTTTATTGGAATTGACGTTGATTCAGCTCTGTCAATTAATACAGGTAGCCGCCGACGATAAAAAAAAAGCGCTGATTGAGCCGATTGCTGGGACGAATCCGTCTTCTCAGGCGGTGAATAGCGGGAAGCCTCAACAGCCGCCTCAAGCTCCTTCAGTTACGGCAGCGGCCGGTGCTCCACAAGTTATGAGTACGCACATGCCGAGCTCGGTTCCTGCGCCACCTCCGTCTACAGCGCCTAATCCGGTTCGTAGAACGGCTCGTCCGATGGGAATCTCCATGAAGGAGATCGGAGTGGAGAAGCCTAAGCAACAAACCGTTCAACAAGCGACAACGAACGTAAAGGAGGTAGTAACTCCCTTTGACAATGATTCCTTGGTTCGTGAATGGGATAATTACGCCGCAACGATTGACAAGAAAGTGTATCTTAAGAATACGATGATCAATTGCAAGCCTACCTTGCAAGAGAATTACTATTTTGAGGTAGCTGTACATAACCCGGGGCAGCAAGAGGAATTGATCAATAATGCGATCCATATCCTGCCATTTCTCCGCCAGCATCTTAATAACAGCCGTATCCAGATGCGTGTCCGGATCGTAGAGGGAAATGAGAAGCACTTGGCTTATACATCCACGGAGAAGTTAGAGTTGCTGATGAAGATAAATCCTACCTTGGGTCGTTTGAGGGATGAGTTTAATTTGACGTTAGATTAAGTAGATATGCTAAAGATCCCAAGAAGAGGGATCTTTAGTCTTATTTTTATTCCTTTGTCTCAAGATAAACCACTTGGGTTTGCAAATACTCCTCAAGTCCATGTTTTCCATCCGCGCCACCGATTCCGGATTTACGCCATCCCGCATGGAAGCCTTGCATAGCCTCAAAATTCTCACGGTTAATATAAGTCTCCCCGAATTTTAAGGAACGCATTACCTTGAATGCGTTATCCAAGTTTTGTGTATATACGGAAGATGTCAATCCATATTCGCAATCATTCGCCCATGCGATAGCGTCGTTGATATCCGAATATTCGACAACCGGTAGCACGGGGCCAAAAGTCTCTTCTTGTATGATATCCATTTTCTGTGTAACACAATCCAAAACGGTTGGTTCGAAGAAATATCCTTTTGTACCGATCCTATGACCACCGCAAAGTAACTTAGCGCCTTGCTGGATCGCTCTCTCTACTTTTTTCTCCATAGACTCCAACGCACTGGCTTCAATAAGCGGTCCCATATCCAGATCCGCGACCTCATTGGGGTTTCCTACTTTTACCTGCTTCATGCCGGCGACTAGTTTTTCCATGAAGGTCTCTTTTATCGCTTTGTCTACATAAACCCGTTCGGCACAATTACATACCTGTCCGGTATTGATCACACGAGAGGCAATAATAGACTTAACAGCAAGATCGATATCTGCGTCCTTCATCACGATAGCCGGGGCTTTACCTCCTAACTCCAGAGAAACTTTCGTGATATTAGGAGCGGCAGCTGCCATGGTTTGTTGTCCGGCTCCCACGCTTCCTGTCAGACTAACCATGCCTACTTTCGGATTCGCCGCAAGTTCATGACCAATCACGCTACCCCGTCCATTTATCAGATTGAAAACACCGGCAGGTAAACCTGCCTCCTCCACGATCTGTGCGAATACATATGCGTTCTCTGGCGTAAGCTGGCTAGGTTTTATCACGATCGTATTTCCGGTGATCAAGGCTGGAGCGGCTTTACGAGCGACTAGAAAGAATGGGAAATTCCAAGGTAGGATACCTGTCGTTACTCCAATCGGTCTCTTAAATAAGAAAATGCTTTCATGAGGGCGGTCACTGGGAATGATTTCCCCTTCATACCGGCGGGCCCAGCCTGCCATGTAATCCATATAATCCGCGGTAAAAAGGACTTCAACATTGGCGAGTCCTTGGGTTTTGCCTCCTTCACGGACGATGATGTCGGTCAGTTCCTTCTCTCTCTTACGGATGCCTGCCGCTATCTTTGTCAGATAAGCAGCCCTTTCTATGGATGGCGTTCTTTCCCATTGATTCTGCGCTTTCTCTGCGGCATCGATCGCTTTTCTGGCATCTTCAACCGTCCCGTCGGGCATCAGTGAAATAACCTCTTCGGTAGAAGGATTCAATACCTTGATCCATTTCCCAGACTCATTCTCAATGAATCTGCCATCTATAAACATTTTCAATTCTTTCATGATACTATTTTTAGGTTGAATAATTTGTTCTTAAAAGTACGGGAAAGGAAGGAATGGCAATGTTTTAAAAATGATAATAGTTCTATCAGAAATGATAGTGAATCAAGATAATAGGGTAGATATAGGAAAAACAGCCTCAAGAAGTTGATCTTCTCAAGGCTGTTTTTTTATAGAATGATCGTTTTTCGTTTTAGCAGGCTTTGAAGCTCATATCCAAGCTCTTCACGGAGTGAGTCAAAGCTCCTACGGAGATGAAGTCTACGCCACATTCCGCGTAATCACGTAATGTGGCGAACGTGATACCGCCGGAAGACTCTACCTCGAAACGTCCGTTGATGCGGCGAACCGCTTCTTTTGTATTCTCGATATTGAAATTATCCAACATGATACGATCGATACCGCCTACTTTCATGGCTTGTTCCAACTCGTCGAAGTTACGAACCTCGATCTCGATCTTTAGGCTCTTTCCTTTCTCTTTCAGATAGTTTTGCGCACGTGTGATCGCTTGCTCGATGCCGCCGGCGAAATCCACATGATTATCTTTCAATAAGATCATATCGAACAAACCGATGCGATGGTTCATGCCGCCACCGATACGTACGGCCTCTTTCTCGATCATACGCATACCGGGAGTTGTCTTGCGAGTATCTAGAACGTGTGTCTTGGTGCCTTCTAACGCCTTGGCGTATTTACGAGTCGTAGTAGCGATACCGCTCATGCGTTGCATAACGTTCAGCATCAACCGCTCGGTCTGCAATAAGGATTGGATCTTACCTTCCACCACGAACGCTATATCCCCTTTTTTCACTTCGGCTCCGTCTTGTATAAAGACCGTCATTTTCAGTTCCGGATCGAAGTCGTGGAAGATACGTTTAGCCATTTCCACGCCGGCCAATACGCCATCTTCCTTGATGATCAGCTGGCTTTTCCCCATCGCTGTCTCGGGGATGCAACATAAGGTGGTATGATCACCATCGCCAATATCCTCGGCAAACGCTAATTTGATTAAGTCGTCAATAAGTTTGTCCATCTTTTATTCTATTCTGATTGATTGTATGATCGCTGTATTCCCTTCGGCACGGTACGTGATGTTTACACGGTACTCACCGGAAGACGTCGGAAGCTTTCCGACAAGGAAACCGCTTTCCTTTTTATCCGCATGATGTACGACCGAGAATCCGGAAGGCTTATTCGAACTGAAAAATGAGGACAACATAGAGACGGCCTCACTTCCGTTACATTTCTTAGAGGAACCGGGCAAGGCTACATCCACCACCTTATCCATAGCACCGGATAGAGAGGAGGCATTTCCTGCCTTGAAAGCATTTGATATACTGGTAATATCCGCCGCCTGCGCACATACGAACGCGAATATCAAGGCGAATGTAAGTAAGAGTCGTTTCATAAGCTTTCTTTATTTTATTGAGTAATTAGTGGCAAAGGTATGTATTTTTCTTGTAACTTAGCCTTTCTAAACATGTAAATGTAAGTAGATGAAGATTGGACTGATTGTGATTGGTAAGACGGATGCCGGTTATTTTGTGGAGGCTATCAATGAGTATAAAAATCGCTTGACACATTATATACCCTTTGAAATGGAAGTCATACCGGATATAAAGAACGTGAAGAACCTCTCAGAGGCGCAGCAAAAGGAGAAAGAGGGCGAATTGATTTTAAAGGCTTTGCAGCCCGGCGATTATTTGGTGTTGCTGGACGAGAAAGGGAAGGAGTTCACCTCCATACAATTTTCTACTTATCTGGAAAAGAAAATGCATACGGTCCCGAAACGCTTGGTATTTGTGGTGGGCGGTCCTTACGGTTTTAGTGAGGCCGTGTATAAGGCGGCATCGGAAAAGATCTCGTTGAGCAAGATGACTTTTTCCCACCAGATGATCCGATTGATCTTTATCGAGCAGATTTACCGGGCGATGACGATCTTGAATAACGAGCCTTACCATCATGAATAACCGCATCGTTTAACGCCGGTATCCGCATAGCCCTACGCCTATACTGGCGTAAGTTCACACCGATACTGCCGTGAGGCTATGCGAATACTGGTGTTTTTCTCCCGGATTAATGGACTAATTTCAGGCCGACGATCCCTATCAATATCAAAGATAAGAACAATAACCTGAATATATTCGCGGAATCATGGAAAAACAAGATTCCAAGAAGAACAGTCCCTATAGCCCCGATCCCGGTCCAGATTACATAAGCCGTACCGATCGGGATGCTTTTCTGGGCGAGATATAAGAAATAACCGCTTAAGCCCATGGATAAGATCGATAAACCTATAAACCAAATAAAATATTTGGAATGCATACTTGCTAATTTAAAGCCCAGCGGCCAGCCGATCTCGAATAATCCGGCTATAATTAACAGAATCCAAGCCATATAGAATTAGTCTTAAAAGTTTTCCCGTGTCTTCTGGATCAATAAATAATCCAATAAAGTCATGGCGGTCATAGACTCGACGATAGGTACCGCACGAGGCAATACGCATGGATCATGACGTCCGCGTGCCTTTAATATCGTATCCTCTCCCTCCATGTTAACCGTTTCTTGTTCCATCAAGATCGTAGCGACCGATTTAAAGGCTACCCGGAAATAAATATCTTGTCCGTTGGAGATCCCTCCTTGGATACCGCCGGAATTATTGGTACGAGTATTGATATGCCCGTTATCATTGAAAAAGCGATCGTTCCTTTCCGATCCGCGGAAGAAGGCGGCGTTGAATCCGTCTCCATACTCGAAGCCCTTCACGGCGTTGATCGTAAGCATCGCATGTCCCAACGCGGCATGTAACTTGCCGAACACAGGCTCTCCCAATCCGACGGGAACCCCTTTCGCCACACAGGTAATAACACCGCCGATCGTATCTCCTTTTGATTTGACCTCGGCGATCAAGGTTTCCATCTCCGAGGCGATCTTCGGGTCCGGGCAACGTACATCGCTCTCCTCCGTCAAGCTTAGATCATAATCTTGGTAACTACCCGCTAATTGGATCGGGCCGACCTGCGAGGTATAAGCTTGGATCTGTATGCCGTATTGTTTAAGGGCGAGTTTAGCGATAGCCCCAGCCACGCAACGAGCGATCGTTTCCCGAGCGGACGAACGTCCACCTCCACGGGGATCACGGATTCCATATTTCGTTTGATAGGTATAATCGGCATGGGAAGGACGGTAAACCGTCTTCATATTGTCATAGTCCGAGGAATGTTGGTTTTTGTTCCAGATGATGAAACCTATCGGCGTACCGGTTGTCTTTCCCTCGTAGATGCCGGAAAGAAATTGTACCTCATCATCCTCTTTACGGGGGGTCGTGATACGGGATTGTCCCGGTTTACGACGGTTCAGCTCTTGCTGGATGAATGCCGTATCTAATTCGATCCCGGCTGGGCATCCGTCGATCACGCCGCCGATACCGGGGCCGTGCGATTCGCCGAACGATGTTAATCTATAAATATTACCAAAAGTATTCACCGCTTTGTCTAATTGAAAATTGAAAACTGAAAATTGAGAATCAAAAGCCGATGATTAGGCGTTTCTCCTAATTTTCAATTTTCAATTCTCAATTTCCCATTATTTAGTGGCATCCACCACAACCACAACCACCCTCGTGGTTATCGCCACAATCGCTACCGCAATCGTCGCAACCGCAACTACATCCACCTGCGGGAGCGGAGAAGGCTGCGATCTCTTCCGCTGTCGGTTCGTGTACGTCGATTACCTCGCCGCTGAAATGCAAAGTCTCGCCAGCCAACGGATGGTTGAAGTCCATTACCACGATATCATCCTTCACTTCCAATACAGAGCCGTTCATACGGTTGCCATTAGAATCCATCATTGGGACGGTATTACCTTCCTTGATCATCTCGGCGTCGAATTTACCGTCTACCTCGAAGATATTCTTCGGAAGATCCAATACGTGCTCCTCGTTATATTCGCCATAAGCCTCGGCTGGCTCGATGGAGAAGTTGAACGTGCCACCTACTTCCAGCCCGTTCAAGGCTTTCTCGAATGCCGGAAGCATCATGCCTGTTCCGTAGATGAATTTCAAAGGAGCCTCGACCGTCGCTTTTTCCATTAACTCACGTTCTTCACCTTCGCCAACGTTCAGGTCGTATGTAACCGCAACGTATTTGTTTGCTGTAATTTTCATTTGTCTTGTATTTTAAATATGTATAGAAATGCTCGCAAAGATACGATTTTATTTCTTATCCACCGCCTTTTTAAGAGCGTTCATCGCTTTATCTAAAACAGAGCGGGGGCAGCCAATGTTCAAACGCATATGGCCTTCTCCCCCGGGGCCGAAGATACTTCCGTCGTTCAACGCTAGTCCGGCTTTGTCTTTGAACAGGTGTACTAGTTCATCTTGACTTAATTTCAGTTCCCTGCAATCCAACCAAACGAGGAAGGAGGCTTGGGGTTGGTAGACTTTTATCTTGGGGAGATGCTGTTTCATAAACTCTTCCACGAAACGTACATTCTCCATGATATACATTCGCATTTGTTGCAACCATTCGGCGCCATAGGTATAAGCGGCGGTCGTCGCTGTATAAGCGAAGATCGTGCCATCGCCAAACTCTCCGGCCTCAAGGAAAGAGTAAAATTCTTCCCGGATGCGATCATTGGGTACGATTGCGTAGGAAGTCACGATACCGGCGATATTGAACGTCTTGCTCGGTGCCATGAAAGTCACGCTGCAGGAAGCGGCGGTATCCGATACGGAGGCGAACGGGTAATGCGTGTACTGAGGATAGGCCATTTCCGCATGAATCTCATCGGAGATAACCAAAATATTGTGCTTGGCGCAAATATCGGCCAAGCGGACCAAGGTTTCCTTTTTCCAGACGATCCCACCCGGATTGTGAGGGTTGCAGAGGATCAATACCTTGCATTCATCATCTATAATAGATTCAAGATGATCAAAATCCATCTCATAGATGCCGTCTACCATCTTTAGCGGATTATAAACGACCTCGCGCTTCATTTTCTCCGGAACGATGCGGAACGGGTGATAAACAGGGGGCTGGATGATGACCTTATCTCCTTTTTGCGTAAAGCATTGGATAGCGAAAGCGATTCCCTTTACGATTCCCGGGATATAGCTGATCCATTCCCGTTGTATTTTCCAGTTATGTTTGTAGTGTACCCAATTGATGATACTCTCGTAATACTCGTCGGAGCCGAATGTATAGCCGAATATCTCGTGCTCACAACGTTTCTTCAGGGCCTCTACAATAAAGTCCGGTGTGCGGAAATCCATATCCGCCACCCATAGTGGTATCAGATTCTCGTCACCGAACATCTCTTTCAAACGGTCGAATTTCACGCAACTCGTCCCATGTCGTTCGATAACTTCGTCGAAGTTGTAGTGTTTCATATTTTTATTAACGATCAGTTTCTTAATTGTTTTAGGGGTCAAACTTACATAAAAAACTGCGATTTTAAAGCAAAATATGTATAAAGATGATGTTTTTGTATAGTAGGAAACTTTATAAAAGACTTTTCTCTCTAAAAATAAAATCAGTGAATTTGCTTCTTGAAAAATAAGAGAAACAAATTCACCGAATAGTATAAGACATATAGTTTACTTTTGGTCGAAGATACTCTTAGCAATCTTTAATGAAGCTTTATGTGCATTGGCCAACATGGTTAATTCCTGTACAATATCCGGATGTTCTTCTGCTATATTGTATAATTCTCCAGGGTCAGTACCTAAATCATATAAAACAGGTTTATCATATACGATTTTATCCGTTGCTCCATAAGCTGGTCTATAAGAGAAATGGGCTTTATATTTACCTTTTCGAATCGCATATAATTCACTGCCTCTGTAAAAGTAAAACACATCGCGTTTACAAGTAGACTTATCTTTTAATACATTTAGCAAGCTGATTCCATCATAATGCCGATCTGAAGGCAATGGAATTCCTGCTATCTCACAAAATGTAGGTAGTAAGTCTAATGTACTAGCCATATCCGTTATATATCCCGGTTTAACCATTGCTCCCCACATAATACATGGAACGCGGAACCCTCCTTCGAACATGGAAGCTTTGCCATCCTTTAACGGACCCGGTGATCCTCCTTCTTGTTTACATAAAAGCCATGGCCCATTATCAGATGTGAAAATAACCAATGTGTTTTTATCTAATCCTTCAGATTTTAATGTTTGCAAGATTTGTCCTACACTCCAATCCAGTTCCTCCACGGTGTCACCATATTTGCCTCTGGCTGATTTACCTTGAAAGTCAGTAGAGGCATATACAGGCATATGAGGCATAGGGTGTGCTAAATACAAGAAAAAAGGAGAATTCTCATTTGATTTAATGTAGCGGATAGCAGCTTCCGTCACTTGTTGCGTTAAATTATATTGTTGGGGCTCTCTTTCCAGTTCTTTTTCTTGTTCATAAATAATATATTCATAAGGATATTTTGTGTTGCCTAATTTAATTTGTTCCTTCCGACTCATATCATTGGAATAAGGATAACCGTAAAAATAGTCAAAGCCGTGACGTAATGGCATGTATTCTGGTAAATGTCCTAAATGCCATTTACCTATGCAAGCCGTATGATATCCGGCTTGTTTCAGCAGTTCAGCGCTCGTTAGTTCCTCAGAAGGCAATCCCCCTTTGGAATCAGGAAACAGGACTCTGCGTTGATCTCCATACATTCCGGTACGGACTCCTAGGCGGCCTGTTAATAATCCGGCACGGCTAGGAGAAGAGACTGATGCTGAAACGTAAAAACTACTCCATTTTTGTCCTTCTATAGCCATTCGGTCGATATTCGGGGTTTTTATCGTAGGACTTCCGAAACAAGATAAGTCTCCATATCCCATATCATCACAATTGATAACTATGATATTGGGCTTTGTCGGTTGACTATGCCCGTCATACGAGGCTAAAACTCCTGTAATGTACAGTATATATTTAATTTTATTCATGGATTAATTGTTTATTAAACGACATGGCATTCGTGTCTTGATATTGTTTTTGTAAACGTATAAGCTCCTTTTCCAGTTGATGAGTGATATTCTCATATCCTGTTTTTCCATACAAGTTGTTCATCTCCATAGGATCTTCTTGTAGATCAAATAATTCCCATTTATCGATATCGTTATAAAAATGAATTAATTTATAACGTTCTGTGCGTACGCCATAATGACGTTTAACAGAATGCTCCGCAGGGTACTCATAAAAGTGGTAATAGAGTGATTTACGCCAGTTCTCAACTTTTTCTCCACGTAACAAAGGCAAAAAGGAAATACCATGCATATCGGATGGGATTTGGATTCCTGCTAAATCTAGGATGGTCGGTCCGTAATCAATGTTTTGGACAAACTCATCGATATCTCCTTTCTTTCCTCCCGGCAAACGAATTAATAAAGGAGTCCGGAAAGATTCCTCATACATGAAACGTTTATCGAACCATCCGTGTTCTCCCATATAGAATCCTTGGTCGGAAGTGTAGACAATCATTGTGTTCTCTAATAATCCTGTCTTTTCTAAATAATTCAATAATACTCCAATATTTCTGTCTATGGAATGGATGACACGTAAATAGTCTCGCATATATTGTTGATATTTCCATTCAGATAGTTGCTTACCAGAAAGTTTGTCTTTCTTGAATTTCTGAATGATTGGATCATAATGAGCATCCCAAGCTGCTTTCTCTTCGGGTGTCATACTGTTATACATGCTGCGTCCGGCATTCTCTAACCCTGTAGTTGTATGGATTTCATTTTCTTTATCAGCCATTTTTAAATCATAGACTAAATCCATATCTTTTATGATACTCATCTTTTGCTCATGAGCGGCTTGACGACCGTTGTAGTCATCATAAAAATTGGCTGGTAACTCGAATGTCGTATCGCTGAAAAGTTGTAAATCACAAGTATCGGGCATCCATGTACGATGAGGAGCTTTGTGATGGAGTAACAAGCAGAAAGGCTTATTTTTATCATGTATATTCTCCATCCAGTCGATTGCTTTTTCTGTGATGACGTTGGTAACATAGCCTTTTGATGGGACCTGTTTCCCGTTTTTGATAAATGGAGCGTTGTAATAAATGCCTTGGCCTATTAAAATTTCCGAATAATCAAATCCGGTAGGAGCGGAAGTTAGATGCCACTTTCCGATTATTGCTGTTTCATATCCGGCTTTTTGTAAAAGTTTGGGGTATGTTTGCTGGGAACCATCAAATGTGGAACTGTTATCGGTGAAACCATTAGCATGACTATGTTTACCGGTTAATATACAGGCTCGACTAGGTCCACTGATGGAATTGGCAACAAAGCTATTGGTGAAACGTACTCCCTCGTTTGCCAGTCGGTCTATATTGGGAGTTTGTATGAAGCGTTTATCATAAGCACTGATTGTCTGGTAAGAATGATCGTCAGACATGATATAGATGATATTCATCGGCTTTTTTCCTGCTATCTGCTCTGAATCTGTTTTTTTGATGTTGCAGGAAGTCGTAGCTATTAAAGCAGAGAATGTGAATAATAATTCTTTTTTCATTATTTAGACTTTTATTGTGTTCGTGATTAAGGAATTTGTTTGTTACAGGGTTTTAGCCTAAAATTTGTGAGGAAAGACTTTCTCTTTTATTAGGCTAAATCCTGTAATCAAGTAAATTACCAACCGGGGTTTTGGACCCATTGGTTACCTGTAAGCGATAGCATACGAGGTTGTATGGGCAATAAATAATCTCGTTCCGGATTGAATTGCCATCCGTTAGGATAATGCTTATTATTGAACGGTATGATATAGCGTTTGGAGTCGGAGGGCGTACCTGTTAAGAAAAGATTTTCACCTTCTTGCAGGCTTTCTCCATAAGCGGTTTCCAAAGAGCTCCCTTTGAATAATGCACCTGTTGGAGTTTTTCCAATAATGAGGATGTCTGCGGCGGCCCAGCGCAAGATATCTTGAAGTCGGCTTCCCTCTAAAGCTTTTTCTATGCGTCGTTCTCTTCGTACTGCTTGTATATATTTATCCAATTTATTAAACGGATAATCGGGATCGGTATTGAACTCTCTGTCGAAATCCATCTCGGGCATGCCCACACGCTCTCGAAGTGGCCTTAAGGCTTCTTTTATTTTGCTAGCGTTAGCCGCGCCATCTAATTCTGCCAGAGCCTCAGCGTAGTTTAATAAAATATCGGCGTAACGGAATTGTATAGCTGGCGCTTGGCTTTTGCCTTCCCCATCTATAGTAGGAATATAAGTCGTATTATATTCTACGTATTTTAGGATAGAATAACCTGTCGTATTTTGATTCCGGCTTTCCTCATTCAAAGGAGGAAGTTTGAATACGAATTCTCCATTTGGACGTAAATCTTGTCCTGGCATGCAAATGGTCTGGGATAATCGTGGGTCTCGTAAGTCCGGACTCAATTCGTCCCCGTACATTACCTTTGCTTTGTCTCGTTCGGAACCGACAAAAGGTTTTCCTTCTTTTGTTAAATAATCATCAACAAGAGAAGCGGATGCCCCACAAGTGCCACCTCCTTTATTTAAATAACGTGTTACGGAATGGCCGATGTTATTGGCGGCATCATATTTCTTCCACCATAAAACTTCTGGATTATGTGAGAGATCCAAAGTGATGAACAAGTCTCGATAAGCGGTATTGGGATCCCCTTTTGAGATGCTCCATACCCCTTCGTCTATTACATCTTTAGCGGCATCTGCGGCTTGCCGTAGATAAGAGCTGATTTTCTCATCAGTTACTTTTTTATCATAGAATGGCGTGTTTTTCGCACGATGGTATTTCTCCCAAGTACCTTCAAATAAAGCGACCTCACTCTTAAGCGCTCTTGCTACATCTTTGTGTACACGCATTGTCGAGCTATTGGTTTGAGTGTTTAGATGCTCGATCGCTATATCTAAATCCGCCAATATACTATCAGCGACCTCAAGCCTACTGTTTCGGGGACGTTCCATCTGTTCTTGAATCGGATCTAATACTTTCGTTAACCAAGTGACTTCTCCATAATTAACGAATAACCTATAATAATAGCAGGCTCTGAAGAAATAAGCTTCTCCGATGCATTGCTCCATTTCCGGACCGATCTCCTCGCAATTATCGAGGTTGTTGATTAAGAAGTTTAGACTTCTGATATGTTTATACTCTGTTAATTCGACAGCGGAACTTAATGTGGTTTCTCCCGCAAGACGTGTGTCTATTACATTACTCTGCATATTATCGCTATTCAAGTCTCCAAAGGCGATACCCGTTGGATTTCCAATGCTGTTAGATTGTACCTTTATGGCAGAGTTTGCCACATCTTTGTCATTAATTTTAAGAGTTGATTCATAAAACTGATTCAGATACTTGGTGATTTCTGTTGTACTGGTGAAAGAATTGACAGAAGACAATTCTCCTTCCGGATATTTATCCATGTCGAAACAGCTACTTAGCCCTAATAGACATAGGGAAACCATTGATAGATATATTCTTTTCATAAATAAATTACGCTTTATAGATTAACAATAACTCCGATAGATAACACTTTATTCATTGGATAATTCTTTCCGGCCTCACTGGTATAGTCATTTCCTGTAAAAATAGCTTCCGGGTCAAACATGGAAGGAAGCTTGGTAAATGTTAGAAGATTCTCTCCAGAGAAAAACACTTGTGCTTTGCTCAACCCAATTTTCTGGCTCCATGAATTAGGCAGATCATAACTAATTGTCAGATTTTTCAAACGGCAATAAGCGGCACTTTGCATGTATCTGTCACTTTTTTGTGAGGTCTTATTTCGAAACTGATTGATACTTCCTGCTGCTCCTGTATAAGGATTGGGATAATAGGCGTCTGGATTCTCTGGAGTCCAATAATCTAGATGATCGTTGAATACCGTGACTTGTGCATAAGCTCCCGATCCCCAAAAGTAAACGGTTCCTAGATCTGGAGACCAATTACGTTTTCCTATGCCTTGGAACATCATGCTAAGGGAAATTCCTTTCCATGAAATGGAACCATTAAGCGTATATTGATATCGAGGAGTCGTATTCCCGATAACACACATATCACCCATATCTTCCAATGTGTTATTTCCATTGTTGATCTTTTTGTCGTTATTTAAATCCATATATTTAACATCTCCCGGCATCCATTTTTGACCGGATAAGAAAGATAAATCGTATGTGTTATTATATGTGTCAGCTTCTTCTTGGGTCTGGAGTAGCCCAGAGGCTTTGTATCCCCAAATCTCACCGACTTTCTTCCCTACATACCAATTATCTTGAGGATTGGTCCCTGTCGGATTTTCATAAGCTGTAACTTCGGATGTCGCGTCAGCTAAAGAGCCTCCTATTGAATAATGAATATCCTTCCCGATTTTTCCTCGGTATTGCAGGCTAAGTTCCCATCCCCGGTTTCTCATCCTTGCGTTATTCGTATTGGGAGCCTCTGCTCCAAAGAAATCTGCAAGGTCGGCACTTGGTCCTAACATATCTTTTGTATCCCGCTGGAATACATCGAAGGTGCCGGTGAGAGCGTTGTTAAAGAACCCGAAGTCAAGGCCAAGATTCTTACTTTCCACTTTTTCCCAAGTTGTAAAAGGATCAATAACTCCAGGGGCGTTTATGTACATATCTCTTCCATCTTGAAAATACCAATTACCTAACGGCTGGATTCCCATGATTGAGGTAAAAGTATAAAGTCCGGCTCCGCTTTGATTCCCTAATAGTCCCCAAGAGGCTCGTAACTTTAGATTAGATAATACCTCTAAAGATTTTTCCATGAAAGACTCACGTGTAATATTCCATCCTAAAGAGACCGAAGGGAAAAATCCCCATCTATGATCTGAGGCAAAACGAGAAGAACCATCGTAGCGTCCATTCACTTCTAATAAATAGCGTCCGTCATAATCATAGTTAATACGTCCGAAAAATCCTCGGGTAGCCCATCCGTTTCGAGTATCTGTCGTGGATTTTTCTCCTGTGCCAAGATTGAGGCCTGGATTATTGGTGGAGATCATGTCGGTTACAGACTCATATAAATAGCTATATGCGTAATTTTCTTCTTGGTAACCAGCCATAACGGTGAAATTATGCTTATCGGCCAAAGAGAACATATAGTTTGAGTATAGATTAATTGATTGATATTGGCTTAAGGCGGATGAACGGGTGAATTGCCCATTCTCCATCACGCCTAATTCTTGCCTTGTCCCTTTGTATAAGGTCTCGTTATCCGCTCCCGGGATCATCGGGGCTACGTTGAGCGCCTCATAATTCTCATTATTTTGCCGGTACGTATAGTCGAAGAATATTCTCCAGTTCTTGATTGGTTGTGCTTCGAGACCACCAGTCAGTGTCAGATTATTTTTCTGTGTATTTGTATACGTGCCACTTTGTAAATAGGGAATCATTGTAAGCTCCGTAAAATGACCATTAGGATCGATTGGGCTTATGGTAGGACGGAAGCGAGCTAATGAATGATAAAAGCCTTCAGATAAGGCCCCTTTACCAAAAGGTGTGTCATTATCCGAGTTCATGAATTTAGTATTAACTTTCAAATTTAGCCAGTCCGTAATTTGAGAGGCGATATTTGCATTGAAATTTAAGCGTTTATATTTTATGTCCGCATATCTTAAAATACCATCTTCCGTATACATTCCGGTAGAGATATAATATTGCGCTTTTTTGCCACCTCCACTGAGACTCAAATTATGGTTTTGTTTGAATGCGGAGTTCTTATAATGTAAATCAAAGTAATCCACATTGCCCAAACCCTTTGGTGTGTTTTCGAATGCCCCTATTAGATTATTTTCTCCATTAAGCTCTGCCCAAGGATTTACGCTAGCAGGATCTTTCATGTACTGCTGAAGTTGCTGTAATTTTTCCGGGTTATATTGCTTGATTACGTTAGCATTGGTACAAGCTTGATTGAAAAAAGTCGCATAGTCATAAGCATTAGCCATTTCCGGCATTACAGTAGGGGAACTCCATCCTACGGTACCTTGATAACTGATGCGCATCTTACCTTCTTCACCTTTTTTCGTCGTAACTAAAATTACGCCATAAGCGGCACGGGCGCCATAAATAGCTGCGGAAGCGGCATCTTTTAAGACGGAAATCGATTCAATATCATTGGGGTTTACATCTGCCAAATCCATCTCTACACCGTCAACTAATACATAAGGATTCGCTGTGTTCGCTAAATTTCCTTGTCCTCGTAAACTCAATGCTCCACTAGCTCCCGGGCGACCTGAGTTGGAGTTGGATACGGTTAATCCGGGTACTAATCCTTGTAAACTTTGAGTTGCGTTAGCTACTGGGCGTTGGCTGAGTTCTTCGCCTTTTACGGCAGAAACAGATCCAGTAAGGTTTACCTTTTTCTGTACACCGTATCCAACAACTACTATCTCATCTAACTTCTGGGTGTCTTCCGTCATTGTAACCTGTAAGGAGGTTTCTTCCTTGACTGTTATTTGTTTGTCGGAAAAACCGATATAAGAGATATTTAAGATGGCATTTTCGGTAATTATTAATTCAAATTTTCCATCCAAATCCGTAATGGAACCGTTTGTTGTACCCTGCTCGATTACATTTGCTCCGATGATTGGTAAACCGTCAGGGTCTACAACTGTTCCTGTTATTTTTCTTGTCTTTCTCGGAGCTTGCGATGAAGAAGATGATTTAACTGTTAATACAATCATATTATTGGCCTCTTTTTTATAGGATATTTCCGTATTGGCTAATAATAGGCTCATGACTTCATCAATGTTTTTATCCTGTACGGATATTGACGTTTTGTGATCTAGGTTACTTAGATCACTGTTATAGAAGAATTTGTATTCCCCCGCCTTTTCTATCTCTTTTAATATGTGACGGATGGATTGGTCTTGTACATCCAGTGAAATTTGGGCATAAAGTGAAGGAGCCAAGATTAAACTACTGAATAGTGCCAGACCGACTGTTTTGATTGACCGTATTTTTATGTATTGTGATACACGGACAAGTTTTTTTTTCATACTTTTGTATTCTATGGATATTAGTACTTGCGCTTGCTATTTGCGAGATACCTAAGCGCGGTTAACTGATTTCTTTTTCGGGGGGAAATGCCTAGCATTTCTACCCCGATTTTTTACGGGCTTTTCATGAAATTGCTATTTACTGTTTTAATACTCTGTTATATAACTCTTTTTTGTCGTTGTTCTCATACAAAATAACCACACTGTCTTTTATCTCGTAGGCTAATGGTGAGGTAAGAGACAATAAATGTAAGATGCTCGCTAGACTGGTATTCCCGGGCTTACCTGTAAAACGATAACTCTTTAAGGCCTCAGATTTAAATACGATCTGGGTATTGTAATAACGTTCCAGCGTATGAGCAATCTCGCTGAATGGTGTTGACTCAAAATTCAATGTATTGTACATCCAACTGGAGTAATCTAGACTATTGTCAACCTTGTTTTTCCCCAGTATGCTAGAGTGTTTATTGAAAATAGCTTGTTCATTAGGCAACAGGTCTACATGGTTATCGTTTGCGGTTACTTCTACTTTCCCGGTCATTAATACAACGGATATGTGCTCTTCCGTGTTATAGTTCTTTACGTTAAAACTGGTTCCTAAAGCTTTTACGGATACTTTTCCCGATTGAACGATAAAAGGACGTTTAGCATCGGGCTTGACTTCAAAATAAGCTTCGCCTTCTAGATTCAGAACTCGTTCATCTGCATTAAAACGGCTTCCATAAGATAACTTTGAATCTGAATTTATCCATCCTTTTGAACCATCAGGCAATGTTATATTCGCTTTTTGTCCTTTCTCGACAGCGACAATCATGTCCATCGGTTCTCGCTGTTTATCCATTGCATAATGATAGGTGACAATACTTGTTGTTATGAGCAATAGGATAATTGCTGTGATACGTAGCGCATAATGGAAAAGTGAAGGGAGAGAAAGACTCATGAATGTCCTTTTCCCTGTTTCTTTAAAAAAGATTTGTTTACGGAGTTCGTCTAGTAAATGTTGTTTTACTGAAGGATCCATTTCCATCGGGGATTGCATCCATATATCATCAGCCCATGTGTCAAAAGCTTTTCGTTCTTTTAGCCATTCTATCAATAGCTTTATTTCCGATGGAGTTGCCTTATTCTCTAGGAACTTGTTAAATATATGTATGTAATCGTTTCTTTCCATTTTCCTCTGTCTTTATTCAGTATACAAATGACAGGGAAGTTTCCGTTATCGCATCCTGTGGATTTAGTATTCATTAACTATTAAGGAGGCAACTTAAAGCTAAAAGTCCTAGGTCGTATTGGTCTTTTAACCTTTTGCGTAGAAAGGAGATGGCTTTGGTCAGTTGGGATTCCACGGTATTCTCTGATATCTGCAATTGGTCTGCTATCTCCCGGTTGGATAGGTGGGATTGTCTGCTTAGTTTATAAATTCTTTGCCTTCCTTCGGGCATTTGTTGTATTAAAGAATCAACGAATTCTTCTAGGAGATGATATTCTACGATCTCGTCCGTACCTCTGGCATAAGGAGTTCCGGGGTGGTCGATTTGTTGTTCTATATAGAGAATCTCCATCATTTTATGTTGGTAATGGTTAGTTAATAAGTTTTTTGCTATCGTACATAAATAGGCTCCAAAAGACAGTTTTGGGTCTAATTGTTCTCGATTTTTCCATACTTTAAGAAATACAGTTTGTACCATTTCCTCTGCCAAGTAGGAATCCCCATGAGAAATTTTCATGACAAAATTATATAATTTGCCACTCCAAACCGTGTAAAGATATTCAAAAGATGAACGATTACCCTTTCTAAGGTTCTCAATATGCTTGTTCCTCTCTCCCATGGATTAATCCATCAACAACTTTATGAATAGTCGCGATATTAGCTAATTTTCTTGAGGAGGGCAAATTTTATTTAAGAACTAGCTTGGAACTATATAAATTTCCTGTTTCGCTATTGGGGCTTTTTTATGAAATTTGGTGGGGATAGACTTTTCTATGTGAACCTTGTTGACGAAATGTCAAAGTGTTATTATTGCTCTCTGTGGGTGATGAATTATGGGGCGGGGGCTTGGTCGCACGGCAAAAGCGCAAGCATTTGATGGTTGTGTAAATCAGAATGATGTTTGAATGCAGGTGTTGTTGGTCTTTTTTATGATTGATGTTTGAATAGCTGTCTATCGGTTGAGTATTTAAGGCTTTCTCTGTCTGAAAGTCATTTTGAAAATGTCTTTGCTTGAGCTGCTTCTAGCGTGGGTTATGCCGGATTTAGTCTTGATTTTAGGTGATTTTCATTCAAATGTTAACAAAATTTAGTCCGATACTAGATGAAATTTCTTCCTTATGTTCTTCAGAAAACTTCCTTATGTTTTTTCTAGAACACTATTATGAATTTTTTCAAGGCTATTTATAGTCTACAAGTGTTAATAAATATGTGATTTAGAGTTTATATGTATCTTTTTTATCGCTAGAATAGGATTTTCTTATGAGATACGTGTTATCGTAAGTCGTGTTATCTGATAAAAATGTTATCTGGAATCTGTTTTAGATAACATTTGTCTTTTTACTGTTTCTGTTTGGAAATCGAAGTTTTTTCCCTTCTATACCTTCCGATTCCTA
Source organism: Parabacteroides sp. B2-S-102 (assembly GCF_023656665.1). Classification (NCBI taxonomy): domain Bacteria; kingdom Pseudomonadati; phylum Bacteroidota; class Bacteroidia; order Bacteroidales; family Tannerellaceae; genus Parabacteroides; species Parabacteroides sp. B2-S-102. The sequence continues at coordinate 89,089 of NZ_JAMOKM010000004.1, read as the reverse complement.
AGTAATACACTCTTGCTCCTGTTAAAATGCAATCCTAAAATGGTATTTGCTTGAGAATTGAAAGAAAAATGAAGAATTTTCTTTTAAATCCTTTGCGCATATCAATTATTGTTCTACATTTGCAGCGTCAAACAAACAAAGACAATAAGAAAAGATGATGAACAACGTATTGCATATTATTCTCGTGGTGGTCCTTCTAGTCATTAGTAGGTAAGGAGAAAGGTGTGTAAGAAGTTGTGAAGTCGTAGAGATATTTCTTAAGCCTTTCTCCATATAGGGAAAGGCTTTTTTATTATAAATAAATCAAGGTAGAGGCGTGGATAAAGCGCTCTACGAACAAAAAATAGGAAAGAGATGAAGAATCCGTTAAGAAGCTCATTTAGCACCGAAGGTCGTAGGATGGCCGGAGCCCGTGCGCTATGGCGTGCCAACGGGATGAAAGAGGAACAGTTCGGCAAGCCTATTATCGCTATCGTAAATTCATTTACCCAGTTCGTGCCGGGGCATACGCATTTGCATGAGATCGGGCAATTGGTCAAGGCCGAGATCGAGAAACAAGGTTGTTTCGCCGCTGAATTTAATACGATCGCTATCGACGACGGTATCGCTATGGGGCACGATGGGATGCTTTACTCGCTTCCTTCACGCGACATTATCGCGGACAGCGTGGAATATATGGTAAATGCCCATAAGGCGGACGCTATGGTTTGCATCAGCAATTGCGATAAGATCACGCCGGGTATGCTTATGGCTTCCATGCGATTAAATATCCCGACGGTGTTCGTGTCCGGTGGCCCGATGGAGGCAGGTGAGCTGGATGGCCGCCATCTTGATTTGATCGACGCGATGATTGAGTCTGCCGATACATCGGTAAGCGATGAGCGTATCGAGCAGGTGGAACGCCATGCGTGTCCGGGTTGCGGTTGTTGTTCCGGTATGTTTACCGCTAACTCTATGAACTGCTTGAACGAGGCGATCGGTCTGGCGCTTCCGGGTAACGGGACGATCGTGGCTACCCATAAGAACCGTATCCAACTTTTCCGTGACGCGGCTAAGCAAATCGTTGAGAACGCTTACAAATACTATCGTGACGGGGATGATTCCGTGTTACCTCGCAACATCGCTACCCGTCAGGCTTTCTTGAACGCCATGTCGCTGGATATCGCCATGGGGGGGTCTACCAATACGGTGCTTCACTTATTGGCCGTGGCACAAGAAGCCGGCGCCGATTTCCATATGGAGGATATCGATATGTTATCCCGCAAGACTCCTTGCCTGTGTAAGGTAGCCCCGAATACGCACACTTATCATGTACAAGACGTAAACCGTGCCGGTGGAATCCTCGGTATCATGAACGAGTTGATGAAAGCCGGGCTTGTGGATGGCAGCACGAGACGTGCGGACGGCCTGACCTTGGCCGAGGCTGTTGATAAATACGCCGTCACTTCCCCGAACGTAACGGAGGAGGCGATTCGTAAATACAAGAGCGCTCCCGCTCATCGGTTCAGTATCCAGATGGGTTCCCAAGAATCTTATTATAAAGAATTAGATACGGATCGTGCCGAAGGTTGTATCCGTGACGTGGAGCACGCTTATTCCAAGGATGGCGGCTTGGCTGTTTTGAGAGGGAATATCGCCTTGGACGGATGTGTCGTAAAAACCGCCGGTGTGGATGAGAGTATTTGGAAATTCTCCGGCCCGGCGAAAGTCTTCGATTCACAGGATGCCGCTTGCGAGGGCATTTTAGGAGGCAAGGTCGTTTCAGGCGATGTGGTCGTCATCACGTATGAGGGTCCGAAAGGGGGGCCGGGAATGCAAGAGATGTTATATCCTACCTCTTATATAAAGAGCCGTCACTTAGGTAAGGAGTGCGCCTTGATCACGGATGGTCGTTTCAGTGGCGGTACGTCCGGTCTTTCTATCGGGCATATCTCTCCCGAGGCCGCTTCCGGTGGCGCTATCGGACTGGTGAGAGACGGGGATATCATCGAGATCAATATCCCGGAACGTTCCATCAACGTGCGGTTGAGCGACGAGGAGTTGGCCGAGCGCCGTAAGGCGGAAGAGGCACGTGGAAAGAAAGCCTTTACGCCGCCGACGCGTCAGCGTGAGGTCTCGAAAGCGTTGAGAGCGTACGGGAAGATGGTTAGCTCCGCCGATAAGGGAGGTGTAAGGATTGTTGAAGATTAAAGCCAATAATATACATTAAACACGTTATTTTTTATGGAGAAACAAAAGATAACCGGTTCGGAAGCTTTGCTGAAAGCGTTGATTGCTGAAGGAGTAGATACTATCTTCGGTTATCCCGGCGGACAGGCGATACCTATTTACGACAGTTTATATGATTATAGGGACCAGTTGAGGCATGTATTGGTGCGCCACGAGCAAGGCGCTACCCATGCGGCTCAAGGATATGCCCGTGTATCTGGCAAGGTAGGAGTGACGTTGGTTACTTCCGGCCCGGGCGCTACGAATACCATCACGGGTATCGCTGATGCGCTGATGGATAGTACGCCAATGGTCGTAATCGCCGGTCAAGTACCCTCGCCGTTGTTGGGAACCGATGCTTTTCAGGAAGTCGACGTGATTGGCATCACGCAACCGATCACGAAATGGGCTTATCAAATCCGCAAGCCGGAGGAGATCGCATGGGCTGTTTCTCGTGCTTTTTATATCGCTTCTACAGGCCGTCCGGGTCCAGTTGTGCTGGATTTAGCGAAGGATGCGCAAGTAGGGTTGGTGGAATATGAATATAAGAAGGTCGATTACGTACGTAGTTATCAACCGGAGCCGGATATCAATAAGGATCGTATCAAGGCCGCCGCCGATTTAATCAATGAGGCGAAGAAACCCTTCTGTCTGGTCGGGCAGGGAGTATTGTTAGGCGGTGCGGAAGAGGAATTGAAAGCGTTTCTCCAAAAGAATGATATACCTGCCGGATCTACGGTATTGGGCTTATCTGCGTTGCCAACCGATTTCCCATTGAACAAGGGAATGCTCGGCATGCATGGAAACGTAGGGCCGAACCGGAAAACGAATGAGTGTGATGTATTGATCGCTATCGGTATGCGTTTCGACGACCGTGTGACTGGCGATTTAAAGACATACGCTAAGCAAGCCAAGATTATCCATCTGGATATCGACAACTCGGAAATCGGCAAGAATGTTGCCGTGGACGTAAAGGTGCTGGGGAATGCCAAGCACACGATACCGATGATCACGGCGTTGTTAGAAGAACGTAAACGTCCGGAATGGAATGCCGAGTTCGATCGGGACGAGAAAGAGGAATACGATAAGGTAATCGAGAAGGAATTGTATCCGACCGAGGGCCAACTGAAAATGGGCGAGGTAGTCCGTAAGGTTTCCGAGGCGACCGGTAACGACGCTGTATTGGTGACCGACGTTGGGCAGAACCAGATGATGGGCGTCCGCTATTTCAAATATAAACAAACCCGTAGCGTGGTGACTTCCGGTGGTTTAGGTACGATGGGATTTGGTCTGCCGGCCGCTATGGGCGCTAAGTTCGGGGCTCCGGACCGTACGGTCTGCTTCTTTACCGGTGATGGGGGTATGCAGATGACGATTCAGGAATTGGGCACTATCATGCAGGAGAAACTGAACGTGAAGATTATCATTCTTAATAATAACTTCTTAGGTATGGTACGTCAGTGGCAAGAATTGTTCTTCCACGAGCGTTATTCAAACACCATCATGGAGAATCCGGATTTCGTGGCGATCGCTAAAGCCTATGGTATCGCCGGTCGTGCCGTTGAAAAGCGGGAGGAATTGGACGACGCTATCGCTGAGATGCTAAACCACGACGGCGCTTACGTGTTGGTCGCTAACGTGGAGACTTGCGGAATGGTATATCCGATGGTTCCTGCCGGGGGAAGCGTGACAAACATGATTATGGGAGACGAGAAATAAGGAGGAGATGAAGCTATGACAACAAAGAAATTATATACCGTTATTATCTTTTCAGAGAATATCGTAGGTCTTTTGAACCAGATAACGATTATCTTTACACGCCGACAGCTGAACATCGAGACTCTGTCCGTCTCTCCGTCCGCTATCAAGGGCATCCATAAGTTTACGATCACGACATTCGCCGATGAGGATATGATCGATAAGGTGGTGAAACAGATCGATAAACGTGTGGATATTTTGAAGGCTTATTATAATACGGATGAGGATCTGGTTTATCAAGAGATCGCTCTTTATAAGCTAAGTACCGAGCTTTTCATCAAGATGGGAACCGTGGAGGGATTGATCCGTAAATACAACGCCCGTATCTTGGAGATGAACGAGACCTGCGTGGTATTGGAGAAGAGTGGCCACTATGACGAGACACAGGCCTTGTTCAATGAGTTGAGCGAGACGATCGGTGTCCTGCAATTCATCCGCTCCGGACGTGTGGCTATCACGAAGAGCAAGGTGGAGCGCTTGAGCGATATGTTGGCCGATATGGAGCGAAAGTTACAGGAAAAGCAACAATAATAAGATATGGAGAAAGTAGGATTATTTCATTTCGTGGCGGAGCCATATTTGATGGATTTTAGGGGACGTGTAACGCTCCCTATGATTGGTAACTATTTGATTCACGCCGCTTCCAGCCATGCCGGAGAGCGTGGGTTCGGTTTCAATGATATGTCGGAGCGTCATACGGCTTGGGTGTTGTCCCGTCTGGCTATCGAGATGAAGGAATATCCTACCGCCTTCGATAAGATTAATTTATACACTTGGATCGATGAGGTCGGACGCCTCTTCACCAGTCGTTGTTTTGAGCTGGCGGATGAGAATGGGAAAACCTTTGGATTCGCCCGTTCTATCTGGGCGGCTATCGATGTGGAGACCCGCCGTCCTACCTTATTGGATATAGAGGCATTGGGCAAATATATCGACGAGCGTCCGTGCCCGATCGAGAAGCCGGGCAAGATCATGCCGGCGGAGAATAAGGCGGAGGGAATCCCGTATTCGATCAAATACAGCGACTTGGATATCAACGGTCACTTTAATAGCGTGAAGTATATCGAGCACCTGCTGGATTTGTTCGATATCGACCAGTTCAAGACCCGTGAGATCGGCCGTCTGGAGATCGCCTACCAATCCGAGGGCAAACAAGGTATGCCGCTTACGCTTCATAAGGCGGAGTCCGCTCCCGATAAGCAAGACATGGCTATTTGCCATGAGGGAAAGGCGATCTGTCGTGCGGCGGTTACTTGGAGATAATAAAAGAGATACATAAATAGGTTTTTAAACATTAATAGTTAAAAAGAAAATGGCACAAATGAATTTTGGCGGTGTTGTAGAGAATGTAATGACCCGCGAGGAATTTCCGTTGGAAAAGGCAAGAGAGATCTTAAAAGATGAGACAATCGCTGTGATCGGCTATGGCGTACAGGGACCGGGACAGTCATTGAACCTTCGTGACAATGGTTTCAACGTAATCGTTGGCCAGCGCCAAGGTAAGACTTACGATAAAGCGGTTGAGGACGGATGGGTTCCGGGTGAGACTCTGTTCGGTATCGAGGAGGCTTGCGACAAGGCCACGATCATCATGTGCTTATTGTCCGACGCTGCCGTAATGTCTGTATGGCCTACGATGAAGCCTTATTTGACAGCTGGCAAGGCCCTGTATTTCTCTCATGGTTTCGCGATCACTTGGAACGATCGTACGGGCGTTGTTCCTCCCGCGGATATTGACGTGATCATGGTCGCTCCGAAGGGATCTGGTACGTCTTTGCGTTCCATGTTCCTTGAGGGTCGTGGCTTGAACTCTTCTTTCGCTATCTATCAAGACGCTACTGGCAAGGCGATGGATCGTACGTTGGCGTTGGGTATCGGTATCGGTTCCGGCTACTTGTTCGAGACGACTTTCATCCGTGAGGCTACTTCCGATTTGACTGGTGAGCGTGGTTCTTTGATGGGCGCTATCCAAGGTTTGTTGTTGGCCCAGTATGAGGTATTGCGCGAGAATGGACACACTCCTTCTGAGGCTTTCAACGAGACGGTCGAGGAGTTGACTCAATCCTTGATGCCTTTATTCGCCAAGAATGGTATGGACTGGATGTACGCTAACTGCTCTACGACTGCCCAGCGTGGCGCTTTGGACTGGATGGGTCCGTTCCACGACGCAATCAAGCCGGTTGTCGAGAAATTGTATGCGAACGTAAAATGCGGTAACGAGGCTCAGATCTCTATCGACTCAAACTCTAAGCCGGATTATCGTGAGAAATTGGAGGCTGAATTGAAGGCATTGCGCGAGAGCGAGATGTGGCAGACAGCTGTTACTGTACGCAAGCTTCGTCCGGAGAACAACTAATCCAATCTTAATCCTTATATATCAGCAAAAAGAGGCGGGTCACTTACGGGTGGCTCGCCTTTTTCTGTTTCTCTGCATCATTCGATGTGGATATTCCTAGCCTGTTTGATCTTTCGCATGCTGGATGCGGAATGGACGATGTCTAGCACTTCGATACGCTCCTCGGTGATGCGGTAGATGATAAGGTGTGAATCTAGGATGATGTTCCGGTACATGCGGCTTTTCGTGGCTAGGTGTCGGCATTCGGGATAATAAGGATAGTCGTTTTCCAGTTTCTCGACTGTATTCAATATGTGCTCAAGATATTTCCGGGCTTGGAATATGCCGAATCGTTCTATACCTTCCACGAAAATCCTCTCAAGGCTTTCCTCGTAAATGGGAGAACCGATTACTTTTTTCCTTGATAGTTGTCCATCCATGATCTTATTCTTTGATGTACTTCTTCAATAGGATAGAACGGCCCCTTCTCGATCTCATGGATATGTTCCCAGATCTCCTCTTGTGTGAATTGCACCGGCTTGGTGGGATCCCACTTGGGCTTTGCGGGTTCGGTCTTGGCCTTACGTGTTCTTGCGGTCTTGGCCGTGGTTTCCTTGGCGGGGATGTTGCTTAATTTTGTCATAGTCGTAACTGTTATTTATTAGTACAGTGGCAAATGTATGGAATAATTTCCATGTAATAAGATATTTGATAAGGAAAAAAGTAGGTCTATAGGATTAACTCATTACCCAGTTGTAGAGACGGGGCGTGCCCCGTCTCCATCCCCTCAAAATGGTATTCAAATTTATTTATGTCACATAACCGCTATTTTTAATCGCTTATCCGCTATATACGCACAATAAGCATGAATTTTGGGGGGTGGGGCGTGCAGGTCTTTATTACATATTTTTTTATTTCTTATATTTACTACGTCTTATACATTAAAAGAGTATATGAAAATCATATGATGATGTGTGATAGATATATGATGTTAACCTTTTTTATCAGTATGCGCTTGGTAAATCGGAATAATTGTCTAGCAAGCAAGCAAGCAAGCAAGCAAGCAAGCAAGCAAGCAAGCAAGCAAGCAAGCAAGCAAGCAAGCTAACCCAGATCTATTATATGTATACGCCGGGCCGGTATGCGGAGGATTTCCTCCGCATACCGGCCCGGCGTGTTTGCGCTTGGCGCATGGGAAAAAGGCCATCCTACGAATACGACACGCTAAGTCGGGAATGGTGAGAGATACCGATACGTATTATGAATACAAAACACCTATTTATAAATTTATTGCTTATGAAAACAATTTTACGAGGAATTAGTATGAGGTTGTCGCTCATTGCGATGGTCTTGTGTTTATGCGCCGCATGGCCGGGGCATGGACTGGCTTGGGGTATGGCCGGGTCGGCGAGTCCGGCGGGGATGACGCCCGGGGCTCCGCAGAGCCAGGCGGAAGGGGAGGTACGGTTTAGCTATACTCTGGATCCTGTAGCTTATTGCTTTATCTACAAGTGGAATCCGGTGGCTACTTGGAGCTTGAATTTCGATATCGTGAACTTCACGAAGGGCATGGCTGTACGTGTACAGTTGGCGAACACCGCTAATCCGGACGGGGTAGAGTTCCGCTTTGAGGATTCAGAGCCGGCGCAAACGTTAGACAATGGCGGCTTTTGGATACCGGACGAGAAGTTGACGGACTATGGATATAGCGTTGGGCTTCGTCTGCAAATGAATAGCTCGAAGGAGTGTTCGGTGGACTATACCGTAAAAGTGTACAGCTCGCGAGACATGAGCACGGCTGCTTTAGCCTCCACCGGGCAAACGATACGATTTATGCTGGGTGATAAGGCTCCTGCTATGGGAGAGTTGTCGCGTACATCCGGCGATCTGAACGAGGATATCCCTTTTGCGATCAACGTGACGAAGGCGGGTTTCCTGCAGGGGCAACACGCTAAGATGAAGATTTATCTGAATGGCCCTTCTGAAGGCTTGACCCTTTCCGGGCAGAACCTAAGTAAAGGGACAAGTCCATATAATGAGTCCATATACGTATTAGATATCCCTTCCTTCTCCGCTACGCAATTCACGTTGATGGCTCATGCCACGGAGGAATGGAGCGGAATGGTTCAAGTGGATATTTGTGATGCGGACGGCAATGAGGTTGCATATGGCGGCCGAGCATCGTTCGCTTTCCCGGCCGATAACTCGCAGGACGATATCGCCGCCTTGAAAGCGATCGCCGAGGCCAACCCGCTGAACTCGGACTTGCAGAACTTCATCTCCAGCAAGGATTACTTGAAAGACCGGACGCAGAGCGATGGCTACAACGTGGGCGTGACGTGGAACGCCGAGTCCCCGAGCCGTGTGAAAAGCTTCTTTATTATTGATGGCAGGACACGGACGGTCACTTCCATGGATGTATCGGCGTTGTCCGGGTTAGAGCAGTTGAACTTGCAGAATACCCGGTTGAAATCCTTGGATTTGTCCACTTTGACAAAGCTTCGGGACTTGGGTTTGTTTGGTAATGATTCGCTTACTTGGTTTACGGTGAAGCTCCCGAGCCCGTTACCGGAGAATTTTTGGATGAATGGCTCCACCATGATCATGGCCGGTACGCCGGTAGACAATTATAACGCTTATGCCGCGAAGGGCGAGGAGATCGATCTATCCGCTTACGCTTCGGTGGGTGGCGTGAAATCGGTATATCAATGGTATCGTATCGAACGGGATCCTTATAAATCTACGGAAGTAACCATGTCGGCGGTATCCGGCAAGGAAGGTGCTTTCGTGTTTAGTGGAAAGCCGGGTGAATATTATGTGTGCGAGATTACCAATCCGAATTACGGAAATTGGAGGATGAGTACGGTTCAGATCAAGGTAGCCCGTAACTCGGACAGCTACTCCCCTGCGGACATCGCCGGATTGAAGAAGCTGGCAGCCGATAACCCGAATATCACCCAATTGCAGGAGTTTGTAGATAGCAAGGGCTGGGAGCGCGAGAACTGGAACTCCTATCAAGACGTGATCAGCACGGACTGGAATACGGACGATGTAGGCCGCTTGACACATCTGCTGATTCAGTTGGATTGGAACTCTAAGGATACGATCTCTCAATTAGACTTGAGTGCTTTCACCGAGTTGAAGTATTTCGAGTGCGAGCGTTATATGAATATAGAGAAGCTGGACGTATCGAAGAACACGAAACTGGAGCACTTGCACATATATAGCAGGAATTTAGCTTCACTCGACCTGTCCAAATGCCCGGAATTGCAATATTTTAGATTTGGAACACGAAGCATAGGAGAGGGACGTTACCAGAACACGAAGCTGGCGACACTGAATCTTACCGGTTGTTCGAAGCTGACGGAACTTTACCTTGAGCATTCGCCCTTGGCTTCGCTGGATATCTCATCCTTCAAGCAATTGAGCCGTCTGGAGATCGAGTACTGCCCGAACTTGAAGTTGCAAGGCTTCGACAAGGCTACGAGCTTGACCTATTTGGCCTTGCCGCATACGACCCAGTTCGCTGATCTGGTAAAGAACCTGCCGGCGTTTATCCGTCATCTATATTTGCAAAATACGGAGTATGAGCTTCCTTCCGCGCAAGTGGGAAAGAATCTGGAGTCGTTGGGATTGCCGGGATACGTGGAGAGTCTCGATCTGGCTCAGTACCCGAACTTGAGTAACTTGAATGCGGATGGATCTCTTTTGAGATATTCTACGGTGAAGAACTACCGGCCGATAAATTATAACGGTTTGGGGCACATAACGCTAACTTCCCCCTCTCATCCGGGAGATCCATACTGGTTCGAGAACGGCGATACGATCGATCTCTCCTCGGAGGCCGTGATCGATGGCATAGAGACCGTATTCCTATGGGTAAACGCCAAATATAGGACAGAGGAGAAAGAAGCATTGAAGCCGGTGCCAAACCGTCCGGGCGTATTCGTGCTGGACAGCAAGGAGGAAAAGTATGGAGACTACTATTGTAAGCTGATGAACCCGAAGTTCTGTAAGATCTCGGAGATCAATGTACGTGACGGCTGGCAGATCGAGACCTCACGCATCCATGTGGAAACCACCGTCCCCCAAGTATTCGCCGAGAGTGACGTGGCTACCTTGGCACGTATCGTAGATGCTTCCAACAACAAGGAGCTGAGCGAGTGGTGGAGCAGTGGCGAATGGCAGACAGGTAATTTCACGCCGAAAGCGTATGCGAAATGGAATGACGAGAACCCGCGCCGTTTGACTGAGCTATATCTGTATTATATGGGCGAAAGCTTCACGAAAAAGGTGGATCTCTCAGCCTTGGATAAGCTAGAGATGCTATCGCTGAATGGAAACCGGATAGAGGAACTTACCTTGCCGAAGGGTAACCATGTGTTGCGTGAGTTGATGTTGTACGACAACTGGACGCTCTCGTCCCTGATCCTTTCCGAATATCCGTCCTTGGAGCGCTTGGATCTGGGCTATACCGGCTTGAAGGCTTGCGACCTTTCTTACAATAAGCGATTGACATCGTTATTCTTCAATGGGACGATGATTCCATCCGTGGAGAATAAATATCCGGAGATCGCCGCCCAGTTGGAGATCTACGGTCCTCCACATGGGATATCGGAGATAGATCTGAATAAGTTCCCGGCTTTGAAGAGATTGGATATGAGCGGATCACCTGTGCTGTTTAGCGGGGTACGAAATCCGAGACAACTAGAGGAGGTTATCTGCGAAGCTACTCACGTGGTAGGCAATGCCCATGCCGGTGGCTACAGCGTTTATGGAGAGCGTATCGACCTCTCGGAGCAGGCTGCGGTAATGGGTACCCCTTCTCGTTTCGTCTGGACATTGAATGGTGATACGATTGAATATACGGACTCTAAATACGAGATCGCCGATGCCTTGAACCCGGATGACTGGGTAGAGGCTCATGTAACCAATCCGATGTTCCCGGGCTGGACGATGATCTTCAATACGATCGTTTACACCTGCGACGGCGATGCGAACCTAGATAAGAGCGTGAACGTACAAGACGTGACCGCTACCGTAAGCTACATCTTGAAGGACAAGGATAACATGATCCCCAACTTCGGTTTTGCCGAGGCGGATGTGAACTATAATAATAATGTAGAGATCGCCGACGTAATCGGTATCGTCAACCTCATCCACGGCAAGCCAGTTACCAAGGCCAGTGCACTGCGTTCTGAGGCCGAGGTTCCCGTACAAATGGAGCTTGACGCTGATAACTTCTTGACGATGAATAGCCAAGTACCGGTAGCCGGTATCTATCTGGAGTTGGTGGGAGCCATCGACGAGATCCCGTTGCTGGGCGACGCCGCTAAGTTCCTGCAGGCTTCCAGCTTGAACGGGGATACCTTGCGTGTGATCGGTTATAGCTTGGATGGCCGCACGATTCCTTCGGGCAAGAGCCGTATCCTGCGTATGCCGGCGGGTGTTACCTTGGTAGGAGCCTCCTTCTCCGACGCGAAGGCCAACAGCTTGAGGTCCGGTGGCGACGCGATCGTGACTTCCAACGCCCCGATCGAGGCGATCAGCCAATTGGCAGCCGTGTCCAACTATCCGAACCCGTTCCGTGGCAGCACGACCTTCCGTTATCAGTTGACGGAGGCGGCCGAATCCGTGACGATCCACGTATTCTCCGCGAATGGCGCTTTGGCCGCGGTGTTGAACGGTCTGCCCGGCGAGGTGGGCGATAACCAATATTCGGCCACGCTAACCTTACCGGCGGGCGTTTACTACTACCGTTTGACGGCAAAGACAGGCCATGGTGTGAAGGCAAGTAATACTAACATCTTTATCTGTAAGTAAATTATGAAAGTGAATCATATAAAACAATTATTCGTAGCCCTCTTCCTGCTGTTATCGGCGGGAACGGCTACCGCCGCCCAGTGGAAATTGGCGAAGACAAACCTGAACGCCGCCGGCAGTAAGGATACGCTTACGCTGAAGGTATCTGGTAATAACTCCTTTAGTTTCTCCTCCTTCCAGGTGGATTTCACCTTGTCCGAGGGTATCTTGCTAGATGGGACTCCGATCCTCGGCGAGTTGGCTGTTGATCATGCGCTTACGTGGAGCGCGCAAGATGACGGCAGCTTCCGTTGCGTGGTATACAGCCCGAAGAATACCGTGATGAAGGCCCCGGAAGGCACCGTGCTCCGTATCCCGGTAGTGCTGGCGGCCTCTTTTGAGGGAGGAAAGTTCACGGCGAAGAACGGACTCTTGTCTAACAAGGCCTCCAATGGGCAGTCGGTGACGGACTTGAGTGGGGCGGCCCTTACGGTGCATAAGGAACTGAAACATCTGGTGGTGAACGTGTCGGGCTTGGAGCAAGTGGCTAACCCGGCTAAAGCTGCTGGATTGAGCTATACGACCATCCCGGAGGGTAAGACGCTTACGATAGGTTACTTTACGGATGAGGATTGTACGAAACCCGCTACCGATGCGGATCGCAAGAAAGAGGGTATCCTGTATGTCAAGCTATCCTATGCGGGTGACACTGACTACGCTGAGTTCGAGGAGGTCTATGTCATGAGTCTGACGAGCAAGATCGCTATTGACGCAAGTAAAATCACGAAGCCGCAAGCGACAAAGATCAAGGCTGGTCAATTGCTTTCAACTTCTTTGCTGTCCGGCGGTAGCGTGACGGATAAGGATGGATATACGATTGCCGGTACCTTCGTTTGGACGAACGGGAATGCGGTGATGCCGGCCGGGAAGCAAAGCTGTTCCGTCACTTTCTATCCGGATAACTCCTCTTATTACAATACGGCGGAGGTATTCGTGGAGGTTGAGGTAACTCCTACGTATCTAGTTACCGCTGTAGCCATGACCGGTGGTTCCGTAAACGTGCTGGGCAAGACCGAGGATGACGTGTACGTGGAGGGTCAAAAGATCTCTTTGGTAGCCCTGCCTCTGCCCAATTATAAATTCGATAGTTGGTCGGTTACGGGTGTGAGCGAGACCTTGCCGGCGAATGATTCCATCCCCGTTAAGGCGGATAATAATAAGACCTATACGGCGAATTTCTCCCCGATCATGCATACGGTATCGATCGAGACGGCAGGCAACGGCGGTCTCTCGGTTAAGGCGGAAGATGCGGAGGTCGCGTCTGGAGCTTCCTTGCGACAAGGTACGGTCTTGCAAATCGTGGCTACCCCGGACGTGAACTCCCAGTTGAAATCATTGACTATAAACGGAGACTCGCTAAAGGGTAATAAGGTGACGCTAACAGGGGATTTGACGGTCAAAGCCGAATTTGGGCAAAAAGCGGGGGCACTTGTCACCATCAAAGATGTGGCGAACGGCTCTATCTTATTATATAAGGAAAATGGCAGTTTGATCGCTTCCGGCTCAACAGTCCCAATTGGTGATAAGGTGCGTGTAGTTGATCTTCCGGATGCCGGATATCGCTTGAATGACAGTGGTGTCACCTTATCAGGCGTGACCGGTCCTACTACGACGAACTTGTGGACTGTGACAGGCGATGTTACGGCGAATGCCACCTTCACTGCGGTGACCTATGACGTGAAGACCTCTGTCGCAAGCACCGATGGAGCCGCTATTACCGGAGCAACGATTATCTTGAACAAAGAAGAAAACGGTAATTGGGTTGCACTGGCTGAAAATGAGAAATTGGCGTATGGAACGAGAGTACGTGTAGAAGATATCAAAGGGCTAAAAGATGGAGCGAGATTGCTTACCATCTTAGCAGGCGGCAAGGAAGTATCCTTAGATGCGATCTTCACCGTAACCGGCAACTTGACCGTGACTGCCGTGTACGACCATCTGGTGCCGATCAAGAGGGAATACATCTTTTGTCCGTATCAAGAATACTACTATAGTGGCGTATCCCGCCCCTTCATACCATTTGCCTCGCAAACCTATGCGGGCTTCTCATTTAATGTATCGTATATAGCCTCGGATGATAAAGATAAAAAAGAAGTTAAGAAAGCTATTGATGCTGGCGATTATACGGTCGTGTTGAGGCGTGATTCAGATGATTTATATGAGGCGTTTCATGAGGAGTATCCGGATCTAGTGTATCATCCGAATGAAGGAAAAGTAGGCTTGACAATTAAGAGGTCTAAGATCGCAGTAACGGAACAACCAAGTGATGGGAATGGAAAACCGAAAACCCATCCTGCGGAGGGAACTGAGGTGAGCATTGATGTCGATGATACTTATAATGTTTCCGGTGTGACAAAATACGTGATTGAGCCAAAAAGTGACGCGGCTAAGAAGAATTACGAAGGTACGGTTTATTATCATTCTACGAAAGATCCGGTAAACTTATCCTTTGGCGCTTCCATCTTACGTGCGGGAGGGGAACCGGCACCGATGGGCTACGTGCGTGTCACTAATGGCGGTATGCCATACGGCGAAACGGATGGTAAGGTTTCTATCCCCGCCGGTATAACGGTGACGCTGGAGGCAGTGCCTGTGGAAGGCGCTAAGTTCTCTCATTGGTCTGATATTGAGTCTAACCCTGTTGACGCAAAGAAGAACCCTCGGGAATATGTGGTAGCGGAAGGCTCTACGGGGGTTACTCCTGTATTTGTCGGCAAGACAAATCTAGAGTTCAAGTTAGCCAAAACCTCTTCCGTATATAATGGTACGGCGCAAACCGTATCCGTGACAGGCACGGGCAACGAGGCTTGCCAGATCACGTTCTTCTTTGACGAGGCCTGCACGCAACCGGCTGTCTTGAAGAATGCGGGTGATTATTATGTACGTATTTACCGTCCGGCTGATGCGGAGTATAATGAATATAAGACGGAAAAAGGATTGCGTTATACGATAGAGCAAGCTGAACTAGCAGAATCGAAGGTTACATGGCCTGCGGCTTCCGATATCTTGTCTGGCCAAAAACTATCCGAGTCTGTTTTACAAGGCGGGCATGCGGGTATCGTTGCCGGAACATTCGCTTGGAACAAGCCGGAAACAGCGCCTACGTCCACCGATCAGCAAGAGGTTACTTTTACGCCGACCGATCCGAATTATAAGCCGGTTAGTAGCAAGATAGAGGTGAAGGTTGTTTCCGCTACTTCCTCTTCTTCCACGGATCCGGAAACACCGGTCACCCCTGTAGATCCTGTAGATCCGGAGAATCCGGGCCAACCGGATACGCCAACCGGCATCGAGTCCATCGAGGAAGGCATGAGCCTGTATACGGCCAATCAATCTATCTTCGTGAATATGCCTCAGCAGGTAGCCTTGAAGGTAGTCGATGTGTCCGGCATCGTTCTTTACGAAGGTTCGATTCTTGGCAAGGCTGAGATCCCGGTAGGGCATGCCGGAGTCTACTTCGTCCGCTGCGAGGCCTTCGGCGATTCGTTCGTACGGAAAGTCGTGGTTCGCTGATTCTGCCAATGCCCATCGTAAGGTGCTTATGATGGGCATTGTAAACACCTTATACTGCCCATCGTAACAACCCTACGATGGGCAGTGTTATTTCGTAAGGTATACGATCGTTTGGCTTACGGTTTATAATAAATAATAAGTAAAAAACTTCGGATTATATTTGCTGGTCTCGAAAAAGGCCGTATCTTTGCAACGTTCAAACAAAAACAATAAAGACAAGAACAATGACACGCAACTTGCAAAATAGTCTCATTATTTCTCTAAACATTATTCTACTCTGGGAACGGGATAGGAAGTGAGACTGTATGCTTTGCGAGCATTACGATAGATGAAAGAGCCTTTCTCACTTCCTTGTGAGAGAGGCTTTTTTAGTTAGTATAGGATATTAGTAAATTAAGAATATAAGATTATGTCAGACAGATTATTTATTTTCGACACCACCTTACGTGATGGTGAACAGGTTCCGGGATGCCAGTTGAATACAGTGGAAAAGATTCAAGTAGCTAAGGCATTGGAACAGCTAGGTGTTGATGTGATCGAGGCTGGTTTCCCTGTCTCCAGTCCCGGGGATTTTAAGAGTGTGGTTGAGATCTCAAAGGCCGTGACTTGGCCGACCATCTGTGCCTTGACCCGTGCGGTGGAGAAAGATATCGACGTGGCAGCCGAGGCGTTGAAATTCGCTAAGCGAGGACGTATTCATACGGGTATCGGTACTTCTGATTCTCATATCAAATACAAGTTTAACTCCACGAGAGAGGAGATTATAGAGCGTGCGATCGCCGCCACGAAATACGCTAAAAAGTACGTGGAGGACGTAGAATTCTACTGTGAGGATGCCGGGCGTACGGATAATGAATATCTGGCCCGTGTCGTGGAGGCCGTGATCAAGGCCGGGGCTACCGTAGTGAATATCCCGGATACGACAGGATATTGCTTGCCGGATGAGTACGGGGCGAAGATTAAGTATCTGATGGAACATGTGGATGGCGTACATAACGCGATCTTGTCCACCCATTGCCATAATGACTTGGGCATGGCTACCGCGAATACCGTACAAGGCGTGTTGAACGGAGCCCGTCAGGTGGAGGTAACCATAAACGGCATCGGTGAGCGTGCGGGTAACACGTCATTGGAAGAAGTTGCCATGGTTTTCAAGAGCCATAAAGAACGTGATATCATCACCAATATCACGACGAATAAGATCTATAGTACGAGCCGTATGGTTTCTAGCTTGATGAATATGCCGGTACAACCGAATAAGGCTATTGTCGGACGTAATGCGTTCGCTCACTCCTCCGGTATCCATCAAGATGGCGTTTTGAAGAATGCGCAAACCTACGAGATCATCGATCCGAAGGATGTGGGTATTGATGATAATGCGATCGTATTGACTGCTCGTAGCGGTCGTGCGGCGTTGAAGCATCGCCTGCATGTTTTAGGTGTGGATCTGGAGCAGGAGAAATTGGACAAGGTGTACGATGAGTTCTTGAAACTGGCCGATCGTAAGAAAGATATTAATGATGATGATGTTTTGATGTTGGTCGGGAAGGATCGTACGGCCACCCACCGTATTAAATTGGAATATTTACAGGTAACTAGTGGTGTTGGAGTACAATCAGTCGCAAGTATTTGTTTAAATTTGTCGGGAGTAAGAAGATATGAGGCCGCAGCTGGTAACGGTCCGGTTGACGCGGGTATCAAGGCGGTGAAAAAAGCCATTAGTAATAGTGACATGACGATTCAGGAATTCTTGATCCAAGCCATTAATAAAGGTAGCGATGATACGGGCAAGGTGCATATGCAGGTAGAGTATAACGGGGCTACCTATTATGGGTTCTCTGCGAATACCGATATTATCGCTGCTTCCGTGGAGGCTTTCGTGGACGCCATCAATAAGTTTATAGTAGACTAAAAATAGACAAGACAATGAGCAAGACATTATTTGAGAAAATCTGGGACAAACACGTGGTGGACACGTTGCCCGACGGAACCATACAATTGTATATCGACCGTCTGTATTGTCATGAGGTGACTAGCCCGCAGGCTTTCGCCGGATTACGTGTACGTGGATTGAAGCCCTTCCGTCCCGCGCAAATCACTTGTATGCCGGACCACAATATCCCGACATTGAACCAAGATAAGCCTATCGAGGACCCTATATCCAAGAATCAAGTGGATACCTTGGAAGAGAACGCGAAGTATTTCGGCTTGACGTATTACGGTCTTCAACATCCGAAGAATGGTATCATCCATGTGGTAGGTCCGGAGACAGGCTTGACGCAGCCGGGTATGACGATCGTTTGTGGCGACTCCCATACTTCTACGCACGGTGCCATGGGCGCTATCGCCTTCGGTATCGGTACGAGCGAGGTGGAGATGACCTTGGCTACCCAATGTATCATGCAGCGTAAGCCGAAAACGATGCGTATCACGATCGATGGTGTACGCAAACCGGGCGTTACGGCGAAGGACTTTGCTTTATACATTATTAGTAAGATGAGTACCAGCGGTGCTACGGGCTATTTCGTAGAGTACGCTGGCGAGGCGATTCGTAATACGACCATGGAGGAACGTCTGACGATCTGTAACCTTTCTATCGAGATGGGTGCCCGTGGCGGTATGATCGCTCCGGATGATGTTACTTTCGATTATTTGAAAGACCGTGAGTTTGCCCCAAGAGGCGAGGAATGGGAGCGGAAGGTGAGCGAGTGGCGTCAGCTATATAGTGATCCGGACGCTAAGTTCGATAAGGAGATCGTTTTTCACGCCGAGGATATCGACCCGATGGTTACGTACGGTACGAACCCGGGCATGGGTATGAGTATCAGCAAAGATATCCCCTCCTTAGAAAGCGTGCCCGAGGCAGGCCGTATTTCTTATAAGAAGTCTTTGGATTATATGGGCTTCAAGGCAGGCGAGTCTATGTTGGGTAAGAAAGTGGATTATGTCTTTTTAGGTAGCTGTACGAATGGCCGTATCGAGGATTTCCGTGCTTTCGCCTCTTTGGTGAAAGGAAAGAAGAAAGCGGATGATGTAACGGTTTGGCTGGTTCCCGGCAGTTGGCAGGTAGAGCGGGAGATTCGTGCCGAGGGGATCGACAAGGTTTTGGCCGAGGCCGGCTTCGTCCTTCGTCAACCGGGATGTTCCGCTTGTC
This sequence comes from Parabacteroides sp. B2-S-102, assembly GCF_023656665.1. Lineage (NCBI taxonomy): Bacteria > Pseudomonadati > Bacteroidota > Bacteroidia > Bacteroidales > Tannerellaceae > Parabacteroides > Parabacteroides sp. B2-S-102. The sequence goes on along the minus strand of NZ_JAMOKM010000004.1, from coordinate 70,259 downwards.
TGGCGATGAATGAGGATAAGGTTCCGGCGGGTAAATATGCGGTCTCCACTTCCAACCGTAATTTCGAGGGCCGCCAAGGACCGGGTGCGCGCACCATCTTAGCGGGGCCGCTTGTGGCCGCCGCCGCCGCTGTGACAGGTAAGATCACGGACCCGAGAGAACTGATGTAAAGACTAATCTAATAAAGTAGCATAAGATGAAAACAAAATTCAATATAATCACAAGCACTTGCGTACCTCTTCCTTTAGAGAACGTGGATACCGACCAGATTATCCCAGCCCGCTTTCTGAAAGCGACTACCAAAGAAGGGTTCGGCGAGAACTTATTCCGGGATTGGCGATATGATAAGGAAGGTAATAAGATCGAATCATTCGTCTTGAACGATCCTACGTATAGCGGAAAGATATTGGTAGCGGGAAAGAACTTCGGTTCCGGTTCCAGCCGTGAGCATGCGGCTTGGGCGATCGCCGATTACGGTTTCCGTGTCGTGGTCTCCAGTTTCTTCGCCGATATCCATAAAAACAACGAGTTGAACAACTTCGTGCTGCCGGTTGTTGTGACTGAAGAGTTCCTCGCTGAATTGTTCGATTCGATTTACAAGGACCCGAAAACTGAGGTCGAGGTAAATCTACCGGAGCAAACGATCACGAACAAGGCTACGGGCAAAAGCGAGCATTTCGAGATCAACGCCTATAAAAAGGATTGCCTGATCAACGGATTGGACGATATCGACTATTTACTGGCAAATAAATCAAAGATAGAAGCCTTCGAGGCAGCACGCTGATTATGATAGAAATAATGGATACAACCCTCAGAGATGGGGAGCAAACTTCGGGCGTCTCCTTCGCCGCTCACGAGAAGCTTAGCATAGCGCAAGTGCTGCTGAACGACTTAGGCGTGAACCGGGTGGAGATCGCCTCCGCCCGTGTGTCGGACGGAGAGTTTGAGGCCGTGAAGCGTGTAGCCGCTTGGGCCGCCCGTTCCGGAAACCTAGACAAATTGGAGGTCTTGGGTTTCGTGGATGGTACGGTCTCTCTCGACTGGATTGAATCCGCAGGTTGCCGTGTCGTGAACTTGCTTTGCAAGGGCTCTTATAAGCATGTCACCGAACAGCTTCGAAAGACTCCCGAGCAACACGTTGACGATATTCGTACGGTCGTATTGGAAGCGGCGAAACGGAAGATCGACGTGAATATCTATTTGGAGGACTGGTCGAACGGTATCAAGCATTCCCCGGATTACGTATTCTTGGTAATCGATGCGTTGAAAGGACTTCCGATCTGCCGTTTCATGCTCCCGGATACCTTGGGAGTCTTGAATCCCGGAAATACCTACGAGTATTGCAAGATGATGGTGGACCGTTACCCTGATTTACGGTTTGACTTCCATGCGCATAACGACTATGATCTTGCCGTAGCGAATGTATATTCCGCCATCCGTGCGGGTATCAAGGGAATCCATACGACCGTGAACGGTTTGGGAGAGCGTGCGGGTAATGCTCCATTGAGCAGCGTCCTTGCCGTCATCAAGGATCAGTTGGGAGAGGAGACGAACTTGAGGGAGGAAAAGATAAACAAGGCCAGTCGTTTGGTCGAGACCTATTCGGGGGTGCATATCCCGCCCAATAAGCCGATTATCGGAGAGCATGTGTTTACGCAATGCGCCGGTGTCCATGCGGACGGTGATAGCAAGAACAACCTGTATTGCAACGACCTGCTTCCTGAGCGTTTCGGACGGGTTCGCGAGTACGCCTTGGGCAAGACCTCCGGAAAAGCGAATATCCGCAAGAATCTGGAAGCGCTCGGTATCGACATGGATGAGGGCTCGATGCGTAAGGTTACGGAACGGATCATTGAGTTAGGGGATAAGAAAGAAATGGTTACCCCGGAGGATCTTCCTTATATTATCAGCGATGTGCTTCATCATGATAATGCGCTGGAGGATCAGAAAATACGGATCTTGAACTATTCCTTATCCTTGGCCCAAGGGCTGAAACCGGTGGCTACCTTGAAGATCGAGATCAATGGCGAGGCTTACGAGGAATCGGCTTCCGGTGATGGCCAATACGACGCTTTCGTTCGTGCCCTACGCCGGATTTATTCCCGTTTGAACCGCCCGTTCCCGATGTTGACGAACTATTCGGTATCCATCCCGCCGGGAGGACGTACGGATGCGTTCGTGCAGACGGTCATCAGCTGGAATTATGCCGGGGTCGATTTCAAGACTCGTGGTCTGGACGCTGATCAGACTGAGGCGGCGATCAAGGCGACATTGAAGATGCTGAACAAGATAGAGGATTAATAATTAAAAAGGTAAAGGGTATGAAAAAGTTGACTATCGCGCTTGTAGCGCACGACAATCGTAAGGCGGAAATGGTAGAATGGGCGGTACATAACGCTGAGTTCTTGTCTCACCACCATATTGTTTGTACGGGTACGACCGGAAATTTGGTTCGTAAAGCTCTCGAGGAAAAAGGGGTGAACGCGGATATTGCTTGCATGCATTCCGGTCCGATGGGAGGCGATGCTGAGATTGCCGCTATGGTTGTCCGTAAGGAGATCGATTTGGCGGTCTTTTTGATAGACGACTTGAATCCGCAACCGCACGAGGCCGACATCCAGATGTTGCTTCGCCAGTGCCGTGTTCATAACGTACCTATCGCTTGTAACCGTTATAGCGCCGACTTGATGATTACAAGTACCCTGTGGGATGATGACACGTATTTCCCCACGGAGCCTAAGTATGTACATTTTAACAGAGAATAATAACAAACATTTACGATGAAACTGAATATAGCAGTACTTCCCGGAGACGGGATCGGACCAGAGATTTCCGTGCAAGGCGTGGAAGTAATGAGTGCCGTTTGTGAGAAATTCGGACATGAGGTTCACTATGAGTATGCCCTTTGTGGCGCTGACGCGATCGATAAGGTAGGCGATCCTTTCCCGGAGGAGACCTATCGGATTTGTAAGGATGCCGACGCTGTTCTTTTCTCGGCCGTGGGCGATCCTAAGTTTGATAATGATCCGACAGCGAAAGTACGCCCGGAGCAAGGTCTTTTGGCGATGCGTAAGAAGTTGGGCCTGTTCGCTAATATCCGTCCGGTGCAGACCTTCAAATGCCTATTGCATAAATCGCCGTTGCGTGCCGAATTGGTGGATGGCGCGGATTTCTTATGTATCCGTGAGTTGACCGGTGGTATGTATTTCGGTGAGAAATATCAAGACAACGATAAGGCATACGATACGAATATGTATACCCGCCCGGAAATCGAGCGTATCTTGAAAGTGGGCTTCGAGTATGCGATGAAACGGAATAAGCACCTGACGGTTGTTGACAAGGCGAACGTACTTGCCTCTTCCCGTCTATGGCGCCAGATCGCTCAAGAGATGGCTCCTAGCTATCCGGAAGTAACGACAGACTATATGTATGTGGACAACGCCGCTATGCGTATGATCCAAGAGCCGAAATTCTTCGACGTGATGGTAACCGAGAATACGTTTGGTGATATCTTGACGGATGAGGGTTCTTGCATCAGCGGCTCTATGGGCTTGCTGCCTTCCGCTTCAACCGGAGAGAGCACACCGGTTTTCGAGCCGATTCATGGCTCTTGGCCGCAGGCGAAAGGGCTGAATATTGCGAACCCCTTGGCGCAAATTCTTTCAGTAGCGATGTTATTCGAGTATTTCGACCTCAAAGAAGAGGGAGCCTTGATCCGTGAAGCCGTAGACGCTTCCCTCGACGCGAATGTCCGTACGCCGGAAATCCAAGTGGAAGGTGGAGCGAAATATGGAACGAAAGAAGTGGGTAGTTGGATTGTCAATTATATCATGGAAAAGTAGTATAAATGGGCCGATTTCGCACCAGTAGTGGCGCAGGCTCACACGTATAGTGGCATCGGCTCATGCGAGTAGTGGCGTAGGCCAATACCACTACTCGCGTGAGCCGATGCCACTATACGTATAAAAACAGCCTTAACGAGCCATCTTCATCAACTCGTCGATAGTCGTTTTATCATATCCCATATCCTCAGCTTTCTTGAAGTCTAAGGCGGCCGATGCCTTCTCATATTGGGCGAGTTTTACTTTGCCTCGCAATACATATAAAGCGGCTGTCGGAGTACTTTCCACGAAAACACGATTGATATCGGCCATAGCCCGGGCGTTCTTGCCCATCATGAAATATAGATCGGCACGGCCCTCGTATAAGATCCATTCACGGGGCATCTCGCTGATCAAGTAATTAAAGATGCGTTCGCTCTCATCGTAATTCCCCCGTAGCTTTTCGAGAATCGCGTGTCCCAGACGTCCTTTCACGGATTTCTCGTTTACTTCCAGTATCTTATCGAAATCCTGCTCGGCCAAAAGATAGTTCTTATGTTGCAAATGAAGCATTGCCCTGCAATATAACGCCTCTTGATGATGGGGATTCAAGATTAGCAGGGCGTTGTAATCGTTTGTCGCTTTTTCGATGTCACCTATTTCCGTATATAAACCGGCACGATTTTCCAGTATGGCCTCATTATTCGGATGGCGGCTTAGGGCGGCGGTATAGGAGAGAAGGGCATCTTCCAGTTTCCCTTGCCTGCGCTGTATCGTCCCGAGATTCATGAGCAAGGCGTAGTTATTGGGGTTGCCCGGTTCAAGGCGCATGGCGGCTCGTAGGCTCTCTTCGGCGGAGACTAAGTCGTTCTTGTCCAAGAAGTCAAAACTTTTCTCGACAAACTTCTCGTATGTCTGAGCGTGGCCATAGCCTATTGAAAGGAAAAGGGCGGCGAGTATCGCAAGGATTTTCATGCTGTCGAATTTAACGTGTTATTTGATTGATCGCAAAGCTACGTAATTATTTCATGGTTTTACCAGATTAAAAAAACTTTATACCTTTGCTACATTTCATAATATTTTTGGAAGATCAGATTGTTATATAATTAATAGATTAACTAAAATAGAAGAGATATGGTATTATTAGCAGCTGTAGAAGCGAGTTCTAAATTAGAGGAAGCTATCAGATCCTTGGTTGAGCATGGCTCCCAATTGGGTTTTACGATTATTAAAGCCCTTATTGTCTTTTTGGTGGGACGATTGGTTATAAACTTACTTAATAAACTGGTTCGGAAGATATTGAGCAAACGGGATATCGATCCTTCTGTCAAGACTTTTGTCGGCAGTTTGGTGAATGTCAGTTTAACCATTTTATTGATTATTTCAGTCGTAGGGGCGTTAGGCGTTCAAACTACGTCGTTTGCCGCCTTGTTGGCTTCCGCCGGTGTCGCTGTCGGTATGGCATTGAGCGGTAACCTGTCAAACTTTGCCGGTGGATTGATCATCCTTCTTTTCAAGCCTTATAAGGTGGGTGATTATATTGAGGCGCAGGGCGTTGGCGGTACCGTGAAAGAGGTCCAGATGTTCCATACCGTATTAGGTACGGTTGATAATAAGGTCATTTATATACCGAACGGCTCTTTGAGCAGTGGCGTTGTGACTAATTTCAGTAACCAGACGACTCGCCGTGTAGACTGGACTTTTGGCGTGGAATACGGCAGCGATTATGAGAAAGTAAAGCAAGTGATAGAGTCTGTATTGGCGAAGGATTCCCGCATCTTGTCCGAGCCGGCCGCTCCGTTTATCGCCTTGACAGCCTTGGCGGACAGCAGCGTAAACGTGGTAGTACGTGTTTGGGTAAACAGTTCCGACTATTGGGGCGTGTATTTCGATATTAACAAGAATATCTACGCGACCTTCAATGAGGTAGGTATCGGTTTCCCATTCCCGCAACTTACCGTACACCAAGCGAAGGATTGAAGTTCGTGATAATCTATGACTTGTCCTTAAAAGGAATCTTTTTGTTCAAAAATCTTTGAGTTTCGTTAGATGAGCGGTTATTTTATAGATGGTTGAACAAAAAGATTTATCTTTGTGAATCGCAAATTAGAGATTAGACACAGAGTGTATACGATATTACGGAACTTTATTTTATTACTTTAGTATTTTTATTTGATTATATTTAAGTAGAATGATTTAAGGCTCATCCTTATATAGATTAAGGGTGGGCCTCGTTTTTTATAGTAGTGTGTAGAGATTCCACACTCTCGTGGGGAAATTTTCCACATTCCACGGTTTGTTCCACACTTTGGCAACCGAATGATTGATTCTTCGCTTTTGGTTAATTGTCGGATTTACAACTTATTATTCTCTTGTCGTTTTTTAGGGTGAGTTTTGGCACGGAGATTGCACCCTATACTGCGAATTTATGATGTAAGAGAAAAAAGGTTTAGGTATTTAGGTTTTTAAGGTATGAAAAAGATTGTTTACGGGGTTATTGTCGCTTTATGTGGCTTATTTATTGCCCCTGATGTAGAAGCGCAAGCCGGGATGGCCGGTAGCGCTAAGGAAACAGTGGCACAGGATAAATTTTATCCGATCGAGGTAACTGATATGCCCCAAGTATTGCGTGATGCGGTAAATACTTCCTATGAGGGATGTATGGTGAAATCAGTTGAGGTGTCAAACAATAGCACGTTTGTGAAGTATAAGGTAGTATTACTTTCCAGAAATGGTAAGATATATAAGGTCTATTTCGATGACAGAGGTCATGTCGTAAAAGAACATGCTTATTTCGAGTAAGCCTGTGAAGATATTTATTGAGTAGATTAGATTTCCAGCCGTTTTGCCTGTGAAGGTGGAGCGGTTTTTCTCCAAAATATATAGTTTCATGATATTACTATATAAATACACTGTTTACATTTTTAGTAGTATAGTCGTCCTGTTCGTGAGAATAGGACGATTTTTGTTATAAGACGCTAAATCGATTGTTAATCTCATACGCCCTCAAAACCTTTTCTAAACAACCCCTGTTTAGACTGTGATTAATAAATAAAATCTATTTGATTATGGACAAAAAATGTACTCTTATTGCTGCGGCCCTGATGGTTGCGGGCGTATTCTCGGCTAATGCTCAGTCGAGTACGACCGTTCCGGAGGCTCAGTGGAAAGCCGGTAACTATTATTATTTAAAGACAGGTTCTTCCGTTTTGTCTTTAAGTGGTGAGAAAGCCGACTCAGTAATTGTTAAAACTTTGGCGTCAGACGCTACCAAAGCCGCTATTGATTCTGCCTTGTGGCAAATCACGAATGCGGGCACGACTCCTGCTGGTCCTGTGTATCAATTCAAGAACAAGAAGACACAGGCCGTTTTGTCGTTTGCGGCTTCATCTACGGCAAAGCCTGTTATCACATCGGGCGTGAATCAGTGGACATTCTCTGACGCTGCCGGTGGTAGCGCTATTCAGGCTTATTACGGAGACAATCAAATCTTGGCGTTGGATGTAGCTGGGACAGACTTGAGCTTAGGTTCTTCTGCTTCTTCTACGAAATTTACCGTAGAGGCTCCTAGCGACGCTATGTATTTGAGCGCAAGTGAGCTAGGGGATGGTTTCCAAGTCTTTCAATTGACGTTTGGAGGAAATTATCAAGGAAATATCTTCGAGGGTAAGAACTTGATAGCGAAGAATACGGCGGCTCCCGCTACAGGCGCTATTGCGAACGCTAAATATGTGACCTTGCAAATCCAAGGTGACCAAGTATTTAGTGATGGTAAAGCAAAATACTTAGGTGTCGATACATTGAAGAATGTGATCGCCGGTGCTACCGGTGTATATGGGGCTAAGTTTACGGCTGACTCCACCTATGACGCTAGTGGCTTGCATACACTGGGTAACGCTGATTTCCAGAAATTCTATTTCACGATCAACTTGAAGAACGATGCTTTGGCTATGTATGCCGCTGCCGCTCCGACCGTGAACGCAAGTCCGATGACCTCCGTTCCGAACGTACGTGTCGTATATGCCAGCGTGATCGAGACGAAAGCCTTGACCGTATCTGACTTGCAGTCGGGTTCTACTCAACCTGCTCAAGGAGCCGCTCCTGTTATTACCGTAACGAAGGGAACTCCTTCTACGATCGCTACAGGTACAGGCGTATACTTCTTGAAGAGCGCGAGCAAGGGCGATAAGGGCGGACAATACGCTGTCGCTTACGATAAGAGTGCCGCTTCCGATAAATTGGTAACTGCGGCAGGTTTCAAACCTTCTATTTATCAACCGAAGGGACAATGGTATATCAAGGAAAACAACGGAATGTATTCGGTTGTAGACCGTAATACGAATACGACTATTATCTCTAACGAGGAGATCTTCGCCGTTCAAGGTATGGCCAATACCTATACATTTGGGGGTAGCACCGATTCTATTACGGTGGAATATCAAGCGAATGTGGATTTAAAGGATAAATTCTTGGGTACTCGTCACTTCTCTGCGGAGGAACTCGCCGATAATGGTTATGTATTGAACTTGATCTCCGGTACTCCGGGCGTAGACGATCTGTATGCGTTTACTTCAGATTCCGTATTGATGATTAAATCCGGTGACGCAGCGAACGCAGCCGCTCTTCGTATCGTGGTTAGCCAAGATTCCGTACAGAATGTAACGGATGGTTTAGGTGCCCGTGCTTTAGGTGATACCTTGTATCATGCGACTTATATGTTGAAAGAACGTTTCAGCAATGATTTGGTTGCCAGCGAGAATGGCGGACCGTTGAAATTATCTGATTATACCGCTCCGTTGGAATTCGTATTCAATACGGCTACGACCGGTGGCAAATACCAGATGGCTACAAGGGTAGGCGCGACCACCCAATATGTCTTTATGAACGTGAATACGGCGAACCTGATCCTTTCCGATAAGGTTAACTACTTCGACTTTGTCGCTGTAGAGGCTCCGGAGTACGCTTCTATCGACAATTCTCACAAGCGTTTCGGTACGAATGGTAAGTTCTTGGCGATGAATCCGCTGAATTTCTTCGCCGAAGTGAAGAACGAAGGCCAAGATATCTTGAAGTCAACTTATGAGACTGACAACTTCTCTTTATGGGTTCAAGAAGCCGATACCGTGATCGCTGGTAAACCGTTGTATTTCATCACGACATCGATCTATACGCCGGAGACAACTACCAAAGCTGTTTCTCCTCGCTACTATATGGTATCCTTGCGGGATTCTAACGAGACATTCGTTAGCAATGGCGCTACTTACTACCGTGTAGGCTTCAGCGATAAAGCGAATATCGTTCCGTCTTTGGATAACAACGCTTTGTTCGCCTTCAAGACAACTCAGGATGGTGGTTACTTATTGGAGAACCAGAAAGAGCTGAATCGCACTGTGGCTGCGGGCGAGTTGAAGACTCCTTATGTAGGTGTGGTAAACAATGTTGTGGTAATGTCTAATGTTGGCGTTCCGTTCACGATCGAGAATGCTCCGACTCCGGTTTCCAACGAACAATTGGAAGAGGTTGCCAGCTTCACGGTAATCGCTGGCGAGGCTAGCGTTACGGTCTTGAACGCGGCAGGCAAGATGGTTACATTGTCTAACATCTTAGGTCAGACCACCGCTTCCGCTATCGCTTCTTCAGATAACTTCGTGATGCCGGCATCGAAAGGTATCGTGGTAGTTTCCGTTGATGGCGAGACCGCTCAGAAGGTAGTCGTTAAATGATGAATAACTGATAGTGGATATCAGTTTGTATACTAACACCGGGATTCCTACTGTATGGTAGGGGTCCCGGTGCTTTGTTTATAGGTAGGCCATTTGTATGGAGGGATTCTACTCCTCCAGTTTATTCTTTAGATAAGCGATTTTCTTCTCTGATTTCTCTTTCAAGGTGTTCATGCTCTTGATATCGCTTAATACGGTGGCGAGGTTGAAGGTGTTGACGATCGCTTTCTTGTCGGCGTCCGCCATATATATAATGTAAGGCTTGCCTCCCGTGTATTCCACCTTGATCCGCTCTTTCTCGTTATCGTAGATGAACTTGACGGCATCGACGCAGTGCTCCCCCTTGTAGGTCACTACCTCCGTGGTGCTTCCCATATCCTTGAAGCGGTAATTCAGTCCGCCGTCGTACGGGATGGAAGCGGTCTCGGCGAATTGGCCGTCTTTCAGGCTCAGCTTGATTCCCGTATGCTCGATGGGGCGTCCGCCGTAATATACGCTGGCCAGATACATCTCGCCCTCCTCGTTCACGCCGCAACGTACGTAACAACGTTGCACGTTGCGCTCGATCGTCTGCTGTTTCCAGATATAATTGCCGATTTCCTCGTAAACGGAATCCTTCTCGAAAGCGAAGCCTTTCTTCAATCCCTCTACTTCCTCCAGCTTGATAGGGAGTAAGCTGTCGCAGAAAGCGATGTTGCGCTCCGCCTCCTTTACTTCTACTTGGCGCATAAGCGTTAATCCTTGCTTCAGTACCTTTACTTCCTTGGGATAGAGCGCCCGGATACTGTCTATCTCGTTCTTCGCCCCGAAAAACTCGTTATTCTCGTACATGGCCCGGGCCTTGTCCAAACGGGCCTGAGCCGCTTTCTCGTCTCCGTTACAGCCCGTTAAAATAGCGGCAATGAGCGTTATACAGATCGCTAACTTTTTCATATCTTTCTCGTTCAATGTATTTGATACCGCAAAAGTACATGAAATTTGATTATCTTTGCGCTCTTTATTGGATTTGGAATACATAAATATGTATATAAACGAGGAAGAGATAGTAAATCATATATCCGCGAAGCCTTTCCATTTGATATCGGAGGCGGCGGAAGAGCTAGGTGTTGAGGTATATGTAATAGGCGGATATGTGCGGGATATTTTCTTGAACCGCCCATCCAAGGATATAGACGTGGTAGCGGTTGGCAGCGGTATCGAGTTGGCCAAACGAGTGGCCAAAAAGATCGGGCGTGGCGCTTATCTTTCCGTCTTCAAGAATTTCGGGACGGCGCAGGTGAAAGCCGGCGATCTGGAGCTGGAATTCGTGGGGGCAAGGAAAGAATCCTACAGCCATGACAGCCGTAAGCCTGTCGTGGAAGACGGCACCTTGGAGGATGACCAGAACCGCCGCGATTTCACGATCAACGCCTTGGCCCTTTGCCTGAACAAGGAGCGTTACGGAGAATTGGTCGATCCCTTCGGCGGGTTGGAGGATATGGACGAGCTTACGATCCGTACGCCTTTAGACCCGGATGTTACTTTCAGCGATGATCCGCTCCGGATGATGCGCGCGGTTCGTTTCGCCACTCAATTAGGTTTCTTTATCGATCCCGATACCTTCGACGCCATCATCCGCAACCGGGAGCGTATCTCCATCATCTCCAAGGAGCGTATCGTGGACGAGTTGAACAAGATCGTCCTCTCGCCAAAGCCCTCTATCGGTTTCGACTTGCTGGATAAATGCGGACTGTTGCCATTGATTTTCCCCGAGCTTTGCGCCTTGAAAGGCGTGGAGACCAAGGAGGGGATCGGGCATAAGGATAATTTCGCCCATACCTTGATGGTGCTGGATCGTTTGAGCAAGACTTCTGATAATCTATGGCTGCGTTGGAGCGCCCTCTTCCACGATATCGCCAAGCCTGCCACGAAGCGTTTCGACCCTCGCTTGGGATGGACGTTCCATAATCATAATTTTATCGGCGAGCGGATGATCCCCGGTATTTTTAGGAAGATGAAACTCCCGATGAACGAGAAGATGAAGTACGTGCAGAAGATGGTAAGCCTGCATATGCGTCCGATCGCCTTGTCGGACGATGAGGTGACGGATTCGGCGATCCGCCGTCTGCTGTTCGATGCGGGAGATGATATCGACGATTTGATGAAACTGTGCGAGGCCGATATCACGAGCAAGAACCCGGAGAAGGTTCGCCGTTTCTTGAACAATTTCCGAAAGGTGCGTGAGAAGCTGGCCGATATAGAGGAAAAAGACCGTGTCCGTAACTTCCAGCCTCCGGTATCCGGCGAGGAGATCATGGAGACGTTTGGCTTGGCTCCCTCCAAGCCTGTCGGCGTGCTGAAAGAGGCGATCAAGAACGCCATCCTCGACGGCGTGATCCCGAACGAGTATGAGGCGGCCCGGCAGTTCCTAATACAACGTGCGGAGAAGATGGGGCTGAAGCCGATTCTGTGATCCGGGTATAGTCACAAGGCCCAGCCGTACAGTTGGCCCAGTCCCCTGTACGAAGTACTGCGGTACTTCCTAGAGGGTACTGTAGTACTTCGTACAGAGTACTACGGTACTTCGTGCACAGTACACTATCTAAGAATTTAATCGCTCTACCGTTTTCACGCCGTTTACCGCCTTGATCTTTTTCGTCAGCAAGTTTAATGCGGTCGTATCTCTTACCAATACGGTAAAGTTACCTTGGAATAATCCGTCTACCGAGTTGATGTTTAAGGAGCGAAGCGTGACGTTCGATTCCTTTCCGATCACGGAGGTGATGTTGGTGACGATCGCTATATCGTCCCGTCCGATCACCCGCAACGTAACCGTATAGCCATTGTCTCCCTTGCCGCTCCATTTTGCGCGGATGATCCGGTAACCGAAGCGGCTGAACATCTCTTGGGCGTTCGGGCAATCCATGCGGTGTATCTTGATACCTTGCGTGGAGACGAAACCGAAAACCTCGTCGCCATAAATCGGGTTGCAGCATTTGGCGAGTTTATATTCGATACCCGTCAGGTTCTTGTCGATCACCAAGACATCCTTGTTCGTCGATATCTCCTCCACCGGAGTCGTGGTCACGAATTCCTCCGCGCTACGCACCTCGGTGCGCTCGTTCGTCTCCGTCTCCTTGCGGAAAGCCTCCAGATATTCGTCGATTACTTGGTTGGGATCGAGGCGTTCCTCGGCGATCTCGATGTAGAAGTCCGTGACGGTCTTGAATCCTTTCTTCTTGATATAGCGCATCATGGTTGGCTCGTCCATGTCGATCTTCCGGTTCTTGAAGCGGCGCTGCAACATCTCCTTGGCGAACTCCACGGCCTTCACGGTCTCCTCCTTCAAGGCCTGCTTGATCTTCACGCGGGCCTTGGAGGTGACGACGAAGTTCAGCCAATCCCGCTTCGGGCTTTGCGCCGGCGACGTGATCACGGATACGCTATCGCCGTTGTTCAAGGTGTATTTGATCGGTACGTTCTTCCCGTTCACTTTAGCCGATACGCATTTGCTTCCCAGCTTCGTGTGGATGGCAAAGGCGAAATCGAGGACCGTCGCTCCCTTGGCCAGCTTGATAAGCTCGCCGGTAGGCGTGAAGACGTAGATCTCATCCTTATATAGATCCATCTTGAAATCCTGCATCAAGTCGAGCGGATTATTCTCCTTGGCCTCCAAGGCGGCACGTACGGTATTCAAGAACTCGTCTAGCCCGCTCTCCGCTTTCACGCCCTTGTATTTCCAATGCGCCGCCAGGCCTCGCTCGGCGATCTCATCCATCCGCTTCGTACGGATCTGCACCTCCACCCATTTATTTTGCGGGCCCATCACCGTGATGTGCAAGCTCTCGTAACCGTTGGTCTTCGGGATGGAGATCCAGTCCTTCATACGCTTCGGGTTGGGCTGGTACATATCGGTGACGATGGAGTAGACTTGCCAGCATTCCGAGCGTTCCTTCTCCAGCGGCGTATCCAATACGATCCGGATAGCGAAAAGATCGTAGATACCCTCGAATTCCACCTGCTGCTTTTTCAACTTGTTATTAATGGAATGTATGGATTTGGTACGCCCCTTGATATCGAACTTGAATCCTGCCGCTGCCAGCTTCCGCTTGATCGGGGCGATGAACTCGGCGATATAAGCGTCGCGGGAGCGTTTCGTCTCATTCAGTTTCCGTTTGATGAAGTCATACTGTTTCCTGTCCGTGTATTTCAGGGAAAGGTCTTCCAGCTCGCTCTTGATCGTATATAAGCCCAACCGGTGGGCGAGGGGAGCGTACAAATAAGAGGCCTCGGTAGCCAGCCGGATACGATCATCCTCTTGCATCTGTTTTCCCATACGCATGAGGCAGAGGCGGTCGGCGATCATAAGCAAGATCACACGTACGTCCTCGGCAAACGAGAAAAGCAAATGATGGAAATTCTCCGAGTTGACGGCGGTGTTCCGGGCATACAGGTCGGAGGTCTTCAAGAGGCGACGGATGATCAAGGTCACGTCCGCTCCGAATTTCTGCTCCACTTCCTCTATCGTGATCGCCTTCTTCAATACCGGGCGGTATAATAGGAGGGCGATGACCGAGGTACGTTTCAAGCCAATCTCCAAGGTGGCGATCAAGGCCGTGTCAATATTTCGCAATAAACCGTTGATACCATTCTTATCCCTGCCGTAGCAATCGAGGGCGACAACCCGCTTCATCAGCTCCTTCATCTTCCGGATATCTTCCCTCTCGAGGAAAGAGTAAAGGTTTCGTAACAGGAGCCTGTATTTGGAGAAGAACAGCTTCTTTTCCTCAGACGTAAAGAATCCAATTGTATCCATAGTTATATCATTTTTATTGCCCGGTTGAGGACAAACCGCAAAACATGCTGTAAAAATACTTTTTTCTATGGAATTTCAACATGTATCTTGCGGTTATTTTATACATTTGCGATACACATAGCGCATAAGTGCCCTGTGGTGTTACTGATGAGATTATTCACATTAAATACTATACTATGTTAAACGCAAACGATTTAGAACAGCTGAAAGCCAAAGGAATCAGCGAAAAACAGATTGAAGAGCAACTCGCTTGCTTCGTAAAAGGTTTCCCTTTCCTTGAGATAGCGGCCTCCGCTTCGGTAGAAAAAGGTATTATGGTAATATCTAAAGAGGAACAGGCTTCTTATATGGATGCTTGGGACGCTTATCTGGCTAAAAACAAGAAAATCGTAAAATTCGTACCTGCCTCCGGCGCTGCTAGCCGTATGTTTAAGAATCTGTACGAGTTCCTTTCTGCGGATTATAAGGAACCGATGAACGCTTTCGAGAAGAAATTCTTTAGCGAGATCGAGAAATTCGCTTTCTATAAGGCTTTGGACAAGAAGTGCGTGGAGAATACAGGGAAAGATATTCCTGCGTTGGTAGCCTTGGGCGAGTACAAGGAGGTGGTATCCAATTTATTGGAGCCGAAAGGCTTGAATTACGGACAGCTACCGAAAGGCTTGTTGCTTTTCCATAAATATGCCGATACGGTTCGTACGGCGATGGAAGAACATTTGGCCGAAGGCGCCATGTACGCCAAGAATAACGCCGGCGAGGTGAATATCCATTTCACGGTATCTCCGGAGCATCAGGCTTTATTCGAGCAATTGGTTGCCGATAAATCTGGCGAGTACGAGGAGAAGTTCTCTGTGAAATACGATGTCTCTTTCAGTATCCAGAAACCGAGTACTGATACGGTAGCGGCCGCTATGGATAACACGCCGTTCCGCGATAAGAATGATAAGTTATTGTTCCGTCCGGGTGGGCATGGAGCCTTGATCGAGAATTTGAACGATGTGGATGCCGACGTGGTATTTATCAAGAATATAGATAACGTGGTTCCGGATAGCTTCAAATGCTCTACGGTTATCTACAAGAAGGTGATCGCCGGTGTCTTGGTAACATTGCAGGAGAAAGCCTTCAGATATCTGGAACAGATCGAGACCGGCAAATATACCCATGCCGAGGTAGAGGAGATGATTCATTTCTTGCAAGACGACCTATGTATCAAGAACCCGGATACGAAATTACTGGAAGACGCCGAGTTAATCCTGTATATCAAGAGCAAACTGCTTCGCCCGTTGCGTGTATGCGGTATGGTGAAGAATGTGGGCGAGCCGGGTGGCGGTCCGTTCTTGGCGGAGAATCCGGATGGTACGGTTTCCTTGCAGGTGCTTGAAAGCTCCCAGATCGATATGAGCGATCCGGCTAAGAAGGCGATGTTTGAAAAGGGTACTCACTTTAATCCCGTGGATTTGGTTTGCGCCGTTAAGAATTATAAGGGAGAGAAATACAACTTGCCGGATTACGTGGATAAGAATACGGGCTTCATCTCTTATAAGAGCAAGGATGGTCGCGAATTGAAAGCGCTGGAATTGCCGGGCTTGTGGAACGGTGCCATGAGCGACTGGAACACGGTATTCGTAGAAGTTCCTATCGAGACATTCAACCCCGTGAAGACGGTGAACGACCTGTTACGCCCCGAACATCAATAAATACCCAGTTGTAGAGACGAGGCACGCCCCGTCTCTACAACTAGATCCTTATATTTTCGGTAATTCCCACGGTGCCCTGTATTCCTTGCACAGCAGCTTATCCGCCTCCGCGTCATGGAAACTCTTTCCATCCCAAGATAATTTTTTCCCGGTCCGATAAGCGATATTCCCCAATTGCGAGAACTTGGCGATATGCGCCCCGATCTCTACGCTGGCATTGCAATTCCGGTTCCGGCTCTTGATACATTCCAAATGATTCTTCGCATGCAAATTCAAGCCACCCTCTCCGTATGACTTCTTCAAGGGAACAGCCTCCATGCGGGCCTGTCCGTTTACCTTTTCCGGAATAACCTCCCAGCCGCCACGATCGATCACCAAGGTACCGTTCTCGCCAACGAATCCTAGGCCATGATTCCGTCCGTAGGCCCCGTCGTCAATGCCGATCGCATGATCCCACATAACGGTGAAGTCCTTGAATGTATAAATGGTTTGCAATAAGTCCGGGGTCTCGCAAGCGTCATCCGGATAACCAAATTTACCTCCGGAAGCCATGATAGACTCCGGTGCGGTGACGTTCATGCCATACAATGCGTAATCCAGTAAATGTACGCCCCAGTCCGTCATCAAACCTCCTGCGTAATCCCAGAACCAACGGAACGTGAAATGAAAACGGTTCCGGTTGAACGGACGTTTCGGGGCCGGCCCCAGCCACATATCATAGTCCACTCCGGCGGGCACCGCCTCGTCCGGCTTGACGGGGATAGAGGGGCACCAACCTTGATAAGAGAATACACGTACGGTGCGGATCTTACCCAGCTGTCCGCTATGTACGAATTGCATGGCGTCCTGCCAATGCGGATCGCTACGTTGCCATTGGCCTACCTGCACGACCCGGTTGTATTTCTGCGCCGCCCGTACCATAATGTTACATTCCTCGATACTATTTCCCAGCGGTTTCTCACAATACACATCCTTCCCGGCTTGGCAAGCGGATACCATTTGCAGGCAGTGCCAATGATCGGGAGTACCTACGATTACGAGATCGATATCCTTATTGTCTATCAATTTACGCCAGTCTTTATATAAATGCTTTACTTTCTTCCCGGTGATCTTCTCGGTCTCTGCCGCCCGGTTGTTTAATACGCTCTCATCGATATCCGACAAGGCGATACACTCTACTTCCGGATTACGAAGGAACGCTTTAAGGTCTTCGAATCCCATGCCGTTACATCCGATAAGCCCGACGCCTATCTTGTCGTTTGCGCCCACACCGGCACTCCCAGCTTTAATGAAAAAAGGACTGATGGAAAGTCCGGCACCGAGCAAAGCGGTCTGCCGGAGAAAATCTCTTCGAGTTGTCATGGTATTACTATTGATTTAAAGTATTTGCAATATTAAGCGAAATCCTTTACAATCGCAAATGATAATAGCTTTTTAACTACTTACTTAGTCGATGAAGTATATATCCTATGGCACTTGAAGTATATATCCTGTGGTACTTGAAGTATATCTGTCCGGTAAGGTTGGTATTGTAAGGATATGTACCATTGCGTCTTTGTAAAAAAAGTTATTAAAAGATATAGGGATGCGATATTGGAGAATATAGTTTAACTTTGTGCATTATGTTCACCCTAAAAGGGCGATGTGTTGTATATAATATAATGTATAGAGTATGACTTTGCGAAATTTGCTTTTCTGTTTTTTTATGGTGATGATCTCTGTTTCATGTATCCGGGAGGAGGCGCCCAATGCGGAAGCGGATATCTTGTCGTGTACGGTGGATGGCGATATATTGAAAGCCGAGCCGGAGATCGACAACGAATCCGTGACACTGACCGTGAAAAGTGACGCCGATATTACAAACCTAGCCCCGGTATTCACCTTGACTCCCGGCGCTACTATCACTCCGGCTAGTGGTTCCGCTTTTGATTTTACGACGCCGAGAACCTATACGGTAACTTCCGAGGATGGTCACTGGACAAAGACTTATACGGTGCGTTGTATCGTCTCCGGCGTAAGCACGGAATATCATTTCGAGCATATAACGATGGAGCCGAAGAATGGACGTTACCAGATATTCTATGACTTTACATCGAATGGAGATTCCGTGACTTGGGCGAGCGGGAATGCCGGATTTGCCTTGACCAATAATAAATTGGAGCCTTTAGACTTCCCAACCATGCAAGACGATAACGGATATGTCGGTAAATGCGCTAAGTTGGTGACCCGCAGCACGGGTAGTTTCGGTAGCGGATTCGGTATGCCTATCGCCGCCGGAAACCTTTTCATCGGTACGTTTGATTTGCTGAACGCTATTCCGGACGCAAGGAAAGGCACGAGATTGGGACGTCCTTTCGATCATGTGCCGACTTACTTGAGTGGTTATTATAAATATAAAGCGGGAGAGTCGTATAAAGTGAATGGCGAGGAGGTAAAAGGTAAGAAAGACCAATGTGATATCTACGCCATCTTCTATGAGACGGATGAGAATGTGAAATATTTGGATGGTTTCAACGGGTTGACAAGCCCGAACCTGATATCCGTTGCCCGGATCAGCGATCAGAAAGAGACGGATGAGTGGACGCGTTTCTATATCCCGTTCGTGGCTAAGCCCGGTAAGGTGATCGATAAGGATAAGCTGGCGAAAGGTGGTTATCAGTTATCCATAGTCTTCTCTTCGAGTTTGAAAGGTGATGTCTTCGAGGGAGCGGAAGGTAGCACGCTTTGGATCGATGAGGTTGAGATAATCCAGTCCGGTGAGAACTAAAAAAACAGAGGATATGAAAAGATATATAGTATTAATAGGTATACTGTGCTTGTCGGGTGTCGTTACGTTGAAGGCGCAGCAGGAAAGAAACCAAGGAATAATCTGGTCTTCCCTAAGGGGATTGGAATATACGGTAAAGGCTGGTATCAATATCGGCGGAACCGCTCCGGTGCCATTGCCTCGTGAGATTCGTGCGATAGATAGTTATCGCCCTACGCTTTGTGTCTCCATAGAGGGCGATATCAAGAAATGGTTCGGCGAGAGCAAGGAATGGGGTATGATGATCGGTCTCCGTCTGGAGAATAAAGGTATGGAGACAAAAGCGACGGTTAAGAATTACAGCATGGAGATCATTGGCTCCGGTGGCGAGAAGCTGAAAGGAAACTGGACCGGCGGCGTGCAGACGAAAGTGGAGAACACTTATTTCTCGATACCGGTCGTGGCTCTTTACCAATTGAATAACCGGGTGAGTTTCTCGGCGGGACCATTTGTCTCGTTCGCTACAAACCGGAACTTCTCCGGCTACGTATACGACGGATATCTGCGTGAGATCAATCCTACCGGTACGAAGGTGGAGTTTTCTGGTGACAACCGTGCTTCCTATGATTTCTCGGATAACTTAAGAAAGTTTCAGTGGGGAGCGCAGATCGGTACAGAATGGAAAGCGTTTAAGCACCTTATCGTATACGCTGACTTGACATGGGGATTGAACGATATCTTCCAAAAGGATTTCGATACGATTACCTTCGGGATGTATCCGATCTATCTGAACGTAGGCTTCGGATATGCGTTTTAGGAATTGATATGAATCAAAATAAGGCTATCCCGGACAAGGATAGCCTTTTTTATTAAAAGATTATTATGGAAATAAATTATTTTTTATAACTTTGGGGCGATAATTCTCAGACCAAGTTACATTTTATCTTATATTATTAACAAAATTACCATGAAAGAAAACACTAAGAAGGGCGTAAGCCGTAGAGAGTTTTTGGGTCTTTCCGCACTAGGATTGGCTAGTTTAACAATTCTTCCCAGTTGGGCCATGAATGGCGTTCGTATCGCTCCGAGCGATCGAGTCGTTTTAGGTTTTATCGGCCTAGGTCAGCAAGCATTATCAGACTTTAAAGGATTTGCCGCATGTCCGGGCGTACAGGTTGCCGCATGTTGTGACGTGGACACGATGAAAACAGAGCGTTTCAGAAGACGTGTCGCTGAATGGCAAGCTTCAAAGGGAATGAACCAACGTTGTGATCAATATGAGTTTTACGAGGATTTGCTGGAGCGTAAGGATATCGACGCTATCGAGGTCGCTACCCCGGACCATTGGCATGCTTTGGCTACCATCCATTCTTGTCAATCCGGAAAAGACGTATATTGCCAGAAACCGTTGGCTTATACGATCTCCGAAGGCTTGGCTATGGTGAAGGCTGTACGTAATAACAAACGTGTGCTTCAAGTAGGTAGCCAGCAACGTTCCAGCAAAGAGTTCCAAGCTGCGATCGATATGGTTCAGAATGGAGCCATCGGTCATATAGAGAAAATATATGCACGTGTAGGTGAGCCTCCTACGCCGCTGAGCTTGCCGGAAATGCCGGTTCCCGCTAATTTGAACTTCAATCAGTGGATGGGTCCGTTGAACGATCCGAAGATCCATTATCATCCCGATTTATGTCCTCCTATTTCTCTGGATCCGGAAGAGAACGAGAAACTATGGGGTGCATGGCGTTGGTATCAAGAGACCGGTAATGGCTATACTGCTGACTGGGGTGCTCATATGTTTGATATCGCCCAAGCTGCTATCGGTATGGATGGTTCTGGTCCGGTTGAGTTTACGCCCAAGGGATACAATGGCACACAATATTCAACTATGCGCTATGCGAATGGTATCGTAATGACTGAACAACCTTATTTGGAGGATAATCCGGATGCGCAGGGTATTAAGTTTGTCGGAGATAACGGTTGGATCGAGGTAGCTCGTGGCTACATCAACTGCTCTGATCAGTCTAAGATCCCCTCCGACCTGAAGAACTTGATCGAGAAGCGCCCGAGAATGATGACTCCGGAAGAGCGTAAGAAGATGTATGAGGAATATATGAAGAAGCTGAAAGACAGTAAAAAGAAGGGTAACGATGCTGGCAATTATGAGACTAGCGCTCCGCATATGCAGAACTTCATCGACTGCGTTCGTTCACGTGAGAACCCGATCGCTCCGGTTGAGGTAGGTTGCAGTACGAATACGCTTTGCTGTTTACAGAATATTGCCCGTGAGCTAGGCCGTCCGGTTAAATGGAACCCGGCTACATTAAGCTTCGGTAATGATAAGGAGGCGGCTTCCCACCGTTTGTACTGGTATCAATATCGCAACCCGTATTCATTGCCTTATTTCTGTAAATAAGCCTATTTAAATAGAATGATGTTATGAGTAACAGACGGGATTTCTTAAAAAATATCTCTCTCTTTGCCGCTGGTGGATTGCTGGCTGGTAAAGCCGGTTCCGTAAATGCGGAGAACGCTGCGTTGGGAGTTGTGGATGAGGTCCATGCCAGCAAAGAGATTGGCTTGCAGATCTATTCTTTATCCCAAGAATTATATAAAGGCGACGTGGCCGCTAATCTTCGGAAGGTGAAGGATATGGGATACTCCAAGCTGGAGTTGGCGGGTTATGGTAAAGGCGCTATCGGAGGTGTTCCTATGATGGACTTCAAGAAAATGGCGGAAGACGCAGGCTTGAAGATCATTAGCTCGCACGTGAATCCAGTCGACGCATCTATCTCTGACCCTTTTAAGGCTATGATTTTCAAATACTCGAAGGAGGTTACCCCAAAGATCATGGAGTATTGGAAAGCTACGGCTGCCGATCATGCGAAACTAGGCTGTAAATATTTGATCCAGCCGATGATGCCGACGATTACTACGCACGATGAGGCTAAACTTGTTTGCGATATTTTCAATCAGGCCTCGGATGTTATCAAGGCGGAGGGTATCGCCACTGGTTTTGGCTATCATAATCATAATATGGAGTTCAATCGTGTTGCGACGAAAGAGCAACAGGAGAAGGTGAAAGGAAATCCTTTCGCCGCTTTCATGAAAGTCGGAGACCAGATTTATGACTTGATGCTGAAAGATACGGACCCGAGCAAGGTTTACTTCGAGATGGATGTTTATTGGACTGTCATGGGACAAAACGATCCTGTCGAGTATATGCAGAAACATCCGGATCGTATCAAGGTATTACATATCAAGGATCGTGCCGTATTCGGCCAAAGTGGTATGATGAACTTTGAGATGATATTCAAGCAAATGTATGCGAACGGAATCAAAGACTATTTCGTAGAGTTGGAGCAGATGCCGGACGGACGTACTCAATTTGCGGGTGTGAAGGATTGCGCCGACTATTTGATCAAGGCTCCTTTTGTAAAATGAAGTAACAATCGATAGATCGTAAGCCTCGGGGTTAATAGACTCCGGGGCTTTTTTATTAGATGAAAGGCAACATAAACGGGTCTATTTTGTTTTTATAAAAAGAAGTTTATATCGCAAAAATCAAGGAAAGGATGAGTTCTAGGATAAGGAAGATATTGAAACATACGGTGATCGCTGTTTTATCGCTGGCTGTATTGTTCCTAGTTTTGAATCTTTTCCTGACAGGTCGTTTGGAGCGGTACCTGAAAAGAGAACTGATAGAGCGTACGGCGAATGCTACGGATGGTTTTTATCGCCTTTCTTTCGATAAGCTTTCTATTAGCTTCTTCAAGGGAGAGCTAAGGCTAGAGGGTATTTCATTGGAGCCGGACTCTAAGGTCTTTGAACATTGGGCCGCCTTGGATAGCTTACCCGATACCTATGTAAGTACCCGGATTGAGGTGATAGATTTTAAGGGGATTAATTTGGTATGGCGATGGAATTACCGGCAACTCCATTTCAATACCTTTGAGATCCGCTCGCCGGAGGTTCGTGTATACGGCTCTTCCGGATCAAACCCGTTAGTTTCCGGACTGGCGGCAGATACGGTAGAGCATGCTGAATCGAAGACGTTGTATGAGGTGATCTCTCCATACATAGATGCCCTGAGCGTAAAGACCTTGAACTTGGAAAATGCCAGTATCTCTTATAATGTGGAAAACCAAGTCTCGCCGATTATCTATACGTTGAATAACGTAAGTTTCCATGCGTATGGTTTTATGTTGGATTCTACCTCTTCACGGAGCGGGAAGCTGTTGTATTGCGATAACTTCGATTTTGTCACGAACCAGCCGCAAACCTTGTTGGTAAATAATGATTTTAAGTTGGAGACGGATAGTATATGCCTCAGTACCCAAGATTCCATTATCTATATCCAAAAAATCCAATTGCTTCCGCAAGAATTATTGTGGGGGGAGACCAATCGGAAACCTACGAATTATCTGGAAGGGAAAGTGCAAACCGTACAGATACAAGGGATTCACTTTAGACGGGAAGAAGCCTTGAACTATTTGTCCGCCCGTAATTTTGAGATACAATCTTCGGATATCAAGGTGTATGACTTGACTCGGGAGAAGAAGCAGGCGAATGCCGATGCGGATTCTTTGGTGCAAGCCTTATCGTTATATGATGTGATCTCCCCGGTACTACATAGTATATCCGTGGATCAAATACGAATAGAGCGAACCGCCCTTCACTATTCCTTAGCCTTGAAAGGGCAGATAGAGGACTTCTCGATCCCTGAGTTTAATTTCCATGCGGAAGGTCTTCTGATCGACTCCTTGGTAGCTCCGGGCGAGGAACTGAATTATTTTCGTTCCATTGCGTTTGAGGCGAATGATATACAAGGGATCATGAGGGCTCGTAATCACCGGTTCGATATCAAGCGCTTGGCGATGAATACGGCCTCAGGCTCGTTTCATATAGATAGCATGCGGCTGCGTCCGTTGTCTGTTCGTTCCCGCAATGATTATTTGTCGGGAAGTATCGATACGATCCGGATAGACGGGTTGGCGTACAACAAAGGTATTAGTGCGGATTTACTGATGATTCGGTCGCCTCGCTTGGTTTATTATAAAACGCCCTCCGTTGAATCTCCGGATAAAGGGAAAAGCACATCTGTAAATAGCCGTGTGGATGTGGAGAGTTTGTTAAATCCTTTCCTTCGGTATCTTTCCATCCGTAAGATCCAGATTCAGAACGCAAATGTGACATTGGAGGATCGTGAGATAAATGACACGACCCGGTACCGACTCAACAGCCTCAATTTCTTTGCCACGAATTTCTTGGTGGATGAGCAAACGAACCGGAGTGGGCAATTGTTTTTCAAGTATGATCATTTTGGTCTTAGTTTCCGGGATTTCGATAACTACTTACCGGGAAAGGATCTGCGTGTGACTATAAGAAAAGGTTCGCTATCCACCGTAAACGGCTCTTTCCGTCTACAGGATGTGACCTTGGCCGCTAAAAAGGACTCGATACGTTTTTCAACCCCATTGATTTCATTAACGGGAATCCGGATTCCCAAGAATAGCATCTATCAGATCGGGTTTGACCGATTTGATTTATCCGATGGTGATTTTTCTATGTCTTGGGGATCGGATACGACAATATTGCGGACTGAGAGCCAAAAGGATATCCAATTGGCTTTGGAGAATGTGTTTGTGGATTTGAAGAAGAAGACGTTTCAATTAGGTGATCTTCAGCTACAGACAAAGGATATCGATATACCGTTGGATAACGGCTTCTACCGGTTGAAGATCGGGGATCTGGATTTGAGAAAGTCAGGTTTGAGGTTGGATCACGTACATTTAGTCTCGCCTTATTCTAAAATGGAATTCGCTTATAAACAGCCTAAGCATCAAGATTGGTTTGACGTGAAGGTTGGGAACGTAAGATTGAACGACGTGGATATTCCCGGATATTTCTCAACCAAGGAATTACGTGTGGGGGGACTCTGGATAAACGATGTCTTACTACAAAACTTAAAGAACCGGAAGATCCCGGTGGAGCCTCATATCGTTCCGATGATTTATGAAGGTTTACAAAAGGCTCCGGTCCGTTTCAAGATAGATACCGCTTCCGTTGCCAATTTCTCCGTGGTTTATGAGGAATTACCCGTTAAAGGCGATAAGCCCGGTAAGCTTTATTTTACCGATATGAACGGCCAATTTTTAGGTTTGACCAATATCGTTTCCTATCCGGAGCAATTCATCAGATTGCATGCGGACGGGAACCTGATGGGATCGGGGCATTTTACGGCTACATGGCAACTCCCGGTAGATTCATTATACGACCGCTTTCTATTGGATGCCCGTTTGGATAGCTTAGACCTGCTTTCCTTGAATGAGATTGTAAAACCTCTGGCGCCGGCGGAAGTAGTGAGCGGTTGGGCACAGGATGTGGTCTTTCATATGGATGCCTCAAGCCGGAAAGGACGGATACGGTTAGACTTTCCGTACCGGAAATTGAAAGTGGCTTTATTGAAAGAGAAAGACGGAGAGACCACACAAAAAGGTTTCTTGTCGAGATTGGCGAACTTAGTTCTACGGGATAATAATCCGGCTCATCCGGAGCGAAAAGATAGTAAATTGCGTAAGGTCGATATGGAAATCGTGCGAGATCCCTATCATTCCACGTTTAACTATCTATGGCAGATGCTAAGACCAGCCTTGGTGGAATCAGTCGGAGTCTCGAAAAAAGAACAGGATGCGGCCTTGAAAGTGGCAGGTTTCTTCACGAAGGTAAAGCGCTTTTTCGGTCTCGATAAAAAGAAGGATAAGCGGGAGGAGATTGATACAAATAATAAGGAAATAGAACCTTTAAAAGAATAAATAATGGAATATACAGTAAATCACTATCCGGAGAAACATCGTTTCGAGGTAGTAGAAGACGGCTTGACAGCCTATGTGGAATATCGTTTAAGAGGAGATGCCTTGGACATTATCCATACCATTGTCCCAAAAAACTTGGAAGGGCGTGGGATTGCGGCGACTCTTGTTGAAACAGCTTATAAATACGCAAAGGAACAGGGGTTGCGCCCTTTGGCTACCTGTTCCTATGCGGTTGTGTGGTTAAAACGCCATCCGGAGTTTTAATCCTTGATCGTAATACCTAACATTCTAGCGATGTCCAGTGCTTGTAAGGAGGTTACGGTAGCACCTTTCAACTCTCCTCCGGGAATCGAGCCAATACGTATACCGGCGATCTCGGAGGAAGTAAGATCGATCCCTTTCAAAGAGGTCCGGTGAAACTCGGCCTCTACTAAATTACAATGTTCGAATTCTACGTTCGTGAATTGGCAATTGTCCAATCCGCCTCCTCGTAAAAAGCATTGATTAAAAGATACGTTCCGGAGTTTGCTCATGGAGAAGATTACATAATCTCCTTTGCAATCCCGGATGGTAGTATGATTAAAGATTGATTCGGAGAAATTCGTTCCGGTAAGTTTACACCCAATGAACTCTACCCGGTAAAAGCCACATCCGGATAAATTTATATTTGATAGGTCACAGTTCTTAAATACCACATCGCTAAACTGAGATTTACGATAATTGCAAGCAATGAAACCACAATTGGTGAATAAGCAGGAATTAACGGATAGGTTCTGTTTAGATACGTCCTCGACGCATAATCCATTGAAAGAACATTCTGTAAAATCATCCTCTTGTCTGGATATACAATCCATCCAGTCCACATCCTCCCGTAAGTTTTTTACCAATCTAGGCGCTGTTATTTTCAACATGTTATTGTTTCCTATTTTAATTTAGATGGTAAAGATAACGGATTTGGGCTAAATAAACGATATCTTTACTTTATAGTTCATTTTAGCAATATCGGAAAAGTGTGTTCGGGATAATTCTTCTACTTTTGCCTTGAAATCCTAAGAATCATGCGAATAAAGACAACGACAAAGACAGAGTATCAACAACGTATCAATGTATTGGTTGAATACATAAATAATCACTTAGGCGAGGATATCGATCTAAATAAGCTGGCGGAGATATCCGGATTCTCTCGTTGGCATTTTCATCGGATCTTCGCGGAGTTCTTAGGGGAACCGGTTGGTACGTTTATCGTTAGGATGCGGGTCGAGACGGCCGCTCGGCTTTTGCGTTACACGGAAATACCTGTCAAGGAGATCGCCTATAAGGTAGGATATGACGTACCCTCTTCTTTGTCTAAGGTTTTTCGCCAGTTTTATGGGATTTCTCCAAATGAATATAGAAACAATAAAGATTATGTAATTATGGAACCGAATAGAATAATGCCCGATATGGAATTGAAGGTCGAGGTAAAAGATTTACCCGGCAAACAAGTAGCCTACATTCGTCTAAACGGAGGGTATAAAGAAATTGATTATCTGGGAACTTGGATGCGCTTGCTCCAATTCGCCAAGGAGCAAAACATCCAGCCATTGAGTTTTTCACCGATCTGCTTGTACCATGATGATCCGAAAGTGACCTCACCGGATAAGCTGCGTACCGATATTTGTATGGAAGTCGCTCCTTCGGTTTGCCCTAAAGGGGAGATTGGTACGAAAAAGGTATTGGAAGGGCGTTTTATGGTCGCTCTTTATAAGGGAACTTATCAGCAATTAGGGGCTGTGTATGATACGCTTTACGGCAAATATCTCCCCGAGATGGGTCTTTCCTTACGGGAAGTGCCTAGCGGCGAGATCTACTTGAATGATCCTTGCAATACGAAGCCGGAGGATTTATTAACCCAGATTTATGTGGCGATAGAATAATAAGAGCTAGAGAGGTTTCTGAAGTGAATAAATGAATTAATCTTGATTGCCGTCTTCTCTAATTAGCGGTAATCAAGATTTTTAATATTTTAGACGCGATTGTATGATGTGATAACTTATATACTTGCTTTTACAAATTCATTATCGATCCAATAAGTCGCTTCTTCGGAAGTGAATTTCAATATACAATAGCTCGGATCTATTACTCCTCCAGGGAAATGAGCGAACATCCAGTCAGACCAAAGGGCTTTCTTGATTTCCATATCGGAAACGATCTCGACCTTACCTGTTAACACGATACTGTCTCCTCCTTTCATAAAGCAAACTCCGGCTTTCGGGTTGAGTTGGAATTGTATTGTCTTATCAGAGAACGTGCCTGTAGAGAACCATATTTGGGAAATACCATCCGCTTTTATTTTTCCCATAGGAACCGGACGGGGATAACCCTCTTGCGTAACAGACGCGAGCATAGCGGTGTCACATTCCGTTAATATGGAAATTGCTTTTTCCTCGATTAGCTTGAGGTCTATCATCTGGACGGGTATACATAAATCGATCATACATTTATCTTGTGGATGTTGATCGAGGGGGATGCTTTGATAGATCTCGAATGATTTGCCCGCACAAGGTTTGCATTGGTGTTTGGATGTAAGCGTGTACATCAAGCTCCATGCGGCGGGTATTTCATCCGTTCCTATCTCAAAATGCCCGATCGCGTAAAGTCCTCCGGATAATAATCCTTTTGAGATCTCATTTTCTCCCTCTACCTCTTGAGGCACTGTTAAACCGATATCCACACTTAACTCCTTTCCTTCGTGTTGGTAAACTGATATAAGTTTATTTGCCGGACCGTTTATAAGTCCTTTTGCCCCGGCCCATTGCATAAGCTTTCTGATAGAGCTTGGGATCAAGCTCATATCTCCTTGATGATGAAGATACACGATGTGTGTAGCATGTAGTTCTTTTAGTTCAAAAGTGTAATTCATAAGATTCTTATTTGTAAAAGTTCAATAGTGCAAACATACGGAATGACTATTCTTTCTGGTTGTAAAAAAACGACTTTTTATGTGATAGATTCTTGCGATTTTATTTTTAATCAAATATAAGTAAGCGGTTCATCCGTAGGATTTGGTAAAGTCAGGAAGTAAGAGGGAACGTCTCCCGCTAAACGCTTGAATTCTTTGATAAAGTGGGAATGGTCATAGTAGCCGCAATCTAAGGCGATGCTGCTTAAGTCCGTGTGTGGGGCGTTCCTCAGTACTTCTATGGCATATTGGAATTTTATGATCCGGCTGAATTCTTTGGGAGTATATCCGGTGGTATCCTTGAACTTACGTTGGAAATGCCGCTGGCAAATGCAAATCTTGTCGATCAAGTTTTGTACGGGTAGCTGTCCGCGAGACTGTTTTATAAATGAGGTGGCGTATATAATTTGTCTGTCTACTTGAATGGATTGGGTGAGAAGGCGTATAAGATAGCCTTCGATAATGCGGATACGGACGGAATCGTCCGGCTGTTCGCAAAGCATCTCGGCAAAGGAATTATCGAATAAAAGGTTAATATCTGAAGACTGGATGCGAAGATCGGCAAACTGTCCCAAAGGCTCATTCGTGAAAGCTGCCAGCCCACAGGGGTGAAAACGAACCCCCAGCATGTGCAGGGTATTTGTCGTGGCAGTCAGATCCGAATAAACCCGCATAGGACCAACGAAATAGGAACGATAAGGTTGCATGATCATCGAATGCTCGTCCGTAGGGACGGTCATGTTACCGATTGAGAAGATAAAGTCGGTGCATCCGTCCGCGAGGATCTTAAAACGTGTCCCGATGTCGGTAAAGCCTTTGAACACCCAGAACTTGTCGATAAAGGGCACTAAGGCTGCGCAGGGGGTAAATTCGTGATACATAGTGCTTCTTTCGCTTGTTTTATACGGCGAAGATACTATTAAAAAATCATAGTTATGAAATTTTCAAAACATAGTTATGAGTTGAACAAATCATAACTATGTTTTTTTATTTGTTTTTATAGGAGTGGGAGATAGTCGGCATATCCCTCTTCTTCCATCTTTGCTTTAGGGATAAATCTTAATGACGCGCTGTTGATGCAGTATCGTAACCCACCTTTGTCGGCTGGGCCATCATTAAAAACGTGCCCTAGATGTGCATCTCCTGTTTTGCTGCGTATCTCAATCCGTTTCATCCCGTGGGAAAGATCCGTTTTTTCCATCACCAAGCTCTTGTCTATCGGCTTGGAGAAACTAGGCCATCCGCAACCCGAATCAAACTTATCGGTAGAGATAAACAAAGGTTCCCCAGTCGTGATATCTACGTAGATGCCTTCACGCTTTTCATTCCAATATTCATTCTTGAAAGCTCTTTCCGTAGCGTTTTGCTGTGTTACCGCATATTGTTCGGCGGTGAGTTTAGAGCGCAATGTCTGATCATCCGGTTTCTGGAATTTCTTTTGCGATACAGGCTTGTTCGAGGCTTTCCCCTTATTAGCCTTTCGGGCGAAATCGAATAGATCCGGGCTTATGTGGCAATAACCGTCCGGGTGTTTATCTAAATAATCCTGATGATAGTCTTCTGCCGGATAGAAATTACTTAATGGCTGAATCTCTACGACGATGGGCTTGGTATAATTCTTGGCCAATGCCTCCACGGTCTCTTTGATGATCGGCAGATCGTCCGTATTCGTATAATAGATGCCGGTACGATACTGTGATCCGATATCGTTGCCTTGCCGGTTGATACTTGTCGGATCTATCGTCTTGAAGAATAGTTCGATCAATAACTTCAAATCGGCTTGTCGCGGATCGTAGCTAACTTCCACTGTCTCGGCGAATCCGGTATTATCGTTACACACTTGTTCGTAAGTCGGGTTTTTGATACTCATCTTCCCGTTCGCGTAACCTACTCGGGTATTCGTAACGCCATCGATTTGCTTCATGAAATGTTCTGTTCCCCAGAAACATCCACCGGCAAAATAAATTTCACTTTGGGTATTCATTCTTGTTGTTTTTGAAAGTTGATCACTCATTGTCGTTCTCGCGATTGCTAGTCCGTTTGATACTAGCAAAGCTATAAATAAAATTAGATGTTTCATATACTTTTTCTTTATTATCGTGAAGGGATGAGATCCATTATATTATATAACCAGAATAGCAGGAAATGGTTCTCCACCAAAGGCTTGATCCCGGCGGCCTCGGTCGGGGTGAATTTAAAGAAACTGATAATTGATTTCATGTTCTTGTTCATCTTAATGTTTAATCTATAATCCGTAATTTTTGTTCTTTGATAATTTAGTCTGTCGTTATGAGAAAAACTGACAAGATTTGTCGCGGGGGTATTTGCCCTTTTGGTGATGAACTATCGGGATTTGTTCGCTACCGATGTGATATCCTCATTTATGAAGCCGGTCGATGAGCCAATCGTGGTGTTAGGGCCTGTTCTGCAGATATTTCGCGGGATACTGTTGGCTTTGGTGTTATTGCCTTTACGGAAGGTGTTTTTTGAGGAAAAGAACGGCTTAATGAAATTAGGCGTAATAATCCTAGGATTGTCCTTGCTATCAACCATTGGGCCGACAATGGGATCCTTTGAAGGATACATATATACGAAAATACCCTATATGTATCAAATGCTGGGTTATCCGGAGGCGATACTATACGTGTTGTTGTTTATCGGGATATTGTATGTCTCGATAAAATATGCTCACAGGAAAATAATCACCTTGTTATCTATATTGATAATGGCGTTGATATGCTTTTTGGGGATAATGAGCTTTGTGATGGCGTGACGTATCTTAAATAATGGGCAATATCTCCGCCCAAATATGCTTCTTTAAATCCACGCACCCGTTCTTTTTGAAAGCGATGCCTTCTTTTTCCAGCAGTTCCCTTTGTTCCGTCCAATTGGGAGCCAATCTCCCTTGGCTGTTTACTACCCTGTGGCAAGGCAAGTTCAGCTCTCTCGGGGCGTTGAACATGGCTTGCCCTACCATGCGGGAACATTGTGGCCTCCGGGCGAGTTTGGCTAACTGCCCGTAGGTAACCACATTTCCCTCCGGTATTTCCTTTACGATGTTGTAAACTTCCGTGTAAAAATCAGCCTTCATCGATTCTCGCTTTTATCTTGCCCCATGCGTGCGTATCGAGGCTACACATACGCATCGTCTCGCACATCTCCTTGAAGCGAGACATCGGGATCGTGAAACTCAATACGTTGCTTTCCACATAAGGGCGGGCCGAGGGATCGAAGAAGCCAAGGAAAGCACGGTGCCCGCCACGCCGGTTCTCATTGACGGCTTGCGTAATGGTTGCGCTACATCCCGAGCCAAAAGGCGTGGAGATGGCCTCGGGCGAGTTATTGTCGAAAAATGCCCACGTGACCAAGCCGGACAGGATATCCGGGGTAGCGAGGAACAAAAGCCCTTCCACATCCTCGAAGGAAGTAAGCCGGTCGATTCTCGCGAAATGGATATATTGCTTGGTAGCCCTTTGTACATCTATCTTCTTGATGCCTTCCAGAACCATCTCCGGTGTTTGCTTATATCGTTCTTTCAAGGAAACGAAATTAGGTACATGTTCCGGCATGGGAGTGAATCCGGTATAGAATTTCCCACCTCCGCAACCGATGCTTTCTCCGCTCATGCTGATAATCTCCCCGTTCCTTATGGCGGGAAGCGCTTTAAACAGGCAACCTTGCGTCTTCCTTAATTCTCCCGATAGAGTATCGGAATACCAGAAAGCGATCGGTAATTCCGCTTTGCCGGAGAATGTCTCCTGATAGTTGTCGATAAACGTTTGAATATCCATATGCGATTGATTTAGGTTGATTTATTCTTACCAATCGATTTCCGGGATGCCTTTACCCCGTAAGAAATCATTAGCCTTACTGAAATGCTTACAACCGAAGAAACCATATTCGGCGGAGCGGGGAGATGGATGTACGGTCGTTAGGACCAAATGTCGGCTCGTATTGATGAGGGAGATCTTGGCTTTGGCGTAACTTCCCCATAACATGAATACCAGATTTTCCCGTTCGTCGCTTAATTTCTTGATAACGGCATCCGTGAACGTTTCCCATCCCCTGTTCCGGTGCGAGCCTGTTTGGTGGGCACGGACCGTGAGGACGGAATTCATCGGAAATACGCCTTGGCTTACCCAACGATCCA
The DNA here is from genome assembly GCF_023656665.1 of Parabacteroides sp. B2-S-102. Lineage (NCBI taxonomy): Bacteria > Pseudomonadati > Bacteroidota > Bacteroidia > Bacteroidales > Tannerellaceae > Parabacteroides > Parabacteroides sp. B2-S-102. Next base: position 37,571 of record NZ_JAMOKM010000004.1, on the reverse strand, counting down.
AATTCCCGGAGGAAGGAATCGGTTTCCCAAGATCATCGTAGATTTCTTTGAATATATTCATCAAGGAACCGGGAATCGCCACGCCATCGGGTACCGAGAAGCAGATCCCATAGTATTGCCCCGGATTTGGATAGGGGTCTTGTCCCAAGATAACGACTTTTACCTTCTCAAACGGGCATGCGTTAAATATATGGAATATCTGGGGCCCGGGAGGAAGTACGTGCGCTTGCTTATATTCGTTTTTGACAAATGTCACCAATTGCTCGAAATAAGGCTTGTCAAATTCTTCTTGCAGACGTTTTCTCCAACTTTCATCTATTCTAACATTCATGGTGTTTTTCTTATTCTTCCACCAAAGGTACGGAGAAAAGCTTAAAATTCGAGGATTTTGTGTAAGTTTGCCTTCCGATTTGAATTTAAATAAGAAAACATGATAAGTTACCTTCAGATAGATAAGCTGACCAAGAGCTTCGGTGATTTGGTTCTTTTCGAGGATATAACGTTCGGAGTCGCGCAAGGACAGAAGATCGGGTTGATCGCTAAAAACGGGACGGGTAAGACTACCTTATTGAATATTATCGGTGGTAAGGAGGATTACGACTCGGGTGAGGTGGTTTTCCGGAAAGACTTGCGGGTCGGGTATTTGGAGCAATCACCTTCCTACCCGGAAGAACTGACCGTGCTACAGGCTTGCTTCCACTCGAAGAACGAGACTGTCCGGTTGATCGCTGAGTACGAGGAGGCGATGGCGAAAGAGGATCACTCGAATCTGGAGGACATCCTTACCCGTATGGATAGCTTCAAGGCGTGGGATTATGAGCAGAAAGCGAAACAAATCCTCGGGCAGTTGAAGATTCATAACTTCAATCAGAAGATCGGGGAATTGTCTGGAGGACAGTTGAAACGGGTAGCCTTGGCGAATGTCTTGATCACGGACCCTGAATTGATTATCTTGGATGAGCCGACGAACCATTTGGATCTGGAAATGACCGAGTGGCTGGAAGATTATCTGAGCCGGGCCAATATCAGTATCTTGATGGTGACGCACGACCGTTACTTCTTGGATCGTGTTTGTAGTGAGATCATCGAGATCGATAATAAACAAATCTATTCGTATAAAGGTAATTATAGTTATTATCTGGAGAAACGCCAAGAGCGTGTCGAGGCGATGAACGCCGACGTGGAGCGTGCGAAGAATCTTCTCCGTACGGAACTGGATTGGATGCGCCGCCAGCCGCAGGCACGGGGCACGAAAGCGAAGTACCGTATCGATGCCTTTTATGAGCTGGAAAAGAAAGCGAAGCAACAACGGGATACTGGAAAGGTGAACTTGGACGTGAAGGCTTCTTACATTGGTTCGAAGATTTTCGAGGCGGTGAATGTAAGCAAACGTTTCGGTGATTTGAAGATTACGGAGGATTTCAACTATATTTTCGCCCGTTACGAGAAGATGGGTATTGTCGGGAATAACGGTACTGGCAAATCTACCTTTATCAAGATGCTGATGGGGGAGGTGGCTCCTGATAGCGGCCATTTCGATGTGGGCGAGACCGTTCGCTTTGGCTATTATAGTCAAGATGGCTTGAAGTTCGATGAGCAAATGAAAGTGATCGACGTGGTGCAGGCGATCGCCGAATACGTGGATTTGGGTAACGGACAGAAGATGGGAGTGTCCCAGTTCTTGAACTATTTCCTGTTCACGCCGGAGAAACAGCATAATTACGTTTATAAATTGAGCGGTGGCGAGAAGCGTCGTCTCTATTTATGTACGGTATTGATGCGTAGCCCGAACTTCTTGGTGCTCGATGAGCCGACCAATGATCTGGATATCGTGACCTTGAACGTATTGGAGGAATACCTTCGTAACTTCAAGGGGTGCGCTATCGTTGTTTCCCACGACCGTTACTTTATGGATAAGGTGGTAGATCACCTGCTGGTTTTCCGGGGTAACGCCGATATCAAGGATTTCCCCGGCAACTATACGCAGTACCGGGATTGGAAAGATGTGCAAGACCAACTGGAAAAAGAGGCGGAGGCTGCTTTGCAAGCGAGACAAAACCCGGCTCCGGAGAAACCGTCTCGTCCTGTCAATGAGCAAAAGAAAAAACTCACTTTCAAGGAGCGGAAAGAGTTCGAGGCCCTAGAGGAGGAGATACCGGCTTTGGAGGCGGAGAAGGCGGAGTTGGAGACCGCCATGAGCAGTGGTACTTTGTCTACGGACGAGCTCATGGCTAAATCTCAACGGATCACCCAAGTCATGGAAGAGATCGATGAGAAAACGATGCGCTGGCTGGAGTTGAGCGAGCTGGCATAAGTAATAAAGAGGAATGAGCGAGACTAAACCTGTACTTTGGAACCGGAATTTCGTCCAATGTTGTATCTCTTACTTCTTGATGAATTTCGCCTTTTATATGTTGATGCCTACTATGCCGGTCTATCTGGTAGAGGAATTGGGCATCAGCACGTCTGAGGTGGGGATGGTCTTGTCTAGCTATACGATCGGCTTGCTGTGCGTGCGCCCGTTCTCGGGATATCTGGTAGATTGTTTCTCCCGCAAACCGTTATATGTATTCGCCTTCACGATATTCGCCTGTCTGTTTGCCGGTTATTGGTTTGCGATGACGGTCTATACGATCATGGCGGTTCGTTTCATCCAAGGCGGGTTCATGGGACTGACCTCTGTTTCCGGCAATACGATTACGATAGACGTAATCCCTTCCAAGCGAAGGGGAGAAGGCATGGGCTTTTACGGATTGACGATCAATCTCGCCATGTCTTTGGCTCCTTTGGTGGCGGTCGGGCTGTACGATCGGCATGGTTTCTTCTGGATCATAGGGGTCGCTTTGGTGATTGCGTTGGTCGGGATCGGCTCCGTCGGGCTGATCCGTTATCCGAAACGGGAGAAAGTGCCTCGTCCGGCCTTCTCGTTGGATCGTTTTATCTTGGTAAAAGCGCTTCCTGCGGCCTTGGCCTATTTGCTGGTCGCTATACCTTATGGGATGTTGCTCTCGTTCGTGGTATTATATGGCAAAGAGATCGAGGTGCCGAACCCAGGCTATTTCTTTATATGTATGGCGATCGGTGTAGGGACGGCCCGTTTGATTTCCGGGCGGTTGGTGGACCATGGCAAGATCCATGTCGTGTCCATCGTATCCTTGGTTTCTTTAGCGATCTCGTTTTCCGTGTTCGCTACCGTACATACATCATTTGTCTTTTTCGCTTGCGCCTTGGCGATCGGTATCGGTTTTGGCGTGAGTGTACCGGCTTTTCAATGTCTTTTCGTGAATGTCGCTCCGCACCATATGCGCGGTACGGCCACTTCTACCTACTTGACCTCTTTCGATTTCGGGATGGGGATCGGGATGCTGTCCGCCGGCTTTATCGCTACCCATACCAATCTGGCTACCGCCTACGGAGTCGGGGCGGTTTGTTGCCTTCTTTCCTTATTCGTCTATATCCGCTTGGTAAAAGCCTCGTACGAGAGGAATAAGCTGATTTCTTGATCTAAATGTGGAACTTAAATCATAAAATATGGATAAAATTAATAGTCTATTTACAATTGGGAATGTCAATGAGGATAATGCTCAAAAAATATTTGCGGATATTGCGACTGAATTATTCGAGCATTGCTTTATCAAACAAGGCGAAGCCGTAAAGTACAAATTCCTTGAAGTTGAATTTTACTTTTGGAGTGAAGCCCATAAAGATAACAAGCTTGATAATGAGGGAAAAAAAGAAGTGCCTTTTGTCTACCCACGTAATAATACTCAGCCTGCGCAATACTTGGTACATGCTAGCGGTATGGATCTTTGCTTCAAATCCGATAATGGCTATGGTGGCATATTGATTCGTTCATTGTTACGAATTGAAGGTAAAGAGCAGTCGGTAGTAACTGGTCCTTGGGATTGCTGTTATGCACTCATAAACTATATGGGAGGTTCAGAAAATGTGTTTTCGAAATTGACTTATGGAGAAGAAAAAGATACTCAGGTCGAGTTGGAAACAGCAATACGGCATAATGTTCCTGTGGGAAGTTCTATGAAGAATGCACCATATTGTTTTTACAACAAAAAATATATGCACAAAAGTGGAAAGTGGGGCTTTGAAGATGCTGAACTGAAACGATATAATCCCAGCACGAGGAAATCAGTTGTAAATACTTATTCGATAAAACCTTGGAATAGATAACTCTTACGATATGGTACTGTCAGAGAATCAAAAGAATAAAGTATATTTCTCCAATTTGTTAGCCTTGAACTATCCGCCAATATGGAAGGAGATATGTAATGTCCTATCAATCTATGGTTATTCGGCAGGCAGATTGACCTATACCAAAGATTATTGGTGTAGAGATTTCATGCCGATTCAAGTTGGAAGCAATGAGTTCGTGCAGTTCCAATATGATCCGGATTATTTGACTGATTTAAGGAAGTATAAAACGAATCCGAATGATACGGTAAAGCATATCACTGATTTTACTCCTAAGATCTCAAAGTCAAAGTTGCTTGTTGATGGAGGGAATATAGTTGTATGTAATAATATCAACGAAGAGACTTGGGTCGTAATGACTGAAAAGGTTCTTATAGAGAATCCTGATTTCTCAAAGGCGGAAATTACTTCTATGTTGGAAAAAGATTTGGGTGCAAGAATAGTATGGCTACCATGGGATACTAGCGATGAATGCGGACACACAGATGGAATTGTTAATTTTATTAATGGGTTATCGTCCAAACCTTCTATCATGGCATATTTTTCTCTTTATCCTAAGAATATCGCTAAAGAAATGAGAAAACTCTTGAATGATGTATTTGATACTCATGAATTGATTTTCACGCATGATGAAAAGAATAACTGGGCCTATGTTAATTTGCTTCGCACAAAAGATTTCATCATAGTACCCGGATTAGGAACAGATTCTGACAATGAAGCCATGGGGCAGATAGAGAGGTTATATCCCGATTATAAAGGACGAATCCATCAAATCATTATTGCACCTATTGTTGAAGAATATGGAGGAGCTTTCAATTGTTTGACTTGGACTGTAAATACAGAAGATATTGATTCATACATTTCGATTCCCGGTTTCGTCTAACCCCATGGCGTACTTCGTCGATTCTTCCTTTTCTAGCGGGAAACCTCACCCTATATTTGTATCAAAGATCACAGAGAAATAGGTTTTTAAGGTTTAACAAATGAAAGGAATAGGTAGTATGAAACGTTTAGTAATGGCTATGTCAGCCTTGTTGGTAAGTGTGACAATGAGTTTTGCGCAGGAATCGAGCTTACATAAAGAACCGTTTGTAGTCAATGTGGGCCAATTGGTAAGCTATCTGGAATTACGTCCCAGCCAGATTAATGAGGTAGCGATGATCAACGATTATTTTAGGGAAAAGCAAAGCGAGGGCTTGAGGGGAAGTCATAAAATGCGGGATAAACGGATGCGGCAAGCCGTATTTGGCAACTTAAAGTTGATGAAAAAGGCGTTAAGCACCGATCAATATCGGAAATACGTGGCTTTGATCAACGTAACGAACAATAATAACCGGATGATGAGCGGGCTTTCCTTCCCCGATGTTTATCTAGCCGATAAATAAGTAAAGGATAGATGTAAAGTATCAAGCTATTGCATAAAAAGTATCTTGTGACTGTATCTATTCTATAAACCATGTCGTGGTCTGTATAGATCATGTCGTGGTTTTTATAGACCACGCTGTGGTTTGTATAATCCACGACGGAGATTATAGAATAGATACGGTATCGTATAAGAATACAGCTAGGCTTGTATAAGAATATATCTAGGCTTTTGTTTGTTTATAAACGGTGTCTATGATGAAATAGATAGTGTTTATCGTAATATGTGTTACAAAATGATTGCTATATGCCTTGATATATATCAATAACGTCAATTGTTTGCAAAAATTAACCGTATTGAAGAACAATGTTATAAAACATACTGTTATATTTGCAGTAACAAAAAGAGAAAGATAGAAGATGCGGAAACGCCGCATTTATTAGTTAAGGTCTTAGTTTAGGTTTAAATTTTAGGTATTATGAGACGTTTAGGTATGATGGTAGTCGCTTTAATGATGGTAGCGACAATGAGCTTTGCTCAAAAGGTTAGTGATTCAAAGAGTATGAGTTTCGATAAGCTAAGCAGATATTTGCAGCTTGACGCAAACCAGATCGCTGAAGTGTCAGAGATTAATACTTACTTCGAGAATCAATTAGGTCAACCCCTGTCTGCGGAAGCGCTTTGCAATAACGCAAGACCGGAAGAAACTCGCAACGCATTGTTGTGTAATTTGAAACTGATGAAACGTGCATTGACTAAAGATCAATATCGTAAATATGTAGCGTTGATTAATGTGACTCGCGCTAATCAGGAAGATAAGGTTTCTAATCCGCTTTTGGACAGCTATTTGGCTGAGAAGTAATTAAGCCAATGTGATTGGGCTATGTGTTTTTAAGGTTTTTGTTTAGGTTTAACAATTTAAGGTTTTTAGGTATTATGAAACGTTTTGGAATGGCAGTCGCAGCCTTATTGATGTGTGCGACAATGAGCTTCGCTCAGAAACCGAGTTTGAGTAGAGAACCGTTTGTGGTAAGTACAGAGAAGTTAGCGAACTATTTGCAATTGACTCCGAGCCAGTTGGACGAGGTCGCTAATATCAATGAATATTTTATCGAGATGCAGAACGCGAGCGTAAAAGCTAGCGCTAAATTGCAGGACAAGAAGATGTATCAGGCGGTTTACGGTAACTTGAAGTTGATGAAGAAGGCTTTGAGCCCGGATCAATATCGTAAGTATGTTACTTTATTGAACATCACGAACAATAACAACCGTACGCTGGGTGTTAATACGTTCCCGGAAGTGTACTTAGCGGATAACGCAAGTAAGTAATTTATACTATATAAGAGTGTGTCCCCCACTATTTCCTGTCAAAAGGTAAATAGTGGGGATACTTTTTTTTGAGGCTTGCGTATAAATCGAAGAAGATTGTGTAAGTTTGCGGCGTTTTACAAATAACGCTTAATTCGAGTCATGACAACACAAAAACTTTTAGTCCCTTCTAATGCTACTTTGAAGAGAAATGTAATGGACTACTCCTTAATCGTGGTAGGTTCATTTTTGCAGGCACTTAGTTACGTGCTTTTCCTAGCGCCTTACAAAATCGTACCGGGAGGTGTGTATGGTATCTCTATCGTAATCCACTATGTGACGAAAGATTTGTTCCCGTTCTTCCCGGATGGTTTGCCGATGGGTGCGACGGCGCTTTGCTTCAATATCCCGTTGATGATTTTGGCGATGAAAAAGATCGGATTGTCTTCCGGCCCGAAGACGATCGTTACTTTCTTGCTGATCTCTATATTTACCGACTCATTATCTTATTTCCTTACCGATCCATTGGTGGAGAACGATGCCTTTATCGCCGCCTTTTACGGTGGAGCTATTTTAGGATTGGGTGTGACTTGTATTTTCCGGGCGCAAAGTACGAGTGCCGGTACGGATGTATTGGCACGTGTGATTGCTAATGACTCCAACTTGAAGGTCAGCAATATGATCATCGTATTGGATTCCGCGGTCGTATTGTTGGGCTTGATCGTATTTAAGGATTGGGCGGTACCTTTGTATTCTTGGTTTACTATTTTCGTATATGGAAAAATCGTGGAGATGTTCCAGACGGAGAATCCGAACCGTGCCGTCTTCATTGTCTCTCGTAAGACACAGGAGTTGAAGACCTTGATAGTCGATAAAATGGGTATGAGGGGTACTTTTATTCACGGTAAGGGAATGTATCAGGGAAATGAGACTGAGATTATATTCACGATCGCTGAACGAAAAGATATGCCCCGCTTGAAAGATGAGGTGAAAGAGATCGATCCGAATGCCTTTGTTTCTACGATGCACGCTAGCAAGGATTCGCCACGGCCGGGTATTTAATAGAATTAAGAATTATTCCGTATATTTGTGGGTAGGCTAATATTAATATCGGTTTTGAATGATGGATAGAAGAGGTTTTTTGAAGAATGCTACGCTTATGAGCGCTGCTTGTTTGATGGATTTCAGGGAGGCTTTGGCGTGGGGCGCTAAGGATGCTGAAGTAGGAAAAGCATGGAAAGGATGGAAAAAGGGGCAGTTCCAGATTCATCTGATTTATACCGGGGTGTCGGAATCGATGTTCTTGATTTTCCCCGACGGTACAACGATGCTGCTTGATTGTGGTGATCATAATGCGGTTGGGCGCGGTAAATTGGCTGTGCCGGTGCTTCCCAATCCCGATCGGCATGCCGGGGAGTGGATCTCACGCTATGTCCGGAGAGTGAACCCTCAGAAGGATTATGTTGATTATATGATGTTGACGCACTATCATTCAGATCACGGTGGCAACAATAAATTCTACGCTCGTAAGGAGACGAGGGATGGTAAGGATTACTACCTAAGTGGATTCTCTCAGGCTGCCGAGTACCTTACGTTTGGCAAGGCTTTTGACCGTTGCTGGCCCGACTACAACGATCCTCTTCCTTTGACCCAGGAGGCAGCCGATGCTTTTGAGCACATGAAGGATTTTTACGACTATATGTTGGCTCATAAGAAGATGGAGATTGAGAAGTTCTGTCTTGGCGAAACCAACCAGATCGCCATGAAGAAAGACGCTACGGCATATCCGGGATTCTCGGTAAGAAATATCTGTGCCAACGGCCGCATTGCCGATAAGGAGGGGAATATACGTGACCTCTATGCGGAGCGCAAGAAATCCAATCCGGTTAAGTTCAGTGAAAACGGAATGAGCCTGGGCATGATCTTTACCTACGGCGATTTCAAATTCTATACGGCGGGAGACTTCTCTGATGGCTGGGAGTTGCCTAATGGAAAGAGATTCGAGATAGAGGATGCGATAGCCGACGTGGTTGAGCCGGTGAGTGTGGCGAAAATCAATCACCACGGACACAAGTCAATGACTGATAAGCTCGTGGCTGCGTTGCGTCCGCGTGTAGTTGTCAACAACGTGTGGGATCAGCTTCATACGCTGCCCTCGGTCATGGAGCGTTTTTATAACCGGAATCTTTATCCCGGCGAGCGCATCGTGTGTCCTACCGTGTTTCCCGCGGAGCGTCGTGCCGAGGATGCCGGACAGCCGTGGCTTGATATACTTAACCCCTCGTCGTTTGATGCCGGTCATGTGATTGTCAATGTCGAGGAGGGAGGCAAGGACTATTCGGTTACTTACCTCACTGCCGATGATGAGTCGATGACTGTAAAGAGCGTGATGCGGTTCAAGTCATAAACGGCTTGAATTTGGTGTCAACTGTCAACTAAAATGCCTATCTTTGCATCATAAAAACGAATAAATATAGAATAATAATGCCCAACATCTCACAAAGAGGAGTCGAAATGCCCGCTTCCCCGATCCGGAAGCTGGCTCCATTGGCCGATGCTGCCAAACAGAGAGGAGTTCATGTGTATCACCTGAATATCGGTCAGCCCGACCTTCCCACTCCGCGAGCGGCACTCGATGCGATCCGTAATGTCGATCGTACGGTGTTGGAATATAGCCCTAGTCAGGGATATCGCAGTTATCGCGAGAAGTTGGTTGGATATTATAAAAAGTATGATATTAATCTTACGGCTGACGATATTATCATCACTACCGGTGGTTCGGAGGCTGTTTTGTTTGCCTTCTTGAGTTGCTTGAATCCGGGTGATGAGATTATCGTACCGGAACCTGCTTATGCCAATTATATGGCATTCGCTATCTCGGCAGGAGCCGTGATCCGGACAGTGACGACTACGATAGAGGAAGGATTTTCTCTTCCGAAAGTGGAAAAATTCGAGGAGTTGATCAATGAGCGTACCAAAGCGATCCTGATCTGTAACCCGAACAATCCTACGGGTTATTTGTATACGCGTCGTGAGATGAATCAAATCCGGGATATCGTAAAGAAATATGATCTTTATCTTTTCTCGGATGAGGTATACCGGGAGTTTATCTATACCGGTTCCCCGTATATCTCGGCTTGTCATCTGGAAGGTATCGAGCAGAACGTGGTATTGATCGATTCTGTCTCCAAACGCTATTCGGAATGCGGTATCCGTATCGGTGCGTTGATTACGAAAAATGCCGAGGTGCGTAGTGCCGTCATGAAGTTCTGCCAAGCTCGTTTAAGCCCGCCTTTGATCGGACAGATCGCTGCCGAGGCTTCTTTGGATGCTTCCGAGGAGTATGCCCGTGAGACTTATGACGAGTATGTGGAACGGCGTAAATGCTTGATCGATGGCTTGAACCGTATTCCCGGCGTTTATTCTCCCATACCGATGGGCGCTTTCTATACGGTGGCTAAACTTCCGGTGGATGATGCCGATAAGTTCTGCGCTTGGTGTCTGGAAGAGTTTGAATACGAGGGTCAGACGGTCATGATGGCACCGGCGTCGGGTTTTTACACAACACCGGGACTTGGTAAGAATGAGGTTCGTATGGCCTATGTTTTGAAAAAGGAAGACCTGGCGAAAGCTTTGACGGTGTTATCAAAGGCGTTGGAAGCTTATCCGGGAAGAATGTTATAAATGAATTTAGAGCTATTTATCGCCAAAAAGATACATTTCAGTAAGGAGGGGGACCGTGAGGTTACTCCTCCCGCTGTTCGTATTGCCATGATCGGGATCGCCTTGGGATTGGCGGTGATGATTCTTTCGGTGGCGATCGTGATAGGCTTTAAGAAAGAGGTCCGGAACAAAGTGATCGGTTTCGGCTCGCATATCCAGATCACGAATTTCGATAGTAATTCTTCCTATGAGTCGCAGCCGATAGCGGTTAGCGATACTTTATTGAATGCGCTCGATGCATTCCCCGGTATTCGCCATGTCGAGAAATTTGCGACGAAGCTAGGCATCTTGAAGACTGACCAAGATTTTCAAGGAATTGTCTTGAAAGGGGTGGACACGGATTATGACTGGACTTTCTTCAAGGATAATTTAAAAGAAGGCGAGATCTTTACGATCCAACCGGATAAGAACTCTACAGATGTTATTATTTCCAAGTATTTATCAGATCTGCTAGGACTAAAGGTAGGGGATTCTTTCCTGACTTATTTTGTGCAAGATGACGTGCGTGCCCGTAAGTTCACGATCACGGGGATTTATGAGACGGGTTTCCTTGATTATGACAAGATGTTCGTAATCGCTGATATTAAGCAGATACGCCGCTTGAACGGTTGGGATAAAGATCAAGTAAGCGGACTGGAGTTGCAAGTGGATGACTATGATCGTTTGGACCAAGTGGCCGAGGATGTTTATTTCGATCTGACGGAACGGCAAGACCGAAATGGCAATACGTTCTACGCCCGCTCGATCAAGGAGTTGAACCCGATGATCTTTAATTGGCTGGATGTGCTGGACATCAATGTGGTGGTTATCTTGGCGCTGATGCTTTCCGTCGCAGGGTTTACCATGATCTCCGGATTATTGATCATAATCTTAGAGCGTACCAATATGATCGGAATCCTAAAAGCCTTGGGACAAAATAATAACAGTATTCGCAAGATCTTCTTGTATGTCTCTTTCTTCTTGATCGGCAAAGGAATGTTGTGGGGGAATATCATCGGTATCTCTCTTTGTTTGCTTCAATCTCATTTCCACATTATCCAATTAGATCCTTCTATTTATTATTTGGATGCCGTGCCTATCGATCTGAGCCTATTTTCACTGTTCCTTTTGAATATAGGGACATTGGTCGCCTCCATGTTGATGATGTTAGGACCTTCCTATTTGATTACGAAGATTGATCCGGCCAAGAGTATCCGTTTTGAATAAAAGCCGTATCTTTGGCATACGTTCTAGTTTTGCCGGATTGATATGACAGATCTTATCTCTAAAGAAAAGCGTAGCTATATCATGTCTATGATTAAGGGCAAGAATACAAAGCCCGAGATTATAGTCCGTAAATACCTGTTCCATTGTGGCTTTCGCTTTCGTGTGAATGTAAAGCGCCTTCCCGGTACCCCTGATATCGTATTGCGTAAATATAAGACCGCTATCTTCGTGAACGGCTGTTTCTGGCATGGGCACGAGGGTTGCCCTGAATTTCGTCCTCCCCGTACCCGGGTAGAGTGGTGGACCGAGAAACTAAACCGGAATAAAGCCCGGGATGCCCGTGTACGTGAGGAATTACGAGCGATGGGCTGGAATACGATGGTGATTTGGGAATGCCAGCTTAAACCCAAAGAACGGCAAGCTACTTTAGAAAATGTCGTCCGTTTATTGGAAAAGACGTATGTGGAATCTACCTATCATGCGAAGTTTACCCCAGCCTACCCGCTATTAGAGGAGGAAGAACTTCCCAAAGTGGCGGAAGAAGAGATATCCTATGAGAGTGCTCATCATTATTAATTCTCCAACCGGAACGTATAATCCTTCCTACTTCTGAAAAGCCGGTAAATACGGACATATCCATTGAATATGGGTTGAATAAACTCCAGCAGGAATAACCAACCGATAGTAGGGCTTTGTTGAAGCATTCGAGCCGATTTGCCGAAAACGATTGCCTTGATTATAAAACGTATCAAATATAATAATACGGCGATCAAGGAGATTAGCCAGTTGCCCTGTAATCCGATCACAACCGTAGCGATAACCGATACTTGGAAAAGGAAGAAACAAGTGGATTCGAGATGATAGAATGTCAAGGCGCTTCCTTTGTAATACCGTTGAGTGGCGGCACGGGAAACCTTCATCTCTTTCCAGATTCCAAAACGTTCGATTTGATCCATTTCCGTTAGGCTGTCCGGAGTGTAGATTACTTTCGTATTCTCCTTGGTCGAGGCTTCGTTGATGAATAAGTCATCGTCTCCCGCATGCAAGTTCAAGGATTGGTAGTAACCTTTATGCTTGAAGAATAACTCTTTCCGATAAGATAAATTTCGTCCGTTTCCGGTATATGGGTGATGGGAGAGGGCGGAAGATAGATAACGTAAACCCGTCAATAAGTTATCATAGGCGATCAACTTATGAAAGAATCCCTTGTAGTTGCTGTATTTGCAGTAGCCCAAGACAATACTGGTCTCGGGTGTGTATCCACCAACCATGGCAGATAACCATTGATCGTTGAGCGGTTGGCAATTCGCCTCCGTGAATAGAAGAATATCGTATTTGGCCGCTTTCACGCCTAGGGTAAACGCCAGTTTACGGCGGCTTAGGTAACGAGCGTCCGAGGGGACGTAAGTATGATACAAATGTTTATACTCATTTTGAAAGAACTTTAGCGTATCGTCAGTATCGTCGCTCGAGCCATCGTTGATAACGACTACCTGATATTCCGGGTAATCTTGTGTAAGTAACGCAGGAAGGTGTTTCTTGAGGTTCTCAGAATCATTTTTAGCGTATATGATGATGGATACGGGGAGTTTATTACCTTCCTCTAAGGTATCATCCGTTCGTCTTGACGCACGTAAAAGGCGGGCATAAGCGATCAGATAATAAAGAGATAAGATAACGAACCCTATTAAGGTGATTCCCAATAGGAAAAGCTCTGTATTATTGAGTAGAAACATAATAATGTGCCAATGTGATTAATATGCCAATGTGCCAATATCATTAATGAGCCAATATGATTAATACGCCAATGTGCCAATAAGCTACTCAAGGTATTTACATTGGCACATTGATCAATTGGCTCATTATTTTATCGTATCGGAATAATAGGCTTTCGGTAAATGGCGGCAGTTGTATTGGGAGGCCATGACCTCGCCATAAGCGCCGGCGGAACGAAGGGCGATCAAGTCGCCACGATGAGCCTTATTCAACTCTACATCCTTACCGAATACATCCGATGACTCACAGATCGGGCCCACTACATCGTAAGTCTCTACTGCCTCATCGCTGCTGATGTTCTCGATACGGTGATAAGCGTCGTACATCGCCGGGCGGATCAATTCCGTGAAACCTGCATCAAGGATAGCGAATTTCTTCGTCTCTCCTTCCTTGACATATAATACCTTAGAGATTAATGTTCCGCATTGAGCGACGATCGAACGTCCCGGCTCAAAATGTACCTGTTGACCCGGACGTACTTGAAGCAGTTTATGAATGGCTGCGAAATAGTTATCGAAAGCCGGGATCGATAAATGATTCGGGTGATAGTAATCGATACCTAGTCCACCTCCGAAGTTTAGGTTCTCCACTGTAACCCCATGAGCTTCCAGTTCTTCCTGTATCTCGTTGAAACGAATTACCAAATTGCGGAAGCTAGACATATCCGTGATCTGTGAACCGATATGGCTATGGATACCGATCAACTTCACATTCTTCATCTCCTTTAATTTATCCAGTACACCTCCTAATTGGCTAAGGTTGATACCGAATTTATTCTCTTTCATACCCGTCGTGATCTTGGCATGCGTATGGGCATCCACTTCCGGGTTGATACGAAGGGCGATAGAGGCTACTTTATTTTTAGCGGCCGCCAGCTCATTGATGATTTCCAGCTCAACGGCAGATTCCACGTTAAAGCAGAAAATATCATTGTCCAGTCCTAGGTTGATCTCCCAATCCGCTTTGCCAACACCGGCAAAGACAATCTTATCGGCAGGAAAACCGGCATCTAAAGCTGCCTGTACCTCGCCGCCACTTACGCAGTCTGCGCCAAGGCCGTTTGCCGCTATGATGGAAAGGATACGGGGATTGGCATTCGCTTTCACGGCATAATGCACGTGGTAACCATATTTCCCGGATTCGGTTTTTACTACGTCTAATGTGTCTTGCAATAGCTTGACATCATAATAATAAAAAGGCGTAGAAAGCTGCTTGAACTTTTCTACAGGAAATGTTCCTTTGAGCATATTATACGAAATTATATAAAGATAAATAAGGGCAGTCTGTAAAAGGCCGCCCTCGTTTGTTTTTATTTGTTGTTAAATAAATGATCGCTTAGAGCTTGCAGCGCTCTCTGCTTGTCCGAGGCCTTGATCAGCAAGGAGACGTTGTAGTTGCTTCCTCCGTAGGAGATCATACGGACCGGGACATCCTTCATAGCTTGTACGATACAAGCCTCGAAGCCGATGTTATCCCATTCTAGGTCGCCAACCACGCAAACGATAACCATATCCTCGTCTACGGTCACGGTTCCGTACTTCTTCAAATCGTCAACGATCTCTTCCAGATGCTTGCGGTTATCGATCGTAACGGAGACACCCACTTCGGAGGTTGTAACCATATCGATCGGAGTCTGGTAGTTCTCGAAAGTCTCGAATACCTTACGCAAGAAACCTGTAGCTAGCAACATACGTCCGCTCTTGATCTTGATAGAGGTAATATTGTCTTTGGCGGCGACCGCTTTGATCTTACCTTTTTCGATAGCGTTTGAGATCAATGTACCCGGAGCGTCCGGCTGCATCGTATTTAACAAACGAACCGGGATGTTGTTCAATTTAGCCGGCAATATACAAGTCGGGTGAAGGATCTTGGCTCCGAAATAAGCTAATTCGGCAGCTTCCTCGAAATGCAATTGACGGACTGGAGACGTTCCCTGTACGATACGAGGGTCGTTATTGTGCATACCGTCGATGTCTGTCCAGATCTGGATCTCTTCCGCACCGATAGCTGCGCCGATTAAGGATGCGCTATAGTCGCTACCACCTCGTTGTAGGTTATCGATCTCGCCGTAAGCGTTGCGGCAGATATAACCTTGTGTGATGTATAGATCAGCATCCTTATTATCAGCGAGTAATTTCACCAATTTCTCTTTGATATAGACAGGGTCCGGTTCCGCGTTCTTATCCGTACGCATATAATCCAAAGCCGGGATCAATACGGATTTCACGCCGCATTCGTTCAAATAAAGATTCATCATACCCGTAGAGATCAACTCTCCTTGTGCCAAGACAACCTTTTCCTCGAACAAGGTAAACAGATCCTTCGTGAACGTACGGATATATTCGAAATGAGATTTTATCAGTTCTTTGGCCTTCTGTTTATATTCCTCGGTGCTGTATAGTTCCTCAACATGGCCCATATATTTCATGGCAAGCTTGTTGATGATCTCATTCGCTCCGTCTGGGTTCTTTTTGTACAGGTAGTCGGAAATCTCGACTAACGAGTTGGTTGTACCCGACATGGCTGACAATACAACGATCTTACGGTCTCCCGTGATCAGTTTCGCTACATCTTTCATTCTCTGTGCAGATCCCACAGAAGTACCGCCAAACTTTAAAACTTTCATCTTCTTTTGTTCTATATTAAATTGTTTTCTTTTTCAATCGAATGCGACCGCAAAGTTACAAAAAAATTATTCTCTGACATCACTTAGACAGGCATTCTCGCATTTTACTATGCGGGCAGGATAATTATGCACGATCGTATAGTTATGAGTGGTCATAATCACCGCCGTTCCCTGCTGGCAGATGTCGTGTAAGAGTTGTACGATTTGTCCGCTCGTCTCCGGGTCCAAGTTGCCGGTCGGCTCATCCGCCAGTATCAATTTGGGGTTGTTCAGAAGGGCACGGGCAATAACGATACGTTGTTGTTCCCCGCCGGATAGCTCATGCGGCATTTTATAGCCTTTGTCTTGCATGCCTACCTGACGGAGCACGTTGTCTATCCGTTCCTTGATCTCGCTTTTCTTTTTCCATCCGGTGGCTTTCAGCACGAATTCCAGATTCTTGGAGACGGAACGGTCGGTCAACAATTGAAAATCTTGGAAGACGATACCTAGTTTCCTACGCAAATAAGGGATATCCTTCCGCTTCATCTTGGTGAGGTTGTAATCCATGATACGTGCCTCGCCTCGCAAGATCGGTATCTCGCAATACAAGGACTTGAGCAGGCTGCTTTTACCGGAGCCTACCTTTCCGATCACATATACGAACTCTCCGTTACGAAGCGTGAGGCATGCGTCGTGTAATACCCTGTTTTCCTCACGGCATATCTCCACGTTCTCTAATTTGAGTAGAATATCTTCTTCCATAGAATTTATCAACC
This sequence comes from Parabacteroides sp. B2-S-102, assembly GCF_023656665.1. NCBI lineage: Bacteria > Pseudomonadati > Bacteroidota > Bacteroidia > Bacteroidales > Tannerellaceae > Parabacteroides > Parabacteroides sp. B2-S-102. Next base: position 20,602 of record NZ_JAMOKM010000004.1, on the reverse strand, counting down.
TTTATGTCTTTTCTTTAATTCACGGGCGAGGTCTTCCAGACGAAGTCCCTTGCTTGTCAATAATACGATTAAGTGGTAAACCAAGTCGGATGCCTCATAGATGAAGCCGTCTTCGGTTCCGTTGGTCGCCTCGATAACGGTCTCTACCGCTTCTTCGCCGACTTTCTGGGCCATACGATTCACGCCTTTCTGGAATAAGGTAGTCGTATAGGAACCTTCCGGCATTTCTTGACGGCGACGCTCGATGAAGTTCTGCAAGTATTTCAAGAACATGATATCCTCTACGTTCTTCTCGCCGAAACAAGTATCCGCTCCCGTATGACAAACCGGTCCGGCTGGAATCGCCTTGATCAATAATGTATCGTTGTCGCAATCCGCCGTGATGCTAACCACTTGCAACGTATTTCCGCTACTCTCTCCCTTCATCCACAAACGGTTTTTCGTGCGGCTAAAGAATGTAACCTTACCCGTACTTACTGTCTCATCATAAGCTTCTTGATTCATGAAGCCCAACATTAATACCTTACTAGTGTTGTTGTCTTGTACGATAGCGGGAATTAATCCGCCCATTTTCTCGAAATCTAATTTCATCTTTATATATAATGTGTTATATCCTTACATTGATCCCCTCGTCCTTGAGGTATTGCTTCAAGTCACCTATCCGTATCTCGCCGAAATGGAAAACGCTGGCCGCTAAAGCCGCGTCCGCTTTCCCGTTGGAAAACGTATCCCGGAAATGTTCCATCTTTCCCGCTCCACCGGAGGCGATAACCGGGATATGCAACGTATCGGCCAAGGTAGCCAGAGCGTCGTTCGCGTATCCGTCTTTTACGCCATCGTGCGTCATACTGGTGAAAAGGATCTCGCCGGCGCCACGGCTTTCCGCTTCCGAGGCCCATTGAAACAAATACTTATCCGTCGGGACACGCCCTCCGTTTAGATAGCATAGCCAGTCATTGTTCTCAAAATTAGCGTCGATAGCGACTACGCATACCTGACTACCAAAGTTCTTGGCGATCTCCTCGATTAATGCCGGGTTACGTAAAGCCGCCGAGTTGATCGAGACCTTATCGGCGCCAGCGCTAAGCAAACGATCCACGTCCTTCAATTCGTTGATACCTCCACCCACGGTAAAAGGGATGCTGATATGGGCCGCCACTTGTTTTACCAACTCGGTGAAAGTCTTTCGCCCCTCGTGTGAGGCGGTAATATCCAAGTACACTAATTCGTCGGCCCCTTCACGGCTGTACTGGGCGCCCAACTCCACGGGGTCTCCAGCGTCGCGAAAGTTCACGAAGTTGATGCCTTTTACGGTCTTTCCATCCTTTATATCCAGACAGGGAACAATTCTCTTGGCTAGCATATATCTATTTTATTATTTCAAGTAAAACGAAGTAAATCTTTCAACTGGATCTTCCCCTCATAAATGGCCTTACCGAAAATGACAGCGGGAATCCCAGCCTCAGATAATTTCTCAATATCCTCGATCGAGCTTACGCCACCACTCGCTATGATATAAAGGAAGGGGATCTCGTCCCGTATCTCTTTATATAAATCGATAGCCGGGCCTTGCAGCATACCATCCCGTGCGATATCCGTGCAGATCACCTTGGTAATCCCCTTGTCGTAATATCCTTTGATAAAAGGAATCAACTCTTGGCTGGTTGTTTCCTCCCAACCGCTGATGGCGATCTTCTTTTCCTTGGCATCGGCCCCTAATAGGATCTTCTCGCTACCGAACTTGCTGATCCAAGAGGTGAACATTTCCGGGTTCTTCACGGCGATACTACCCCCGGTTACCATCTGGGCGCCGCTTTCGAAGGCGATCTCCAGATCATCCTCTTGTTTCAAGCCCCCTCCGAAATCAATGATCAAGGAAGTCCGGGTCGCTATCCGCTCAAGGATACGGTAGTTGATGATGCGTCCTTCACGGGCTCCATCCAAATCTACCACATGCAAACGCCGGATGCCGTTACCCTCGAACATCTTGGCCACCTCCAGAGGATCTTCGTTGTAAACCTTCTTGGTCGCGTAATCTCCTTGCGTCAACCGGACGCATTTGCCATCTATTATATCTATAGCGGGAATAAGCTCAATCATATCTTTAAAAAGTTTTTCAATATAACCTCTCCTACCGATCCACTTTTTTCCGGATGGAACTGTGTCGCGTAGAAGTTGTCCTTATGTAAAGCGGCGCTGAACGGAAGGATGTAATCGGTCGTAGCCGCCGTATATTCATTTACAGGTACATAATAACTATGTACGAAGTAAACAAATTTGTTCTCCAATCGCTCATTGAATAGGCCGCTTTTAACGTTTGTCAAGGTATTCCAACCCATGTGAGGAACCTTGTCCTCATGCTTTTGCGGAATGAAACGTTTTACTTCCGTAGGGAAGATCCCCAAGCAATCCGCGTTTCCCTCCTCTGAACGCATGCACATCAATTGCATGCCGAGGCATATCCCGAGTACCGGTTGCTTTAGGTTCAAGATCACCTGATCCAATTTATGCTCCCTTAAATACTCCATGGTCGTGAAAGCTTCACCTACTCCGGGAAAGATAACCTTATCCGCTTTATTTAATAATTCCGGATCAGCCGTGATGATCGGGGTAACGCCCAACCGCTTCAAAGCGTAATCTACCGAGTAGATGTTTCCGGCATTATATTTAATAATGGCAACGTCCATTGTTGTTAAGCATTTATATTGAGTCGCAAAAGTAACAAATTATCATTACATAATTATGAATGGCGATTGAAAAGTTCCAAAATGAAATGTATTTGTGATAAACTGGTGTGATCGGGAAGGGGATAGGGGCGGCATAATTATGTGGTTTCTGAGGTCTCTCCAGATATTTTTGCTATCAAATATGATATTTTTTTGCGTCAGCTATTGCAGGTTTAAAAATAATACTTACCTTTGCACCGCAATCGAGAGAGATAGCGATAAAAGAAAAGAGGTTCGGTAGTTCAGCTGGTTAGAATACATGCCTGTCACGCATGGGGTCGCGGGTTCGAGTCCCGTCCGGACCGCCTCTTTTTCAAAATTATTATTGATTATAAAATGGTTCGGTAGTTCAGCTGGTTAGAATACATGCCTGTCACGCATGGGGTCGCGGGTTCGAGTCCCGTCCGGACCGCTTCAAAGAAAGCAAAATAAAGTAAAGCTCTGTAATTTAAAGATTACAGGGCTTTTTCTTTTTTCTTACTTATCAAGAATGACGGCTCACCTGCAAAACTCTATGTTTGTAAAACACTCGCAAAAGCAGGGGGCGGCAATCTGTTTTGCGGTTGGCTTCAATGATGTTGTAAGCGAAAATGCGATAACCTTGACGTTTTGTTTGAAAATCCGGGATTATGATGACAGGGCCTTTTTGCTAATAGAAGAAATAGGGAGTGTTTTATGGTCAAATTATCCATTTTATCCTGTTTTTTTGTATGAATATCTCTATTAGGAGACGGAAGTAATGGGATTAGGTAACGCGAAAGCCAGTGTTAGGCAACGCTACCGTATGTGTTTGGCGATACATACGGTAGGAATAGGGTACGCAACCTATAGAAATGGGCGACGCATCCGTATGAAAAGCGCCTTTCTCCTGCATAAATATGAGATAGGATGAATTAATCTCGCTAGAATGAAAGTGTATATTTAAGCAAAGTGTTATAATACAATTGATTGCTGATATTTTTTCTCGTATTTGGTAACAGTATGTACCTTTGCCCGGAAAAAACGATTCTCCGGGGCTTCAGATTACATATTGTCATATTGTCAATTTGAGCGTATTACTTATCTTTCTCGCTGGCAATGCGGGCAATAGTAAATGCTGCCTCCGAGGTAAGCCTCTTTCTGTATCCGTTCGCCGCAGATGGGGCAAGGGTCATGGTAGGTGTTCTTCGATAGGATCGTGCGGTAATTGCCTAAGGCGCCGTATAGATCCTTCTCCGTATCCCGGCCTCCTCGGCAAGTCATCTCTTCCAGCGTGGATTTCACGGTGTTGAAGAGGCGGTCTATATCCTCTTCTGATAAAGTCGATATTTTTCGTTTCGGGGAGATCCGGGCATTGAACAAGATATCTTGGCAGACTCCGTTGCCTAGGCCCGGAATACGTTGCTCGGTGGCGAGTAACGCCTTCGCGGATATATCTTTCTTGAGATTCCGGATGAGACTGATAAAATAGGCTTTATCGAATCTCTCGTCCAACGGACATAGCTTATGGATGCTACCTTGGTAATAGGGATTGTCAAACTCGCCTTTGAAAGCGTAGATGGAACCATACATCGAAACCGTGAAAGCTAGGAACGAGTCGTCCTCGAATACGATCATAAGCTGATATTTCTTCGGGGCCTTTTCCGCGGAGGTATAATAACGCATATTGGTTCCGTCTCCGATCAAGAGGTGGGTATCTGCGTCCATAAGGATGTCCACGAATGCGCCATAGCCTTGGGCGCCTAGGACCGTTCGTCCTACCAGCCTATTGGAGTATTCCGCCGGATCGCCATTATAGAACGTGAAACGGTGAGGACTGTTCGACTCGATAACATGCGCTATCCGTTTACCCTTTAGCGTTTCGCTAGCCTGTTTGCCAATGGTGGCGGATTCGGGAATCTCAATCATATTCGTATTGTTTTTAGAGGTGACGGGGTAAATATAGGCATATTTTCCGTACCAATATTCATTGATACGGAAAATAGGAACCGGACTTTAATTCTGGGTCGGATAAAGGGGCTTTCCTGTCTCGTCCACATCTGTCCAGTCTTTTACGTTGACACTGGCCAAAGTGACCGAATTACCGTTGATTACCGCTTTAAATAAATAAGAGTTTCCCGCTTTCAACTCGCCATCCGGAAGAGGGATCTGGGTGGTATAGGTGCGGGTACTGTTTTCATTGTCGGCGGATATTTCCAGCGTGAGAGTCATAGGAGCCGTATGTCTTATCGGCAACATGATATATTGGGCGGTTAATCCGTTTATGCCCATCTTATCCGCTTTTCCGAAGGCGGTAGCAGGAGTGATGACACCTGTGCCCAGATCCATGGTAGCCCCAACCACAGGAGGAGTGATCATGGCGGAGACCAGTTGGTTGATCGTGATGCCTTCACCGCCGGTTAATTCTACTACGACTTGGGTAGCCACATGCCCATAAACAATCGGTATATTGATTTGGGAGCTATTTACATCCTGTTGTATGGCGCTCCACCAAAGATAATCGATACCGTTGAAGAGGGGTTCGGATACGCCACTCGTGAATGTCGGGGGGATCGTGGAGAAATTGTCGGATACGGCGTAGAAATTATAAGTGCCATTGGAGAGAAACATTTTATATCCGTCACTTCCTGTTAACACCCCGGGAGATGAGGTTATGTAAAGACCTGACGCCTCGGGGCTTCCCTTGGTTCCGGCGTTGCTGTCGAAGACATAAACCCTGCTTTGTATCCCTTTATTCATGGGAGACATGGAGCGTAATAGGTTCCGGCCCTCCACGGAGGCGTTGAAGGTCACCAACGTACTGTTTCCCGGGTCCTCGTTTCCCGAAGAGCCGTTTGGGGTTGTTCCATCCTCAAAAATAATCGTGTTCTTGTTGCATCCGGCGAGGAGTAACAGGAACATCGTGCTAAATGTAAGCGCATTTGCCGCTTTCAGTAAATTCCGTATCATATAATTTGTGTTTAGTGAATAGTCTATATAATACATTTTGCGAACCGTTTTGGTTCAGAAAGCGGCAAATGTTTTAACTTTAATCTAGCGGTTTCACGTAAGACCAGTGGGTTTGTATGATCTTCCATTGGTTGTCGGGATTGCGTCTGTAAACCTCGGTGCAGTTCCATTTTATTACCTTGTCGGATAAGTAGCTATCAAGGTTGAACGTGAGGACCGCTATGTTTTGTGTGACTTGTACGATCGGGCGGATCATGTCGAAATGATCCGCCGGAGGAAGTTTCATACCTTTATAATAAGTGCGCAGTTGTTCCAATCCCTCTATTTTCGTCTCTAGGGAAGGATCGAAGTAAATCACGTCGGTGTCTGAAAGCTCTACGAATGCCATCGGGTCGGTCGAGGCTAGGGCCTCTTTTTCAAGGGAGATGATTATCTCCGGGATGTTCTCGTTTAATGTTTTGTTCTCCATATTCTTTTGTTGTGCGTTAGCGGATAACGTGCTTCCTAATATGAGAGCCGCTATCCATGATTTGTATTGTCTCATGATGCTTTATTTATTGATAGAGGCAAAATTAGACATACCGAATGGAGTTCGTATAATACGTATAAAGGAGGAAATAGTACTTTTTACGGTTTTGTATTCCTGCGATAGTTTAGCGGGGTCATGTTTGTTTGGGAACGAAATAGACGGATGAAATAGGATGGATCCTCGTAACCTAGAGCTTCCGTTATGGCGGATATAGGCAAGTCTGTATAAGTCAATAGCCGTTTACTCTCGATCAGTATTTTATTTAAGATATATTGTTTTGCGCTGATACCCGTAGCGTTTTTCACGATCTCATTCAGATAGTTCGGGGTGATGCAAAGCCGATCGGCATAGCTCCGGATGGAATGATCTTGCTTGAAGGAATGGTTTACTAACTCGATAAATCGGTCTACATAGATGCTTTTAGATCGGGCGTTTGTGTCTGGAGGTAAAGCGTTCGAGCTAGCGTATAGCCTGTTGAGCAACATTAATGTCTCGTACAACAAGGCCCGGAGCAAGTGTTTGTCTTTCGACTGATAGTCCTTGATCTCTTTATCGATCTCCGAGATCAACTCGGAGATGCGGCCATAGGCTTTCTTGTCGAGACTGAGCTTGGAAGACCGTCTTTCCGTATGGAAATAAGAGAGGTTCCGGAGAAATGCCGGATCATTGAAAAAAGAGAGCAGGAACTCTTCCTCAAAGATAAGAGCGAATCCGTCTTGTATCGTTTTATCGTCCCATTTACGTATTTCGCCGGGCCGGGTAAAGATAATATCTTGAGGCTTTACCCGGTTCGCTTGATGATCGATAAGGAATTCTCCCTCCCCGCTAGTGATCAATGTTATATCGTAATACGTCAATATATGTACGGGTTGTTCCTTGAGATACTTCTTGATCGTGTTCAAGGGAACGACGTCGATAAGTAGCTCATCGCCGTATTTGTGTTTATAGAAGTCGTATTGCGGTATATTATGATTCATCTGCTCATGTTTTTTATTTGAAAAGCATAGGAGCGAATTGGAGGAGATAAGCCCGCCAATTGGCCCAGATATGCCCTCGGGTGGATTCTACGTACTGGTATTTCATACCTAGGCTATCCATTCGCTGGCGGAATTGCTGGTTTGCGTCGTACAGGAAATCGTCCTTTCCGATACCGATCCAGAACAATTGATAACCGGATCTCTTGAGGTTTCCTAACTTCTCGTCGAGATTCGTGTACATCGGGCTATTGGGGTCTACACCATTGGCGCTGAGTCCGGCGGAGAAAAGTCCTATATAGTTAAAATAGTCCGGATAATTCAATGATATATATAATGTATGGAAACCACCCATCGAAAGTCCGGCTATGGCCCGGTGTCGCTTATCCGGGATCGTACGGTAACGGTTATCGATGAAATGAATGATCTCGGTGAAACTCTTCTCGTACGAGCCATCCTTATAACCGGGGAAGCTGTTGCTCATGGCTGGCTTGTAATTCAGGTTATCGGGCGTCTCGCCGGGAGCGGCCTGCTTGCTGGGATTACCGTTTGGCATAACGACAAGCATTGGCTGTATCTTGCCTTCGGCAATCAAGTTATCCATGATACGGGCGGTACGGCCAAGCTCCAGCCAAGCGTTCTCGTCGCCGCCACTGCCATGTAACAGGTACAGAACGGGATAAGACTGGATGTTCTTATCGTAAAAAGGAGGCGTATAAACGCTAAGTCTTCGTTCGCTCCCGAGGATATCCGAGTGATACCAAGTGGTTGTAACATTACCATGAGGTACGTCACGTACTTGATAATAATCCCCATTTCCCCCGTTGATATAGAACAGGCTGAACAAGGTGCCTACGTCACGGCAAGAGAATGGGTTGTTTGGGGCGATGTTGTAAATACCATCTATATTTAAACGATAGGTGTACATTTCGGATGGCAGTGGGGGAGTCGTATAGCTCCATGTACCGTTTTTCCCTTTCGTCATCTGGCCATTGCCCTCGCTGGCTTCCCAGTCGCCTTTTACGGAAACAGACTTCGCCTTTGGGGCTTCTACATAGAAAGTGACGCTATTGTCTGGGTTGATCACGAGAGGTTCTACCTTATCGGTCTTGAATCCTACGTTCTGTTGGGCGAAAGCCATGGATAGCGGCAGTAAGAGAGACGCGAGTAATGCTAGTCTTTTCATTTTATCTATACGGTTTAAAGAATTAAGTTATGAAGACAAAGTTACTACAAAAAAGTGAAATGCGGAAAGATATAGTGATAGAATTGAGTTACAAGGGTTTCAGTTGTGCTTCCGATTATTCGTGAAGCCATCGCAATCACCCCTAAAGCCAAATCAGGACGCCGCTACGTTACTTGTCCGTAACCATGCCCGAAAAGGCGACAAACGGACACGGATAACGAAACAAGGCGTTAAGGATTAGTGAGTTATTGACAACCCACGCAACAAATCCGGTTACGGAAAAAGATTGCGCCGTTCCTCCCCGTTTTGCGTACCGGCGACGGACTCTTCACCGACTAATTTTGAACCTAAAAAAATTAAGGACGATGAAGAGTACATTTTCAGTAATCTACTACCTCAAACGTCAGGTAGTGAAAAAGGACGGGACAGTACCCGTCATGGGACGCATCACGGTGGACGGCAGCCAGACGCAGTTCAGTTGCAAACTGACCGTCGATCCCAAGCTGTGGGACACCAAAGGGGGACGTGTCACGGGCAGAAGCACGGCGGCACTCGAAACGAACCGCATGCTCGACAAGATGCGTGTGCGCATCAACAGACATTATCAGGAAATCATGGAGCGTGACAATTTCGTCACGGCGGAGAAGGTCAAGAACGCCTTTCTCGGACTGGAACACCGCTACCACACGCTGATGCAGGTGTTCCGCCAGCACAACGAGGACTACGAGAAACAGGTGGAGGCTGGCATGAAAGCCAAAGGCACGCTCCTGAAGTACAAGACCGTTTACAAGCACCTGCAAGAATTCCTCACCATCCGCTACCGCGTGAAGGACATCGCGCTGAAAGAGCTTACGCCCGCTTTCATCTCCGACTTCGAGATGTTCCTACGCACGGACAAGCACTGCTGCACCAATACCGTGTGGCTGTATGTCTGCCCCTTGCGGACGATGGTGTTCATCGCCATCAACAACGAGTGGCTCACACGCGACCCGTTCCGGGAGTATGAAATCAAGAAGGAGGAAACGACACGCAGTTTCCTGACGAAAGAGGAAATCCGGCTGCTGATGGAGGGCAGGCTGAAAAACGCCAAGCAGGAGCTTTACCGCGACCTCTACCTGTTCTGCGCCTTCACGGGCTTGTCGTTCGCCGACATGCGCAACCTGACGGAAGAGAACATCCATACCTACTTCGACGAACACGAGTGGATAAACATCAACCGCCAGAAGACGGGCGTGGTGTCCAATATCCGCCTGCTCGACATCGCAAAGCGCATCATCGACAAATACCGGGGTCTGTGCGGGAACGGCAGGATTTTCCCCGTTCCCCACTACAACACGTGCCTTGCCGGAATCCGTTCCGTCGCCAAGCGTTGCGGTATCACCAAGCATATCACGTGGCATCAGAGCCGCCACACGGCAGCCACGACGGTGTTCCTCTCCAACGGCGTACCCATCGAAACGGTGAGTTCCATGCTGGGACACAAGAGCATAAAGACGACGCAGATATACGCGAAAATCACCAAAGAGAAGCTCAACCAAGACATGGAGAACCTTGCCGCAAGGTTGAACGGCATCGAGGAATTTTCATGTTGCACCATCTAAAAACAGAGAAGCCATGACACGAGGAACCATCATCATAGAGGACAACACGGTCAGCGTAACCGGTAACGAGATATGGATGACCGCCACAGAAATCGCCGGACTGTTCCACACGGGCGTCCCGGCTGTGAACGCCGCCATCAGAGCCGTCCGCAAGCCGGACGTGCTGAACGACTACGAGGTGTGCCGCTACATGCGGCTTGAAAACGGGCTGCACGCGGATGTTTACTCGCTTGAAATCATCATCCCCGTTGCCTTCCGGCTGAACACCTACCATGCACACGTGTTCCGCACGTGGCTGGTAGAGAAAGCACTCTCGAAGGAAAAGCGGCAGGCATACGTGATGTTCATACAGAACGGAAAAGCCGGGTATTGCTGAAAACGCAGAAGACATATAATAATAAGAATAAAAAGGAAACGGACAGCCCCGTGAAGGAGTTGCCCGTTTCCTTTTTTTTCATGCAGCCGCCTTATTCCATCGGCTTGCGGTAGTTCGCCTCCAGCAGCTCACGCAACCCCGATTCGGGGTAAAGCACCTTCCCTCCCAAAAGGATAAAGGGCAGCACCCTGTTGTTGCGGTACTCCTGCAAGGTGCGGCGGCTGACACGGAGCAGTTCCGCCACCTCCCTGTCCGTCAGGTAACGTTCCCCGTCCAACGGCGGGCGGTAACTTTCCAGAAAGGCGGAGAGCCATTTCGAGCCTTTGCGCATGTTCTGCACGACGGAGGCAAGCGGCTCGTCCTCCATTGTAAACACTTCATTGTTCTCGTTCATCATCATTTCGGATTCAGTGGGTTGTGAATAATAAAAATCAAATCATTTCCCGCAGGGATAGAGCGTGCCGACAAGCGGAATGAGCTTTTTGACCTCCTCCGGCTTGTAATAGAACCTGCGGTTAATCTGCGAGTAGCCGATAAGCCGCCTGTCACGCAAGGTCTGCAACGTGCGCGGGCTGATCCTCAACTGCCCGCAGACCTCCTCGCCCGTGAGCCACCTTTCCATCCGCCCGCCGTCGCTCCTGCGCCTCAGGGCGGCTACCTTCTCCGCGAGGGCGTTGAAGGACGCCACCATCATCTCGAAGGTCTTTTTCTCGATAGATACTATTTCCATAAGCAAAACATTTCAGAGTTTGCCGCAAAGGTAACGAAGCCGCCTTGAACACGTGCCGTTTCCCACTAAAAGGCAGCTTGTTGCGTCGTCTGTCCGGGTTACGGAGCCATTATCCGTAAAAATCTTACGTGAGCCACGTAGTGAGCTGTTAAAGCCCCTTTGGTTTATTGCCGAATTTTGTCGCAGAAACATAGCGCAAGCCGAGCGCAGCACGTCAAGCTCGCTTGAACGGTATGCCGAGGCGCAGCCTATGTTCATGCAAATAAACCAAAAGAAAGGACTGAATATGAAAGTGATAACGATGGAAAGTTCCGCCTTCACCGCATTGACGGAACAGATAGCCGAGATAGCGGCACACGTGCGTGCCGTTTCCGGCGGTAGGAAGGAAGAATCCCCCGACAGGCTGCTCACCACCCGCGAGGCGGCGCACCTGCTGAACGTGAGTTGCCGCACCCTCCAGCGCATGCGCAGCGAACAGCGCATCGCCTATGTCGTGCTGCGCGGCAAGTGCCGCTACCGGCAGTCTGAAATAGACCGCCTGCTCGAAGACAGCACCGTCACGGGCGAAGCCGCGACACCGGAACAGCTGAAACGCAACCACACGCTGCGCACGGGCGGCAGACCCAAAGGAAGGAGGACGTAGGACATGGAACTGCTTACCCGCAACAATTTCGAGAACTGGATGCAGAAGGTGATGGAACGGCTCGACCGTCAGGACGAGATGCTGCTCTCCATGCAGCCGTCCGGCAAAGCCCCGAACCCGATGAACGGGATCAGGCTTTTCGACAACCAAGACCTGTGCATGCTGCTCCAAATCAGCAAGCGCACCCTGCAACGCTACCGCAGCATCGGCGCGCTGCCTTACAAGACGCTCGGCAAAAAGACCTATTACAGCGAGGCGGACGTGCTGACGTTCCTCTCCGAACATGTAAAGGACTTCCGCAAGGAAGATATAGCCTTCTACAAGGCCCGTATCCATAATTTCTTTCAAAAATAACCATTAAAACATTTTTCAGATGGCAAAGAAAAAAGACGAAAAGGACGTGCTGGTTGTCCGTGACGAGAAGACGGGCGAAATCAGCGTGGTAGCCGGGCTGAACGCCGACGGCTCCCCCAAGCGCATCCCCGCGAAAGCGGAGAACGCGCAGAGTTTCCTGCAATTCGACCGGCACGGCGACGTGCTGGACAACTTCTTCAAGAACTTCTTCCGGCAGTGCAAGGAACCCAGCCGCTTCGGTTTCTACCGTGTCGCGGCGGACCAAGCCGACAAGCTGCTGGAGGTTATCAAGGACTTGCTGAAAGACCCCGACGGCAACAAGGAACTGCTTGCGCCCCACAAGGTGGACACCTCCGGCTACGAAAAGAAAGTACAGGAGGAGCAGTCCGCCGAAAAGCAGGAACAACCGGAACAGAAACAAGATGACGAACCTAAAAAACAGGAAGAGATGGAACAGAAAAACGAACAGAATCAGGAAAGCCCGCAGCAGACGCAGGGCAACCGGGGCTACCAGCCCATCGACGAGAGCAAGATCAACTGGCAGGAGTTGGAGGAGAAATGGGGCGTGAAGCGCGACGACCTTGAAAAGTCGGGCGACCTTAACAGAATGCTCAACTACGGCAAGTCCGACTTGGTGAGGGTGTCGCCCAATTTCGGCGGAGAGGCTTTCGAGCTGGACGCCCGCCTCTCCTTCAAGAAGGACGGCGAGGGCAATGTCAGCCTTGTGCCGCACTTCATCCGCAAGGAGCAGAAGCTCGACGAGTACAAGGAACACAAGTTCTCCGACGACGACCGGAAGAACCTGCGCGAAACAGGCAACCTCGGCAGGGTCGTGGACCTCGTGGACAGGGAAACGGGCGAGATCATCCCCTCGTTCGTCAGTATTGACCGCAAGACGAACGAAATCACGGATGTCCCGACGAACAAGGTGCGCATACCGGAACGCATCGGCAAGACGGAAATCACCAAGCAGGAGCAGGACATGCTGCGTGCCGGGCTGCCCGTGCGCGACAAGCTCATCGAGCGCAAGGACGGCAGGAAGTTCGTCACCACCCTGCAAGTGAACGTGGAGCAGCGCGGCGTGGAGTTCGTGCCGGGAACCGGCAGGTCGCCCCGTACCGCCCGGACGCAGGAAACGAAGAACACCCCCGCACAGGGACAGGCGCAGGGTACGGAGAATGCCGGAGGCACGAACAAGGAGCAACGCCGCAACACGTGGACGAACGCCGACGGCAGCATCCGCCCCATCAGCAAATGGAGCGGCGTGGACTTCACCGAACAGCAGAAAGCCGACTACGTGGCTGGCAAAGCCGTGAAATTAGAGAACGTGACCGACAAGCAGGGCTTCCACGCCACGATGTACATCAAGTTCAACCCGGAGAAGGGACGCCCGTACCGCTACGACACCAACCCCGACAACGCGCAGAAGGTCGCCCCTTCCAACGAGAGCCGCACGCAGGTGGCGGTGAACAGCGAGGGCAAGACCAACGAGGCTACCAAGAACCTGAAAGAGCCGTTGCGGAAGGGACAGACCGCCCCGAAGGACACCGCACAGCAACAGCAGCAGAAAAGAAACAACAAGGGCATGAAGATGTAATCCCGTGTCCGCCACTAAATCCGAAGTAACATTTGTAAAATTCAAAACGACAGAAGAATATGAAGACAATCATTGCAGAAAAGCCGTCTGTGGCACGTGAGATCGCCCGTATCGTGGGCGCGACAAAGAGAGAGGAAGGATATTTCGAGGGAGGCGGCTACGCCGTGACTTGGGCGTTCGGACACCTTGTGCAGCTTGCCATGCCCGACGGCTACGGCATACGCGGTTTCGTCCGTGACAATCTGCCCGTCATTCCCGACACCTTCACGCTCGTCCCCCGTCAGGTAAAGACGGAGAAGGGCTACAAGCCCGACAGCGGCGTGGTGGCGCAGATCAAGACCGTTGCCCGGCTATTCAAGGAAAGCGAACAGATCATCGTGGCGACCGATGCAGGGCGCGAGGGTGAGCTTATCTTCCGCTACCTCTACCATTATACCGGATGCACCACCCCGTTCGTCCGCCTCTGGATAAGCTCGCTTACCGACAAGGCTATCCGCGAGGGACTGCGCAACCTCGAAGCGGGCGGCAAATACGACAACCTCTATCTTGCCGCCAAAGCGCGGAGCGAATCAGACTGGCTCGTGGGCATCAACGGCACGCAGGCACTCTCCATCGCCGCCGGACACGGCACGTACTCCATCGGGCGGGTGCAGACACCCACGTTGGCGATGGTGTGCGCACGCTATTGGGAGAACCGCCGCTTCACGCCCGAAGCCTTCTGGCAGCTCCATATCGCAACGGACGGCTGCGATGAAGGAACGGTGAAGTTTTCCTCTTCCGAAAAGTGGAAAGAGAAAGAGCCTGCGACGGAACTATATAATAAGGTGAAGTCGGCAGGCACAGCCACCGTCACGAAAGCCGAACGCAAGGAGAAGACGGAGGAAACACCGCTGCTGTACGACCTGACGACGCTCCAGAAGGAAGCCAACGCCAAGCACGGCTTCACGGCGGAACAGACGCTTGAAATCGCGCAGAAGCTTTACGAGAAGAAGCTCATCACCTATCCGCGAACCGGAAGCCGCTACATACCCGAAGACGTGTTCGCCGAAATCCCCAAGCTGCTCGCCTTCATCGGGGCTTTGCCCGAATGGAAAGGCAAGGTGCAGCCGAAATGCGTCCCGACACGCAGAAGCGTGGACGGCGGCAAGGTGACGGACCACCACGCCCTGCTCGTCACGGGCGAGAAGCCACTATTCCTCTCCAAAGAGGACAGCACCGTCTATCAGATGGTTGCCGGACGCATGATCGAGGCTTTCTCCGAAAAATGCGTCAAGGACACCGCCACCGTCACGGCGGAGTGTGCCGGAGTGGAGTTCACGGTGAAAGGCAGCGTCATCAGGCAAGCCGGATGGCGTGCCGTCTATAGCGTGGAGGACAAGGAAGAAACCTCCATCCCCGATTGGCGGGAAGGCGACACGCTGACGCTGAAAGGCTGCTCCATCACGGAGGGAAAGACCAAACCCAAGCCGCTGCATACAGAAGCGACACTGTTGTCGGCAATGGAAACGGCGGGCAAGGACATAGAGGACGATGCACTCCGTCAGGCGTTGAAGGACTGCGGCATCGGCACGCCCGCCACCCGTGCGGCGATTATCGAAACGCTCTTCAAGCGCGGCTACATGGAACGCTGCAAGAAATCGCTTGTGCCGACTGAAAAAGGGCTTGCCCTCTATTCGGTCGTGAAGACGATGCGCATCGCCGACGTAACCATGACGGGCGAATGGGAGAAGAATCTGGCACGCATCGAGCGCGGGGAAATGCCCGCCGAAACCTTCCGCAGGGAGATAGAGGCGTACACACGCGAAATCACCTCCGAACTGCTCTCGTGCGACAAACTGTTCGCCCGCAGGGATTCCGGCTGCAAGTGTCCCAAGTGCGGGACGGGCAGCATGCAGTTCTACGGCAAGGTGGTACGCTGCGACAACGCGGAGTGCGGGCTGCCCGTGTTCCGCCTGAAAGCGAACCGCACCCTTTCCGATGACGAGATCAAAGACCTGCTCACCGACGGGCATACGAAGCTGCTCAAAGGCTTCAAGAGCAAGCAGGGCAAGAGCTTCGACGCCATAGTCGCCTTTGACGGGGACTATAACACGACTTTCGTGTTCCCCGAAAGGAACACGAGCAGGAAATTTTCAGGACGGAAGAAATAGTATTAACTTTTGAGAAAGTAGGCTGCACCTCAACAATAGAAATAAACGGGTTTATTTCGTATTGTCTTCGATTTGCACTACCTTTGCCACTTGTTCAGAGTAATGAATTGTTCTTCGATACCGGATTACACTCATACTTTGGATTTAGTGGTGGCACTCGGAGGGATACCGAGTGCCTTTTCTTTCTCCTTTTCAGACGACTATCCCCGTCATTATCAATCCACTAAATTCCAAAGTAATGAACAACAAGAAGAAAAACGAGGGTCAGACCGACTTTTCCTATTACGGTCTGTACCTGCTGGACTACCTCCGCACGAACAGGTTTGAACAGGCTTCCGACGATGCCTTCATCCGGGAGCGTGCCGACCGTGCCGCCGAAACGTATGAGCGTGCGCGGCTCGAAGGCTATCCGCCCGAAGGGGCGCAGGAGTTGGCGATGGACACGCTCCTGCGGGGGCTTCGCTATTCCAAGTACGCCATCCTCCGCGAAGTCGTGGAAAACGAGTTTGCCGACGAAGTGCCGGGAAAGAAACGCGAAGCCTTCATCCGAAAGTTGCTGCCGCCGGTCGGCAACGTATTCTCCGCCTATGACCTTTCGGACGACAATTTCGCCCTGTCGCCCGAATACGACCTGCTCTACACGGAGCTGACGGGAGCCGCCGTCCTTTATATCGGGGAATATGGCGTTTAACCGCAAACAACGGCTGCGGGACAACATCGAGGCGATACGGACGGCATTCATCCTTGACAGGGAACGGAGGACGGCAACCGCCGAGGAACAAGCCATACTTCGGAAGTATTGCGGTTTCGGCGGGTTGAAGTGCATACTGAATCCTGCAAAGGAACTGACGGATGCCGTGCATTGGGCGAAATCGGACCTCGAACTGTTTACCCCTACGGTAGAACTGCACAGGCTGGTGCGTGAAAACAGCAAGGACGATACGGAGTACAAGCGGTACGTGGATGCCATGAAGCAGTCCGTGCTGACCGCTTTCTACACCCCGCCGGAGATAACCGGCACGATTGCGGAGGCTCTGCATGAACACGGCATACGTCCCGACCGTGTGCTGGAGCCGTCGGCGGGCGTGGGCGCATTCGTGGATGCCGTGCTGGAAAACAAGCCGGACGCGGACATCATGGCTTTCGAGAAAGACCTGATGACGGGCAAGATATTGGGACACCTGCATCCCGACCAAAAGGTAAGGGTGCAGGGATTCGAGAAGATAGAGAAGCCCTGCACGGACTATTTCGACCTTGCCATCTCGAACATCCCGTTCGGCGACGTGGCTGTGTTCGACCCGGAATTTACAGGAAGCCAAGACCCGGCAAGGCGTTCCGCACCGAAGGCAATACACAACTACTTTTTCCTGAAAAGCCTTGACGCGGTGCGTGAGGGCGGCATCGTGGCGTTCATCACCTCTCAAGGGGTACTGGACGCACCGTCCAACGCGCCCATACGCGAGTATATGATGCGTAATGCCAATCTGGTGGGAGTCGCACGCCTGCCGAACAACCTCTTCACGGACAACGCGGGTACGGAAGTGGGCAGCGACCTGATTATCCTGCAAAAGAACAGCGGCAAGAAACGGGAGCTGTACGATTATGAAGAGTTGTTCGTGCAGACGGAAAAGACACCGATAGGCAGTTTCCAGAACGGGTATGTCGGCAGCATCGGCATGATTCCCCACTCGGATCTGATAAGCGGCACAGACCCTTACGGGAAACCAGCCTATAAAGTCATGCACCGGGACGGCATCGGGCAAATGGCGGAGGATTTGCGGGAACATATGGATATTGAGCTGTATAAGTTGGACAAAAAGCTGTATGAAATGCACAGCCTGCATCCGGCACAGGGGAAAAGCACGGTAACAGAAACCATTTCCACACCGGTTGTCACTCCTGAGATACAGCCACGTCATGAAATGGCAGCGAAGCCCGAAGCGGCAACACCGCAGCCGGAGGAAGAAAAGTCGGAGATAGAGCCGCGCCGCCCCGATTATTCGGAGGGCGTGCAGCTCTCCCTGCTCGACCTCTGGGGCATGACCGAGGAAGTACGCAAGCAGGAAGCCCCCGCCAAGAAGAAAAAGACGGCGAAAAAGGAAAGCCCGGCAAGGCGTATGCCTCCCAAACCGCAGGCGCAGGTTACGCCGAAGGTTACGACTGCACCGCCACAGCCGTCTGTTGCACCACTGACGGAGAAGAGGGACAGCCATGAAACAAAGCCGGTGAGTTTCGCAGCCAAAGGCGATCTGGATGATATTTACGCCTCTTTGGATTGGGACACCAATCCGCCCATCAACGGTTTCTATGAAATGATGATGGACCTCACGCCGGAGCGACGCAAGGAACTTCGCAGGCTGGCGGCACAGCATCAGGAGAAGCAACGGGTGGACGGGACGGCGGTGAAAGCCGCTCCCGCCATTGACATGCCGGAAAAGGAAGCGACAAAACGCCCCGAAGCACAGACGGAAGTCGCAACCGTTCCCGTTACGGACAATAACGCAAGTGAGACAACAACTTCCCTTTTCCCTGAATTTGAAACGGAAAAGCCGAAGGAGGAACCTCTCGACCTTTCTCCCCGTCCGTTCAACGGTATGCTGGAGCCGCACTACCGTGACGGCTCTATGGTACTGGATGCTTCACGCAATCTCGGTTATTTGAAGGGCCTCACGCCTTACGGCGCGACATTCCAACCGCTTGACCTGACCGGCTACCAGAAGGAGAAAGCGATGTTGTATGTGTCACTCCGTGACGCATACGAGCGGCTTTACCGCTACGAGGCGGAGTATCACGATGAAGGGTCTGCGCAACGCGGAGCGTTGAACACCTGCTACGATGAGTTTGTCATGCGCTACGGCAACCTCAATGCCAAGCATAACGTGAAACTGTTGATGATGGATGTCGCCGGACGCGACATCCTTTCGCTGGAACGGGCGGAGGACGGCAGGTTCGTCAAGGCGGACATTTTCGAGCGTCCCGTTTCCTTCTCTGTGGAGAGCCATGCCAACGTAAGCTCTCCCGAAGAGGCACTCTCCGCGTCGCTCAACAAGTTCGGCACGGTCAATCTCGACTATATGCGGGAGATAACCGACAGCACGGAGGAGGGATTGCTTGACGCCCTCAAAGGACGCATCTTCTACAACCCGCTCGTAACCGGTTACGAGATAAAGGACAGGTTCATCGCCGGGAATGTGATAGAAAAGGCGGAGCGCATCGAGGCATGGATGGGCGACAACCCCGAAAACGGACGTATGCCGGAAGTGAAGCAGGCGTTGGAGGCTCTGAAAGAAGCCGAGCCGCCGCGCATCGCCTTTGAGGACCTCGACTTCAATTTCGGGGAACGCTGGATTCCGACGGGCGTGTATGCCGCCTATATGAGCCATCTTTTCGACACGGACGTGAAAATCGCCTACTCCGCAAGCATGGATGAGTTTTCGGTGGCGTGCGGCTGCCGCACCATGAAAATCACGGACGAGTTTTTAGTGAAGGGCTATTACCGGAACTATGACGGCATGCACCTGTTGAAACACGCCCTGCACAACACCTGCCCGGACATGATGAAATCCATCGGTAAGGACGAGCATGGCAATGACATCAAGGTGCGTGACAGCGAGGGCATACAGCTCGCCAACGCCAAGATTGATGAAATCCGCAACGGGTTCTCGGAATGGCTGGAAGAGCAGTCGCCGCAGTTCAAGGAACGGCTGACGACGATGTACAACCGCAAGTTCAACTGTTTCGTGCGCCCAAAGTATGACGGCTCTCACCAGACATTTCCCGACCTCAACCTCAAAGGGCTGGCAAGCCGGGGTATCAAGAGCGTCTATCCGTCACAGATGGATTGCGTCTGGATGCTCAAACAGAATGGCGGTGGCATTTGTGACCACGAGGTGGGAACCGGTAAAACGCTGATAATGTGTATTGCAGCGCATGAGATGAAGCGCCTGAACTTGGCGCACAAACCGATGATTATCGGGCTGAAAGCCAATGTCGCGGAGATTGCCGCCACCTATCAGGCGGCATATCCCAACGCGCGGATTCTCTATGCCTCGGAGAAGGACTTCTCGACCGCCAACCGCGTGCGTTTCTTCAACAACATCAAGAACAACGACTACGATTGCGTCATCATGTCGCACGACCAGTTCGGCAAGATTCCGCAGTCGCCGGAGTTGCAGCAGCGCATCCTGCAAGCGGAGCTTGACACGGTGGAGGAAAATCTCGAAGTCCTGCGGCAACAGGGCAAGAACGTGTCGAGGGCGATGCTGAAAGGGCTGGAAAAGCGCAAGCACAACCTTGAAGCGAAGTTGGAGAAGGTGGAACATGCCATCCAATCGCGCACGGATGATGTGGTGGACTTCAAGCAGATGGGCATCGACCATATCTTCATTGACGAGAGCCATCAATTCAAGAACCTGACTTTCAACACGCGGCACGACCGTGTGGCGGGATTGGGAAACTCGGAAGGAAGCCAGAAAGCCCTGAACATGCTCTTTGCCATACGTACCATACAGGAACGCACGGGCAAGGACTTGGGGGCTACGTTCCTGTCCGGTACGACCATCAGCAACTCGCTGACGGAGCTGTACCTGCTCTTCAAGTACCTTCGCCCTAAGGAACTGGAACGGCAGGATATTCGTTGCTTTGACGCTTGGGCGGCTATCTTTGCCAAGAAGACGACCGACTTCGAGTTCAACGTGACGAACAACGTGGTGCAGAAGGAGCGTTTCCGCTACTTCATCAAAGTGCCGGAGCTTGCCGCCTTCTATGCGGAAGTATGGGAGTAGAAAGCAGAAAATGGCATAAAAGTC
>NZ_JAMOKM010000039.1:2380-10153 GCF_023656665.1 Parabacteroides sp. B2-S-102 | reverse complement strand
GAGTTCAACGTGACGAACAACGTGGTGCAGAAGGAGCGTTTCCGCTACTTCATCAAAGTGCCGGAGCTTGCCGCCTTCTATGCGGAAGTATGGGAGTAGAAAGCAGAAAATGGCATAAAAGTCATATCTGACTGAAATACAGCGGATATTGCTTGTTTCTTCTTAGGGTTGCATCATAGAAAACAGGCAGAAAAGGGAGCGAAAAGGAGGGAGTTCAGTTACCAAATCGTTCGAAAAACGATGAAAGGAAAAGGACGGCTGAAAGTGGTAACTAAAACGGCGTTTTCTCTTTCATTATCAATGTTTTGCACCACTCAAAGTTCCTCAAAGAAGTGTAATTTTGCAAGTAAAAAACAATGGAAAAAGAAAAATTCAAGCTGCTTTTCTACCTCAAGAGAGGTACGCAGGACAAAAACGGAAAAAGTCCCATCATGGGACGCATCAGCGCAGGAAGCTCTATGGTACAATTTAGTTGCAAATGCTCGTGTACTCCTCGTTTGTGGGACAGTCGCAAGAACCGACTGCTGGGCAAGAGTGCCGAAGCCGTATCGGTAAACAAGGAACTTGACCGCCTTCAGGTGAGTATTCACAAGGTTTATGAGTCTCTTTCGGGAAAATCCGATGCTCGCGTCACGGCAGAGCGAGTAAGGGAATTGGTGTTCGGGTTGAACAGCGAGTCGCAAGGACTGCTTTATCATACGGGCGAGTATATCAACCGCTTCCGTGAGCGTGTGGGCATAGACCGCAGCGAACGCAGACTAAAATGCCTGTTGCTCTTCCGCAAGCATCTGGCAAACTTCGTCAGGTACCGCTACCATGTGGAGGATATTCCCGTACAGAAAGTGGACACAGCCCTCATCAAAGACTTGGAGGACTACTTCGCCAAAGAAAAGGGCTTCAAGCTCAATACCTCGGCTGGTTATCTCTCCATGCTGGCTTCCTTGCTCAAAGACCTGCATAAACGGCATATCATTGACACCTATCCCTTCATCAACCATTCCATTCGTTGGGAAGTGGGCACTCCACGTTACATCACGAGGGAGGAGGTAAGCCGTATCGCAGCCTTGGGAGAAGACGAACTGCAAGGCTATGAAAAAGTGTCGAGGGACATGTTCCTTTTCTCCTGCCTGACGGGACTTTCCTATACCGACGTGTATCACTTGACGGAGCAGCACGTCTTTCACGAAGCGGGAATGACTTGGATACGCAAGCCGAGAATAAAGACGGGCAACGTGTGCCACATCCCCCTACTTCCCGAAGCCGCTGCCATTATCGAGCGTTATCGGGGCATTCACACGAGGGCTTTCCGACACGAACCGCCCAAGGGGTATCTGCTGCCCATACCCGGATGCGACACGGTAAACATACACCTCAAAAAGATAGCATGGCTTTGCGGTATTCAGAAAACGCTGACCTATCACATGGCACGGCATACCTTCGCATCTCAGATGACACTGTCGGAGGGCGTGTCCATTGAGAGCGTTTCCAAAATGCTCGGACACAGTCAAATCAAAACCACGCAAGTGTATGCGGAGACATCTCCCGAGCGTGTCTTTCTGGACATAGAGAAAATACTTCCACAACTCGCACATTATCAACTGACCAACTAAAACCGCAGAACAATGAAAAGTACATTTGCCATACTATTCTACATAGATAGAAGCAAGACCAATGAAGACGGACTATGCGTAATCCGTTGCCGTATCACCTGTAATGGAACGTCCTCATCGTTTTCCACGCAGTTGCAAACTTCCCCCGACGAGTGGCTTGCCCGAAAAGGGTGCATCAAGGCGACAACAGGTAATTCAAGCGGCATCAATCTGCAACTGAACTCAATAGAAGAGTGCTTGCATTCACTCTATGAACGTACATTAAGGGAAGAAAACTATATCACGGCGGAATACCTCAAGGAGCGTTATATGCAGCAAAGTCGCCCCATGCCAACACTTACGGAGCTATATCAATCCGTTTGTGAATACAAGGAGGAATTGCAGGGCAGAACATTAAGCAAGGCAACTGTCAGGGCTTTTAAGGACAGCTACAAGAGTTTTGTTCATTTCCTGCAAGTAAGGGACAGGGCAGACTGTATGCCCACAGAGGTGGACAAGACTTTGCTTGAGGACTATCGCCTTTTTATGCTTCGGGACTTGGGAAACAAGGAAAGCAGTGTCGGCAACCGCCTACGCCACTTGCATCAGGTCATTCGCAAGGCATTGCAGGAGCGATACGTTCGTGAAGACCCTTTTGAACTCATAGACATAGAAACGCCTACCTACGAGCGCAATGCACTTACGGCGGACGACCTGCAAAAACTCTTGGCTTACCGTCCGCACCGCTCGACAGATAACCATTGCAGACTTATTTTCCTCTTGGGATGTTTCACGGGGCTGGCATTCTCAGACTTAAAGAAACTCCGAATGGACGATGTTTATACATTCGGGGATGGGCGTAGGTACATATCGCTCTGTCGAACAAAGACACAGAACAGAAGTATTGTCCCGTTGCTGCCCGTTGCCGAGAAAATACTCGCCATTGTGAGCCACGGACGAAGGGAGGGGCTTTTCTTTCGAGAGTTTCCCAGCAACAGTAATTTCAATAGAACTATTCAGGAGATATGTATTAAGGCAGGACTGCCACCGCATACTCAAGCGACCTCGCACACCGCACGGCACACCTTTGCCACGACCATCTGTCTGGAGAACGGACTTCCGATAGAGACGGTGAGCAAGATGCTGGGGCATCGCTTTATCTCCACGACCGAGATTTATGCACGGGTGACCAAGAGCAAGATTGCCAAGGAAATGCAACCCCTGATGGGTAGTGAGCATACAAGGGTACTGCGTAAAGCCTTACGGCTGTGTCCGTCAAGAACACCGAAAAAGTCAAGTCCCATAATTGGGATGTAACAGCCGTAATGAATGATTCAAAAAAAAGAAGTCCAACTTTTTAACAAGAAAAACAATGAAACAGAAGAACAAACAGGAACTTTCCTACTTTCGATTGAAGTTAAGAAGTTACATGAGTGAGCATCACCCCGAAAAGTTGCAAGATACGGAGTTTATCACTGCACGGGCAGATATGGCTCTCACAGTTTACTGCGATGCTGTAGCACAAGGCTTTACACACATTGAAGCGGAGAGCATGGCAAGCGAGGCATTGTATCAAGGCTTGCACTTTTCCAAGTACGATACGCTTATATCCGTGTTGGAAAACGAGTTTGAAAGGGAACTTCCTGCACCGCTCCCAGAGAAACTCGTACCTATACTGTTGTCGAACAAGGCTATTCAAGCCACATTCGACAAGTTCGGTTTGACGGACACATTGGCTTCTGACGAGCAATACGGCCGTCTTTACACCGAACTCACAGGCACGATAGTGCTGCTCATCGAGAGCAACAATCTGCCAACGGTCAAACAGACGGAGGAAGCAAGCCCGAAGGCGTTGTAGGCAAAGGCGCACGCAAAGTTCCTGATGCCGTTTCTTATCGTGCAAAGGTACAACGGCAGCCTGTCTGCCCTGAAAGGTCGAGTCCTGCGGATGGAGAGAAGAATCTCCACCGCAGGATTTTTCTGTTTCAAGGTGGTATTGCCATTTTCTATATCCATGCGGTCGTATTCATCTCTCCCAACCTTGCAAGGCTGGGCTGCCGTAGAGAGATAGGCACGACAAGAATACGGCATACTCAGGCTCTTTGGACGCAAGGCGTAACAACTAACAACAGATAGGACTGACGATAATACGGACTATCTATTGTTTGTACAATTTGTTGTCATGACTATCTGTTGTCAAAACTATATATCGTCAAAATAATCTATCGATAAAACTATCTATCGACACTTCGATATCTCGATTTGTCGAACTATCGAATTATCGATAAAACAACAAAATAATAAAAGGAACGAACCGGCACCTCATCTCATTACCGCAATAACACAGACGGATTTCCTTTGTTTTTCTATTGCTTTCTCTCTATTTCCCTGCTTATCCTCATTTCTTGCAGCGGTGCTTCCGAGGGTTTACTTTTGCACCCGAGAAGTACGGCAATGGACTGCATAACAGTTTGTTTGCTGAGTAACAATAAAGTAATCAAAACAAAATTAAGGCAATGAAACTCATTATCATCGACCGCAAAGCGTGGGGGCAACATCGCTCCGAATTTGCAGACTTTATCCATCGTGTGGAGAAACTCATCGGTAATCCTCCTGAGACCGAGCAATGGCTCGACAACGAAGCCGTGTGCAAGCGTTTAGGCATCAGCAAGCGTACCCTACAATCATACCGAGATACGGGCAAAATCCCTTTCTCCATGATTGGACACAAGTGTTATTACAAACAGACCGACATCTGTGAAATGCTGAATGCAGTCAAGGATTGAAATCAAAGAATGAATGAATTATGGCAGAGAATGAAATCATTACGCGGGAAGACCCTCAGATGCAGATGTTTGCACAACTGATGGAAGGCACTTTGAAGAAGTTGGAGCGGTATTGTGCCACAGCTCGTCCGATGTTAGATGGCGAGGTTTACCTTTCGAGCGAGGAAGTGTGCAGGCAATTACGGCTCAGCACACGCACGCTCCAAGAGTACAGAAACTCAGGAACGCTTCCTTTCTACAAAATCGGAGGGAAGATACTCTACAAGCAGAGCGACATACAAGCCATGCTTGAAAAACACTATAACCCGATACCCAAGAAATTATGGCAAGAATAGATGAAAAAAGGAAACAACGCTTGGAACAAGCCATTAGAGATATGGGAAATTATGGCGTTAAGCTCCGCAAGCCCGAAGAGTTACCCGATTTTGACCAGCCCTCCGATTATGAAGAGGAAAAGAGAAGGTTTGAGCCTGTTGATAAAGTTGAGGAACAAAATGACAAGGAGAGTAACGAGGATTTTTCTCAACCGTCCTATCAAGAAACAGCGTTGTCGCCAACAGAAAGGGCTACTTCTACCGAAGAATTTCATCAAAGAATGGGAAAAACAAAGGACAGAAAGCAATTATCCGAGTTTCAGGGGAAATATCTCCAGCCCTTTCGCAACAGCCACCGCAAAGCCGTGTATGTATCAGAGGAAATCCAACGAAAGTTAGACTTCGTGGTGCGGAGAATCGGTGAGCATGGAGCGAGCGTTTCGGGATATGTCGAACAGGTACTGCGGGAACACCTCGACCAATACAAGGAAGATGTGGAAAGATGGAGGAAACTCTGAATTACTGCATTCCTCGAATGCAAGCCTACGCCGAGTTACTGTATTCAATGAATGCAGTAACACAGCAGGGGCTTATAATCCCATTTTCTACATCAGCAAGGTGTGTCTTTGTACCACAAATTGCCATTTGTACCACAAAGACCCTTGCCCCGAAAGGGGATTAAATCACTCCAAAGTCGTGATTAGAAAGCAATGAAGAAGCAAAAACAAAAGAAGCCAGACGGCAGATGTGCCACCTGCCCACGATGGGACAGATGGCACATCAGAATACCTAATTCCGAAGACCAGCAGAAACTTATCAGACTCTATCGCAAGTCGGGAGCAAAGACAAAGAGCGACTTTGTCCGAGCAAGGCTTCTTGGTGAATCTTTTAAGGTCATCACCCAAGACCCTGCAAAAGAACCTTACTTGGAGAAACTCTCAGAAATCGTTGCCTTGGCTCATAAGATAGGAGTTCTGTACAACGAAGTCGTGAAAGTCCTCAATACTTATCATTCTGTTGCCACTGCTCAACAACTGCTCGGCAAACTCGAAACCTATTCCCAAATTCTCATCAGACTACAACAGCAAGCAGTACAACTGACAAAATCCTTTGGGAGTAGAGAAGAATGAATGCTGATAAATCATAACACCCATACTCGTATCGTACCGCGAATGTCCAATCCCTCTTTGGATGATACAAAAGGGTCACTTTGAACGATTACATAGGACCAGTTTCAACGATTTTTCCACTCTGCCCTAATACTTTATCTTTTGGAAAGTACATTGATAATCAGATAATTATTTCAATAACTCCCGATTTGGAGTATTACCCCACATTTATTATTTTTTTATTTTGACAATTCCCGATTTGGGGCATTACCATGACCATTAACAAACACAAAGTCTGTATAATCCCCTATAACTAACGTATCTTTTGAAATTTTCCGTATTTTGTAATCAACATATGGATAGAGCTTTTCCACAGGATGTGGAAGTTTCCAATAAATAAAAACTCGCATGCCATCAACATCAAACACTTTAGGGAATAAAATGTCCTGTTGGGAAGTAAATTCTTCATCTCCTTTCTTATTATAAGCTGAATTCAACTTGCAAATGCAACAGAATTCTGATTAATAATTTGTTTAAATTTTTCGTTTGGCGTGAGGTATCCAAGTCTTTTACGAGGTCGATTATTGAGTTTATTTTCAATCCACTTAATTTGTTTGTTGGTTACTTCACTAAAGTCCTTACCCTTTGGGATATACTGCCTGATAAGCCCGTTGGTGTTTTCATTGGCACCACGTTCCCATGAGTGGTATGGTTTGCAAAAATAGAATTTTATTTCCAATTTTTGCGCAATTTCCTCGTGCTTTGCAAACTCCTTTCCATTGTCAGCCGTAATTGTGTGTATTAAGTTTTTCACTTTCCGCAGTGCCCATACTGCAATCTTAGCTACCGGGATGGCTTCTTTTCCCGACAACTTGCGTATCCAGACCCTGCTTGTTGCTCTGTCGTTAATGGTAAGAATGGCACCTTTGTGGTTCTTACCAATAATTGTATCTATCTCTAAATCACCAAATCTCTCCTTCAGTTCCACTATCTCGGGACGCTCATCAATATCCACCCTGCCTGGGATAAATCCTCGCCCTGCATTTTTAGAACCACGTTTGGCATACCTGCGACCTTGTCTGCGAAGATATTTGTGCAGTTTGCCACCCCGCCGCTTATCCTCCCAAATCCAGCGATATATCGTTTCGTGAGATACCATCGCAATTCCCTCCAAGCGGCTCCTGCCGACAATCTGCTCCGGGCTGAATCCTTTCTTCAACAGCTTTATTATCCGTTTTCTCATTGCCGGTGTAAGCACTTCCTTGCGATGTTTTTGCTGCTTGCGCCTGTCTGCTTTTCGCTGGGCAAGCTCCATGCTATAGCTACCACTTCGGGCGTCGCAATTGCGCTTTATCTCCCTGTAAACAGTGCTTTTATCTACTCCGATAGCTTCCGCTATTGCTTTTTTGCTCATCGGTATTTGCAACATCATAGAAAATTGCATACCTTTGTTCCTCGGTTATATGTTTGCTCATCTGCAACTTTTTTTTCTTTGGACGGACAATTAAAGCAAAGATAGCAAACTTTATCCATTCAGAGTGAGAGAAAGGGGGACATTGTCTCTCTTTCCTCTCTGAAAAATAAATGTTTTTATTGCTTATTATCCGCACCCAAAAAGTTGCATTTATAAGTTGAACTCAAGAAGTATTCACCTGTAAGAAGTTACTAATGACAAAAAAGAAATTGCCCGTTCGTTTTACGGGTCAGCACTTTACTATTGATAAAGTGCTAATAAAAGATGCAATAAGACAAGCAAATATAAGTAATCAGGATACGGTTTTAGATATTGGGGCAGGCAAGGGGTTTCTTACTGTTCATTTATTAAAAATCGCCAACAATGTTGTTGCTATTGAAAACGACACAGCTTTGGTTGAACATTTACGAAAATTATTTTCTGATGCCCGAAATGTTCAAGTTGTCGGTTGTGATTTTAGGAATTTTGCAGTTCCGAAATTTCCTTTCAAAGTGGTGTCAA
>NZ_JAMOKM010000039.1:0-2280 GCF_023656665.1 Parabacteroides sp. B2-S-102 | reverse complement strand
TATTCCTTATGGCATTACTTCCGATATTTTCAAAATCCTGATGTTTGAGAGTCTTGGAAATTTTCTGGGAGGTTCCATTATCCTTCAATTAGAACCTACACAAAAGTTATTTTCGAGGAAGCTTTACAATCCATATACCGTTTTCTATCATACTTTTTTTGATTTGAAACTTGTCTATGAGGTAGGTCCTGAAAGTTTCTTGCCACCGCCAACTGTCAAATCAGCCCTGTTAAACATTAAAAGAAAACACTTATTTTTTGATTTTAAGTTTAAAGCCAAATACTTAGCATTTATTTCCTGTCTGTTAGAGAAACCTGATTTATCTGTAAAAACAGCTTTAAAGTCGATTTTCAGGAAAAGTCAGGTCAGGTCAATTTCGGAAAAATTCGGTTTAAACCTTAATGCTCAAATTGTTTGTTTGTCTCCAAGTCAATGGTTAAACTGTTTTTTGGAAATGCTGGAAGTTGTCCCTGAAAAATTTCATCCTTCGTAGTTCAAAGTCGGGTGGTCTACATCAATGCCACTGTTTATCTTCCATTGCTTACCCTTATAATCCATTCTCAGGGTGAGTTCCTGCCCACATATAGATAGTGTGTTCTCATAACTTAGGCTATCTATGTATGGTCTATTCGGTATAGTATAGTCGTAAGTGTTGCTTGTGTTTCTATCCTCTTCGTGATGCAGTCCGTACCCTGTCTGCAATTTCAACTGTTTGCCAAAAGGATGGGTATATTGCAATGATATTCTGCTTTCGTTGCGCAGGGTGGGCAGTTGTTGGCAAAGATTGCGCAACAGTAGTGAATCTCCGCCCACAGCGTTGCGCAGGTGGTGGAATTTCGTCAGTGAAAGGCTGGTATTATTAGTTTCATTCGAGTTACCGCCAAGTGTCGCCTTCACGGTAAATGATGCCCCAGCCTTGCCAATCCGCCGTGTGAGGTCGGCAGATACATGGTAATTCTTTCCATTGCTTTTTGTGTTATTTCGCAGCGTTCCCGAGGTCAGCGTGTCCGCAGCCGTATTGCGCTCATATAGGTATGTTGTGTTGTCAGTCAGGTTGTCTGACCGTCCGAAGTTTCCATTTGCACTTATATTCAGCAAAGTCTTTTTGTCTATGTTATACTGCAGATTTATGTTTGCGGCATTACTGTGATTCTTGCTCAAGGAAAGCAGCATTGATTCCCGATATTTTGTTCCCGATGAAAGATATTGCTCATCATAGTCATGATTCTCGCTTCCATTGTGGAAGGCATTGAGTGAGAGGCTTGCATTGAGCGTAATTTTCTTACCAAATTTCTTCACGATATTGCCCGACAATATGTTTTGGAAATTGTTTCCCCCAATGTTCATATTACTAAGATTGTCAGAGCGCAAAGTCAGCGAGGTGTTTTCGCCATCGGCATTGAATAGATTGCCCTGTACCTCATCCCTGCGTCTGTCGCGATTGCCGTGTTCAGCCGTTAGTGTTCCTGTCAGGCTGCCATTGTAGGTAGATTTGGTCTTGATGTCCAGCACATAATTGTCGGCACCATCATCTACTCCCGTCATTTTCTCCAATGCGCTGAGCATGTCATACAGTTTCAGTAGTTCCACTGCATCGGTTGGCATATTCTCCAACGCTGCGATAATGTCGTTGCCCATAAAGGTCTCGCCATTGATGTTTACGCCGTTCAATGGCTTTCCTTTGAATGATAGTTGCCTGTTCGCCTTGTCGTATTCCATGCCCGGAATATTCCTGATTAAGTCTTCCAAGTTAGCACCTTTCCTTACTCGAAGGCAATCAGTATTGATAAACGTGGTGTCTTTTCTTATGGAAAACAATTTCCGCTGTCCAATAACTTGAACTTCATCGAGTTCTATCGTTTTATGTAATGAAGAAACATGTTTTCGAGTAGGGTATATAGTATCACCCACAACTAAATTCAAAATAGTAGCATTAGCAGTGGGAAACAGCAGAAGTAGAATGATGAAGATTAAAAGAATTCTTTTGATTATCATTTTGCAAAATTACCATTGTTCATAGATATATGCAATACCTTAAAATGGCGATTTTATAGAATTAGAAATGTCTAAGGTTGATTTTCATTGAAAAAACAACGTAAATACTTTGCTTATATGAATTATATCGCTATCTTTGCAACATCAAACAGAGAGTTCTTTGAGACTTTGCAGAATAAAGAAAGGGAAAGAAACTCGCTCGTTTCTTAGTCGTTCACCTTATCAGATTATATATTCTGCTTTTTATTAGTAATCAGTCGATTACATTCACCCCCATTACTTTTA
>NZ_JAMOKM010000038.1:0-10772 GCF_023656665.1 Parabacteroides sp. B2-S-102 | reverse complement strand
GGCTTGCTTCTTATGCCTACAGCAAAGGTAACTAAAAACGTTTCTGCCGCCATAGGCGGCGGAAACGTTCTGTGTTCCACTCTGATTTCAATCAAGACAAAGGCTTGGCTTTACTCTTTTCGGAGTCTCCTTCGTCTTAAGCGGATTATATCTGGCGGTAGGACAGGCGGCAAACATTATCGGAGTAATCTTGGCCGCCCCATTAAGCAACCGGATCGGAAAGAAAAGAACCTATATGGGCTCCATGCTGATCGCCTCGGTCTTAAGCATCCTCTTTTTCTGGCTCGACAAGACGGATCTAGCCCTGATATTCACGTTCCAAGTGTTCATCAGTATTTGCGCCGGTAGTATTTTCCCCTTACTTTGGTCCATGTACGCCGATTGCACGGATTACTCAGAACTAAAAACCGGGAACCGTGCCACAGGATTGATCTTCAGTTCCTCGTCTATGAGCCAGAAATTCGGATGGGCGATCGGCACGGCTATCACAGGCTGGCTGCTCGCTTTCTTCGGATTTCAGGCCAATACCGTACAAAGCGAGGAAACGATTAGCGGAATCAAGATGTTCCTCAGTTTCTTACCGGCCGTAGGTACGATCCTGTCTGTTGTATTTATCGCTTTCTATCCGCTTAGCGAGACAAAGATGAAGGAAATCACCGCTACATTAGAAACCAAAAGAAAAGAAACAAATGAATAAAATCACCGAAGATTTACAAAACGAGGTTCAATGGGAGCTAGAGAACAATATCCTCCCTTTTTGGATGAACCGAATGATTGATAATGAGTATGGTGGTTTCCATGGGCAAATCACGGGAAACGGCCAACGAGTCGTACATGCCCCTAAAGGCGCCATCTTGAACGCCCGTATCCTATGGACATTCTCCGCCGCATACCGTTTATTACGAAAGCCGGAATATCTGGAAACGGCGACCCGTGCAAAACGCTACCTTATCGATAAATTCTACGACCAAGAATTCGAGGGTATTTACTGGGAATTAGACTATACCGGTCAACCGGTGCAAACCAAAAAGCAAATCTACGCCTTAGGATTCGCTATCTACGGATTAAGCGAGTACAACCGGGCTACCGGAGATAAAGAAGCGTTGGATTATGCGATCCGTCTCTTCAAGGCGATCGAACAATATAGTTTCGACCCGGAAAAGAACGGTTATATGGAAGCCTTTACGAAAGACTGGAAACTGATAGAGGATATGCGACTCAGCGACAAGGATGAGAATGAGAAAAAAACAATGAATACCCATCTGCATATCCTCGAACCTTATACCAACTTGTACCGGGTATGGAAAGACGAGCACCTCAAAAAACAACTCCGAAACTTGATCCTGATTTTCACCGACAAGATTTTGGATCACCGTACCTATCATTTAAACCTCTTTTTCAACGAGGATTGGGAAAGCAAATACCGTATCATCTCCTACGGTCATGATATAGAGGCATCTTGGTTACTGCATGAGGCCGCTATCGAATTGGGAAACAACGAGATCCTTCAGAAAGTAGAGCCTTTGGTTCAAAAGATAGCGATAGCGGCCGAAGACGGGTTATTAGCGAACGGTAGCCTCATTTACGAGTATCACCCGGATGAGAAGAAAGCCGACACGGACCTGCATTGGTGGGTGCAAGCCGAGAATGTAGTGGGTCATTTCAACTTGTATCAACATTTCGGAGATGAGCCTGCCTTAGGCACAGCCTATACATGCTGGAAATTCATTCAGCGTTATTTGATCGACAAGGAACAAGGGGAATGGCATTGGAGCGTATCGCTCGATCACGAGATCAATCGCGAGGATGACAAGGCCGGTTTCTGGAAATGTCCCTATCACAACGGACGGATGTGTATGGAGATTATCGAACGACTTACCGGCGAATAGCCGTCCGAAAGACCGCCTGCCGGCTCTTTTTTATCAGATTAACAACCGTCGGAAGTTTCCGACATCAAAAAAAACAAGCGATATGAACAAATTCTATTGGATGGCGATCGGCCTCCTTCTCGGTTTGGTGAACCTCCGGGCAGAGATCAAGCTGCCAGCTTTGGTAGGCGACAACATGGTACTCCAACAAGCCACTAAAGTACGGCTCTGGGGAAATGCAACCCCAAATTCAAGCCTGAAAGTCCGTAGTTCTTGGGACAATACGGAATACACGGCCCAAGTAAACGATCAAGGCAGATGGGAAATCTGGGTTCAGACGCCCTCGGCCAGTTTCGAAAAGCAACAGTTAACATTAGAGAATGGACAAGACAAGATTGTCTTGCATGATCTTCTGATCGGCGAGGTATGGTTCGGTTCCGGCCAATCTAATATGGAAATGCCATTAAGAGGTTTCTGGCACTGCCCTATCGAGGGAGGTAACCACGCTATCGCTACATCCGGGAAATATAAGAACTCGATCCGTTACGCTACGATCCAACGGGTCGGAGCCTTGGAACCGAAAGATTATCCGGTAGGTGGCGAATGGAAAGTATGTGATCCGCGAAACGCCCCGGAGTTCGGAGCTACCGCCTATTTCTTCGCGACCCTATTGACCGAGGTATTGAATGTCCCGGTAGGTATCATCAATTGTAGCTGGGGCGGTTCCACGGTTGAAGGTTGGTTGCCCAAAGACATCCTGCGGAATTATAGCGATATCGATCTATCCTTAGCGGGTAACGATGAGAAAATCCATCCGATGCTACAACCCATGATCATGTATAACGGAATGCTGAAACCGGCCAGCAAATATACGGTCAGAGGTTTCCTATGGTATCAAGGAGAGTCAAATGTCGGACACCCGGACTACGCTAAACGCCTAGCGACAATGGTAGAACATTGGAGAGGATTATGGGGACAAGAAGAATTACCTTTCTATCTGGTAGAAATCGCCCCTTACGAATATGAAGAAGGAGACCAAGCCGCGTACCTTCGTGAAGAGCAATACAAAGCTACCCGGTTGATCCCCAATAGCGGTATTGTTTCCACGAACGATCTGGTACAGGATTACGAGAAACGGCAAATACACCCCAAAGAAAAACAAAAGATCGGTGAGCGTCTTTGTTATATGGCTCTAAACAAAACCTATGGTTATACAACCATCGCTTGTGAGGGCCCCCAATACGATCATATGGAAGTAGATAAAGATAAAATCATTCTTTTTTTCAAGAATGCGGAAGATGGCTTCAATCGAGATAACGGGATCATAGGCTTCGAGATCGCCGGAAAAGACATGCGTTTCCACAAGGCTAACGCAACTATAGACGCTAACAAAAAAACCGTTATTATCTCAGCTCCAGACGTAAAAGCCCCAATAGCCGTTCGTTATGGCT
This sequence comes from Parabacteroides sp. B2-S-102, assembly GCF_023656665.1. Taxonomy (NCBI): domain Bacteria; kingdom Pseudomonadati; phylum Bacteroidota; class Bacteroidia; order Bacteroidales; family Tannerellaceae; genus Parabacteroides; species Parabacteroides sp. B2-S-102. Next base: position 7,453 of record NZ_JAMOKM010000038.1, on the reverse strand, counting down.
TCCGGAATTTCCAAATTGGCAACTTGCAAAACGTACAAGGATTACCGGTGCTTCCATTCCGCACGGATAAATAAAACGACTAAGAAAATAAAATACAATACGTTATAATATTCAAGCTTGTTCACACGTAATGTCTTATTTTCATCTGTAAGACGTATTTAGTTTTTATTTCATTCTATTGTGATAATAGAAATTACCCTCCTAAAGTATTAGTGAACTTAATTCTTCCCATAAAAAAATGGGAGATCTTATTTTACAAGGAATCAGAGACCTCCTCTGATTCCTATTTATTTTTCATTCATATCATAATGTATACAAAAAATGATAGTTTGTATACAGACCATACTAATACATTGCGCTTTTTTTGCATCTAGATTTACTGAAGGGGGAAATATTTGTATAACAAACTAAATAACAATAATTTTAAATTTTATGAACAAGCTTATTAACAGAATTTCTCCGGAAACATCTGAAAACCGAATCTTACACGCTGGCTTTAGTATCATATTGATGTCAGAGGAAATAACACAAACCCTATCTGGTTTATCCAGCGATATGATTATTTTTATCTTAAGCGGATCCATAACTATATATTCCACTAAAGAAGAAAAGAAAACAATCGGTGAACAGTATATGATCTTTCTAAGATCATTTGAAAATTACACATATGATATCACACTAGGTTCAAAAATCATCATTTTCTTTTTTGACAGTTTAACGATGAATGAGTTACCGTATTACCAACATCCGTACGGAATATTACCTCAACCTATCTCTAAGTGGATAGAACTGAAAATAGTGGAACCTTTATACGGTTTTCTAGAACTTGTCGGACAATATCTTGAAAATAATTTCCTGAACTACCCTTTGTATGAATTAAAGAGAACGGAATTATTCTACTTACTGAAAAAGCTTTATAGAAAAGAGGAATTAGACTACTTTTTCTATTTATCAAGTACGCATTCAGCAGAGTTTGAGAGACTCATCGCCGAGAATTATATAAAAGCTAAAACAGTAACAGATCTAGCTCAAATGATAGGTTACGGAGTAAATTCCTTTCGGATGAAGTTTAAAAAAGTTTTCGGTATTCCAGCCTACGAATGGCTGATGCAAGAGAAATCCAAACGACTATTGGTCGCCATAGCTAACAGCGAGGATGATTTTAAGAATATAATAGATGAATTCGATTTCTCCTCGCATTCGCATTTCTACAAATTTTGCAAGGCACGCTTTGGATATAGTCCCACGGAGCTAAGGAAAAACTTAAATCGTTGTAAAAAACACCCCCTATCAGAATATACATTTAAATTGTCAAGTTGTATAACTCCTAATAAGTTATACTCATTTATCTTTGCCTCATTGATTTTAGACACCTATCCGTATGGATGATCTAATAAAAGATAGTGTATAATGACCACCATATTTTTTTATGTTTTACTATTCCAAATTAAAGACTGGGATAAAATTTGTGAAGAAGAGGGTAAAATGACATCGCCGATAATTTGCTATATTTTGCTAGGGGTTATCTTATTCATAATCTTGATGCGTATACTTTCCATATTGCAGTTTTTGCGATTGAAGCGGAAGGTAAAGAAACGTATTTCCCCGAAACACGATAAACCTTCCTGTAAATAAAGCCTCTACCCGCTTACATTCATTAATAATTAACGGAAGAACCAATTCGCTTCTTTCTATGTTTATATAAAAAAAGCGTTTAGATCATGGGCTTCAACATTCCTTACACAGACAAAAAGCGGGTCGTAATTATCGGGGGCGGATTTGGAGGGTTAAAACTAGCTGAGAAATTAAAAAAGAGCAAGTTTCAAGTAGTCTTAATCGACAAGAACAACTATCACCAGTTTCCTCCCCTGCTTTATCAAGTAGCGTCCTCCGGCTTAGAATATAATGAAATATCCTTTCCATATCGAAAGATATTCCAGAAGAGAAAGAACTTTTACTTCCGGTTGGCAGAGGTCTATGGCGTCAATCCGAAAGGGCATACCATTCAAACCTCCATCGGCGAATTGGAATATGATTATCTTGTAATCGCCGCTGGAACTATCACCAACTTCTTTGGAAACAAAACGATCGAGGAACAGTCTCTACCCATGAAAACGGTAGAAGAGGCGTTAGCTTTACGAGACACCTTATTAATTAATTTAGAGAAAGCGACTACTTGTACGGACCCGGACGAGAAGCAAGCTTTGCTAAATATAGTTGTTGTAGGTGGAGGGGCTACAGGTGTAGAAGTATCCGGCGCCTTATCCGAGATGAAACGGTTTGTTTTGCCGAAAGACTATCCGGATCTAGGAAACTTTCATATGAATATCTATCTGATAGAAGGGTCCTCTAAATTACTAGGGGCCATGTCTCCGGAAGCCTCCTCCAACGCTAAACGCTTCCTTGAGGATATGGGCGTTAACATCATTCTTCAGAAGCGTGTCGTGGACTATAAGGATGGGAACGTTTTCTTAGATGACGGCCAAACCATACCCACTAGAACCTTACTTTGGGTAAGTGGTGTGAAAGCGGTGCATTTCGATCATATCGAAGGAGAACTCTTGACCCGGGGGGAACGGATTATCGTCAATGAATGTAATCAAGTAAAAGGCTTATCCAATATATTCGCCATAGGAGATGTCTGCTGGATGGCAGAACCGGATTACCCGAACGGACATCCGCAAGTCGCTCAGGTAGCGATTCAGCAAGGTGAGTTATTAGCCGAAAATCTACAACGGATCGAGGCTCTAAAAAAACCGAGACCTTTCCATTATAAGAATTTAGGAACTTTAGCTACTGTCGGCAGGAATAAAGCGGTTGCCGATTTAAATAAGGTGAAATTACATGGATTTACGGCATGGTTGGTTTGGATGCTCGTACATTTACGTTCCATCTTAGGAATCAAGAATAAGCTAATTGTACTGATCGACTGGATCTGGAATTATTTCACGTACGACCGTTCCATACGTTTCATCTTGTTCATCCAAAAGCACAAACAAGATGGAACACAGGGCACGGAACCTACTTTATAAACTATAAGTCAACGTAAGCCAAGCTACCCGGGCATCACGATTGCGCTTTTGCGTCATTTCTAAGTTCGGGGCATCAATAATCGTTGTTTCTTCTAAACTATCGAATATATTGTTGATACTTAAGTTCGCGCATAATTTACGATTGAGGAAATATTGAGAGAGACCGGCATTTACGCTATAACGGCCTTTGATCTTACCTTGAGGCGTAAGCTGGTCGGAAACGTAGAAGCCGTCTACCTGAAAATCCGTAGTCGGCGTAATACTTACGTTTACATTCCCCTTCACATCCCAGCAAACCAAGGATTTCTTCTCGTCATAGCCTATCGTACGCCCATCGATCTCGTCCCGATAGATATCCCCGGAGAAACCGACCGTCAAGATACGTACCGGATTCCAGCTACCGGACAAGTCGGCTCCGACTGCTTGGCTATGTCCGATATTCTCTTTCTTCCAAACCGTCTCGTCATTTACTTGGCTAGCGGTTTCCATGATACGATTCGTACGATTCCGGTAATAAATAGCCGGAGTCAAACGGAGACGGGGAGCCGAGAACTGATATCCTAGCTCTACGTTATGGATAAACTCATCCTTCAAGTCCGGATTCCCCTGTATGATATGGGTAGGATCACTGTTATTCAAGAAAGAGCACAAATAGCTGCCATTCGGACGAATCGCCCGTTGCTGATAACTCAAGCTTAAGCGATTGCTCTTATTCACCTCATAAGTAAAACGGGAACGAGGATACAAATGAAAACGGGAACTCTTGTTCTCTTTGCCTTTTATCCCCTGCCAATAAGGATCGTTGATCCAAGAAGGGCTAAACTCATCCATCTTAAAATGACTAAATTCCGCCTGTATCCCTATCTCCGCGTTAAAAGCGCCCCAATTCTTAACCACGTCCGCATAGATCAAATTCAGATAACGGTTGAAATCGTAATTATACGATTTCGCCGGACTTAACTCAAAACTACCGTCAACCTTATCAAAAGCAGCCGTCAGATAATCCTCGTTTCGCGCACGACCTATATAACCAAGCTTGAAATCCCAACCATCGATCTCCTGCCCATATCCAAATCCCCAGAAATAATTATGTTTCGTATGGTCGATAGATTGGTTATCCTCCGAGACGATATTCCCGTTTTGAGGATTCTCATTCTTGAAATCATTATCCTCATCATACGAGAAATTATTATAGTTGAATACGGTATAAAAACCTTGATTCTCCGAAATCTCATGGTTCCAATACGCTTCGGCGGCATAAGCTTCCTGACGCTGGTCGTTATACCGGTTACGGATCACGTACTTCATTTGCTCCCCTTTCGGGTTGAATACCCGGTTGTTAATGCGTCCATACCGGCTATAATCCATCAAATGATACAGGCCATGCACGGTGATCCGGTCTTTCGCGGAAAGATCATAGTCTACTTTCATATCCGCCACATGTACGTCCGGACGAGCCGTGGCATTATTATTCATCTCCGTCCGGTTTTTAGCGGTCGCGGTCGATTTGCTGAAAGATCGTTCCCGGTATTCCCTCCTATAATTGTATTTCGCGTTGATATGGAATTTTCCGGGATGCAAATTCAATACCGCTCCTGCGTTATATCGCTCATTCCATCCCGCCCCAAGCGTAACATATAGAGGGGAATCTCCCGTTCCATACATACGAGGCACCAGATTGAGTATGCCCACATCACCATCCGGCACCGCATTAATCGGAGGAAATGCCCCTAATGAGATCTGGTTAAAGAACAGGGCGGGAAGTTGGATCAGCACGTCACCGCTATATTCTTCCAGCAAACCGTAAGGAACTCCATCGACAAGCATCCCGACATTACCGGAGCCCCTGTATGTAACGGCTCCTTCCATATCGGTTATGACAGAAGGCAATTGGCGAAAAGCATCCGCCGCCGTATTGGTAACGCTACTCAAGTTATTATCTACCCGCAAGATTTTCATCCCGCCCCTCTCGCTCAACCCGGCGAAACGGGTACCCTGAATCTCTATATTCCGGATCGTAAGCGTCGTATCGGCAGGAGTCTGCGAGAATACCGGCATAGCCAATAGAGCGGCCAATGGAAGAAGTAAAATTTGTCTCATATCATTATCTATGGTTTATAAACAAAAAAAGTCTGTATGTTCAACGCATACAGACTGTCCTCAAAACTCGTTTACTGATTATTATTCAGCAGGAGCAGCTTCTACGGCAACAGAGTCAGTAACCTCAACAGCTACAGAATCAGTAGCGGCAGCATCCTCTTCTACTACAGGAGCTTCCTCAACTACAGTAGCCTCTTCTGTTTCAGCAACAGATTCGGTAGATTCAGCAGATTTGTTGCCACAAGATGCGAATGATACAGCTGCGATAACAGCAGCAAATGCAACTAACTTTTTCATTTTGTTCTTAATTTAAACGGTCTATAATATCTTGTTGTTGTAAAACGATGCAAATGTATGTATTAATCATATATGTTGTACAACATAAGACGTTTTTTTTTGAATTATTTTCTACCGCTTTTACAATATGCTGAATATTAGCTGCGTTTGCTTTCTATTTATTTATCAATAATTACTGTACAGGTAACGCTTAATGCTTTTCTTCGGTGTTTTCTCGAATTCTGTCGGATACAATTGTATCTCCGAGATCGTTTCGTAAGGAGCCAGGAGCTTGTTCAACTCTATCCTATTTTGTTCCATGATAACTGGAAGATCCGTATGCGAGATACCCGTACTATCCACCGTATCGTAATCCGGATACACCATCCCGATCAATTTCCCGTTTTTCTCCACGACCAAACTCTCCATCACGAATGGCAAATTGTTCAATTTGGATTCAATCTCTTCCGGATAAATATTTTGTCCGCTAGCGCCCAAGATCATCGTCTTGCTACGTCCACGTATAAAAATACGGTTGTCATGATCGATCGTACCCAAATCACCCGTCCTTAGCCAGCCATCTTCCGTGAAGACATTTTGGGTTGCCTCATCATTCTTATAATAGCCTTTCATTACGTTCTCGCCCGATACTTGAATCTCGCCTACCTTATTATAAGGGTCTTCCGAATCGATACGGACTTTCATGATCCCTTTCAAGATCTGTCCGCAAGAACCGGGCACATACTCATTATTATGGTCATAACTGATCAACGGGCCACATTCCGTCATACCATAACCGATCGTGAACGGGAATTTGATCTTATACAAGAAATCCGTTACTTCTTGATTCATGGCGGCGCCCCCCACGATCACTTCACGGAAACGTCCTCCCAAGGCATCCACCAAATGTTTGCGGATCTGCGCATAGATACGTGAATCCAACAGTGGGATATTCAAGGCCAACTTCAAGGTTCGCTTATTCAACTGAGGAAGGATCATCTTCTTATAGATCTTCTCCAAAATCAGGGGAACCATCAAGATCAAGTTCGGCTTCACCTCTTCGAATGCCTTTAATAAGATTTTAGGAGACGGCACCTTACCTAATAAATAGACATGCACACCGAATGCCATGGGTACCAATAAATTGAAAGCGCAACTATAGGCATGGGCCAGAGGCAGGAAACATAACTCACGTTCACCCCGGAACAATAGATCCAGTGTCCGGGCATACGTCACGTTTCCGGCTAAATTATTCCCCGTCAACATAACCCCTTTGCTAAATCCGGTCGTACCCGATGTATAGTTGATCTCTACCACCTTGTCATTATCCAGCTCAGCGTATTTGATATCCTCTTGGGTGAAACCATCCGGATATTTCTCGGTCATCTTCTCATCCAGCGATTTCATCAACTTCTGGATATTCTCCCCATCCCGTTGATGCAAGCAACGATAATCAGAAAGAGAGAATACACCGCGAACCTCTTCGATCTTATCTTCCTCCAAAGAATCCCAAATCCGGTCGCTAACAAACAAAAAGACAGATTCCGAGTGGTTAATAATATGATGTACATCATTCGGATTAAAGTCCTGAAGAATAGGCACGATAATCGCCCCATAAGTAACAACCGCCATATAAGCGATGCACCAACGGGAGCTGTCTTTACCGATCAACGCGATCTTGTCTCCACGACGGACTTGGCACTCATGGAATAAAAGATGAATACGTGCGATCTCCGTTGCTACATCACCGAAAGTAAAGGTTTTACTTTTCCCGTAATCCGTTAATGCCGGCAAGGCCCAGTTTTCCTTGAAACTCTCCTCGTAAATCTTAATGAAATTCTCTTTGATCATAGCACACTTTTGTGAAATTCGCGTAAAAGTAAAAACAAATCCTTACTTTTGCCATGATATAACCTATAAATTTAAAATAAACAGATAGCTAAAAAGTAAATTTGAGAAAAGCGTAGCGATTCAACTGAAAGAGTGGTCGTTACGCTTTTGCTTTTGATGTGGAAAAGGTCGTTTGCAGACATCCAAAAGCCACA
>NZ_JAMOKM010000037.1:0-11395 GCF_023656665.1 Parabacteroides sp. B2-S-102 | reverse complement strand
TGTTATTTCCGCCGAAGACAGTGAACCGATTATTGGTGCGTCTGTAATAGTCAAGGGTACTACTACAGGTACAGTAACGGATTTTGATGGTGTGTTCAGTTTGGATGTACCAAGTTCCGCGAAGACTCTGGTAATTTCTTATGTGGGTATGATTGCTCGTGAGGTTCCGGTACAAGATGTGTTGAGGGTAGTCCTTCAGTCTGGTACCCAGAATCTTGAGGAGGTTGTCGTAACTGCGATTGGTATGAAAAAGCAGGAAAAGGCGTTGGGCTATGCAGCCTCTACTGTGAAGAGTGAAGATTTGAATGCCGCTAAGTCTGGATCAGTGATGTCAGGTTTGACTGGTAAGGTTGCGGGTTTGAATATTACTAGCGGTGGTGCTACAGGCTCTTCTCAGAAAGTAATCGTGCGTGGTATCAGTTCTTTCAGTGCTAATCAACCTTTGTATGTGGTGGATGGTGTGCCTATTATGAATGATTTCCAAGGTGAGGATTCTTTCTCTAACTCCGTGGATTTTGGTAACCAAGCTAATGACATTAACCCAGAGGATGTTGAGTCTGTAACAGTCTTGAAGGGTGCTTCCGCTACTGCCCTTTATGGTAGCCGGGCTGCTAATGGTGTTATCATGGTGACAACAAAACGGGCTGGGGCTGAGAGGCTTTCTGTTACGTACGATGGCTCATTTATGGGATCTAGCGTATTGCGTGTTCCTCAAACACAAGATCGTTTCGGACAAGGATGGGGATCTTTCGGACCTATGGAGAATGGTTCTTGGGGACCGGTTTTGGATGGTCGTGATCATATCTGGGGACCTTACTCAGACGGCTCAGAAGGTTTATTAACTCCGCTTTCTAAGCCTTTCTCGTATGTAAAGAACAATCTTCGTGATTTTTATGAAACTGGTTTTGAGACGAATAATAACGTCTCGATTCGTATGGGTAATGATAAACTTGGTTTTGTTGCCTCCTATGGTAATGTGAAGTCTGACGGTGTATTACCGGGTGACGCTGATTCATATGCTCGTAATACAATCTCGTTAAGAGGTAATATGAAATATAAACGTTTTTCTGCGGAATTAAACTTGAACTATGTCCGTAAAGATATCACACAAGCTGCTGCTGGCCAAGGAGATGATGGTGCAACGATGTTTTCTGAGATTTTACAACATGCCGTGGATGTAGATATTAGCTCAATGAAAGATTATACGAATCCTTATTTTAATACGGATAACTTCTATACAGCTTATGCGGAGAATCCATATTGGGTGTTAGATCATAATCGTAATAAGTATCAAGATGACCGTGTCTATGGTAAGATCGAGCTTGCTTTTGAGATTATGAAAGGTTTGAAGGCGGTTGGACGTTTAGGTGGTGACTTTACGAACGCTACTCAAAAGAGATGGAATGAAAAAGTGACTTTCGCTTCAGGGTCTTGGAGTGAATTAGGTGGTAAGAAGCAGCAGCCCGGTACTTATACGGAACGTCGTGACAAGGTGGAGCAAATTGATGCGACCGCTTTCTTAAATGCGGATTATAAAATCGGTGAGGATATCGCTTTGAATGGTATGATTGGATGGAACTTGAATCAACAAACGAGTTCTTATTTGAAATCTTATCTGTATGGTTTGGAGCAACCGGGATGGTTTAACTTAGCGAATGGTGTTGATAAGCCCATGACTACGACTTACTCTGATAGACGCCGTTTGGTTGGTTTGTTCGCTCAAGGTGAGTTTGGTTACAAGAATTTCTGGTTTGTGAATGCTTCTATTCGTAACGACTGGTCATCTACTTTACCTCAAGGAAATAATAGCTTTTTCTATGGTGGCGTGAATACTTCATTGATCATCACGGATATGTTTGAGGATTTGAAATCTGATTATCTGAATTTCTTGAAGGTTCGTGCAGCTTGGGGACAGACTGGTAACGATGCTCCGATTTACCGTACTAGCAGTTATTTTACACCGACTCAAATCAGTTTAGGTTTTGGAGATTTATATTTACCTATTAATAATACATTAGGCTTGACAGAGTATAATCGTTTGCCGAGTATGGATCTTCGTCCGGAGATCACGACAGAATGGGAGTTCGGTTTAACAACGCATCTGTTTAACAATCGCTTGGATATTGATGCTGCTTATTATAATAAGAGTACGAAAGATCAGATAATATCTGCTAGTCTGGCTCCGGAGTCTCGCTATACGTCTATGACCCGCAACGTAGGTAAGATTGCGAATCAAGGTGTCGAGTTGGCAGTGAATGGCATTCCTGTTCGTACGAAAGATTTCGAGTGGGGATTAGGTTTTACTTTCAGTAAGAACTGGAGTGAGGTGAAAGAGTTATGGGATGATGTAACTGAGTATAAATTGACAAGTTCCTATCAAGTGGATTTCGTTGCGGAAGTAGGTCAGCCTTTGGGCGTTTTCAAGGTTCCGGCTTTGGCCACGACTGATGATGGTAAGGTGATCGTTGATAATAACGGTATGCCGACAATTGATGCTAGCAAGAAAGAGATCGTAGGAACGTCTACACCTAATTTCTTGATGGGCTTTAATACGCATTTCACATGGAAAGGGATTACTTTATCAGCGGTATTAGATTGGCGTAATGGCGGTGAGTTCTATTCATATACCTCTCAATTGCTTACATTTGCCGGAAACTCTACTTATACGGTGTTTAATAATCGTGAACCATTTGTGGTTCCTAATTCCGTGAAAGTCGTAAATGGTCAATACGTAGAGAATGATATACCTATCGTACATTGGGGAGGTGCTTCTAGCGCTGTTAATACCTACTATAATAACGCCTCCAACTACGCTCAGTATAGAAATTGGATTTTACCTAAAGATTACTTGAAATTAAGAGAGATTACACTTTCTTACTCTTTGCCGAAAGCATGGTTGAAACAAACCCCATTCTCTATGGTTCAAGTTAGTTTGATCGGACGTAATTTATTTATGTGGACCCCGAAAAAGAACAACTACGTAGATCCGGAAGGTACGAATTATGGTAATGACATCTTGTCTGAAATTGGTGAATTTGGTGCGGCTCCGACAAACCGTACGTTTGGTGGTGGTATTAAAGTTGTATTATAATAAGTAACTTTAAAAAGTAAAGATAGTATGAAAAGAAACAATTTAATATATACAGGACTGGTTAGCTGCTTGTTGATGGCGACTACAGCTTGTTCCGATTATTTGGATATTAACCAGAATCCGGAATATCCAACGGAAGCCTCTTCTTCTACTTTGCTTCCTTCTGGTATCGCAGGAGTAGCAAGTATTGTAGGTGGTACTTACGAATTATATGGTAGCATGTGGTCTCAGCAATGTACGCAGGGACATACATCCAACCAGTATAATACATTGGTTAACTATACGATAACTAACGCATCCGATTCTCGTTTGTGGTCTATACCTTATTCAATAGCACTGCCAGACTTGGATTTGGTTATCAAAAGCTCTGAATCGGCTCAAGAATGGAATTATTGGGTAATGGGTAAGACTATGACTGCCTTTATGTATCATATCCTAGTGGACTCTTATGGCTCTATTCCTTTTACAGAAGCTATTCTTGGGAATGAGAATACTACACCGAAATATGATGACAGTAAGACTGTGGTTTATCCGGGATTATTAGCGATGTTGGACGAGATTATCGCTAAAAAAGCGGAAGCTACCGCAGGTGGTTTGCCTTCGGTTACAAAACAAGACTTGGTGTTCGCTGGTGACGTGAATAAGTGGATTCAATTTGCGAAGAGTTTAAAGCTAAAATTGTTGATGCGTGATTTCGATACGAATAAAGCTGCTATCAAGGCATTGCTCGACGAAGGAGATTTGCTGAGTGTAGACGCTAAGATGGACTGTTTTCAAGATTTGGAAAATAAATCAAATCCATTGTATGAGAATGACCGTCGTAAATTGAATTCAACTGTAAATATTCGTGCGTGCGCTACGGTTTGCGATTATTTGAAAAAATATGAGGATCCTCGTTTAAATGATTTTTATTCACCTAATACGGATGGCTCCGGCGAGACAACAGCTTTGAAGTATGGTGACCGCCCAAACTCGGTAGCGGTAACAACTCGTATGATCTCTGTGGCTAAGCTAGGTCCTACAGATCCTGTTTATTTTATGTCTGCTGCTGAGGTAGCGTTCCTGCAAGCGGAAGCTTACGCTCGTTTGAATGATGTGGCTAAAGCGAAAGTGGCTTATGAGCAAGGTGTGAATTATGCGTTTGAACGTTGGGGGTATTCTGCTGCCGAGTTTGTTTCGGAAGGTGCTCCTTATGCTTTCGATAGTACGGACCAAAATTCAATGCTTACCTCTATTTTGACCCAGAAGTGGATCGCTTCCACTCGTTGTCAAGCATGGGACGCATGGTTTGATATCAATCGTACCGGTATTCCTGTTTTAGGGACAAAGCATGTGGATGAGGAAGGATATATTTGGGGGCAGTTGACTCCTTGCATTGGTTCTGCGTTGGCTCCGGGTGAATATCCTCGTCGTTTATTGTATCCGAAGTCATCTTCAGACTATAACCCTAATACTCCGGCGGTAGTTCCGTTAGCGGAAAAACAATGGTGGCATAAATAAATGGGTGTTATAAATGTATATTAATCAGAAAAGCTTTTTGAATATGAAACAGATAAATAAATTACTGGTTATCTTATTGGCGTTGCTCACCTTTTCTTCTTGTGAGACTTATGGTGATTACGAGATAGAATACACGGCTATTTACCCTTTATGTGGCGAATGGGTAGTTAATGTTACAGGTGAGGATGGTGGTGTCTTGGCGGAAGGTGTGACCTGCAATACTTACAATACGACTGATGATGCCACGGATAAGATGTGGATAAAAATGAGTGTTGCCACAAACGACTGGGGAGTACGTGGCAAGATTCATTGCGATGTCGCTTCTAAATCTTTTGATGGGGATGGTATCGCTAATCTGCTCCATGCGGATGATGGTATAAATTCTACTGTAACCTTCAATATCTCTGGTAAAGTAATTGTGGATGGTTATACTACTCAAGCCAATACAAAAGTGGATGCCATTGAATTTACCTTGACTCAAAATGGAAAGTCGATGACGGTTAAGGGATTCCGTAAAACAGGTTGGGAAGGTGAAGATTATTGATATGATTTAATATCTCGAAAAGTAGGAGAGGCCTGCCATGTATTTGGTAGGCCCTTTTTATTTACTTGGATATATGGTTTTTTATTAGTAGGTAATCCGTGATAACAAACTTTTAGTTTGTAGATTGTGCTACAAAGAACTTATTATTGTTCCTTCGTGTTTACAATCAGATAATATATAAATGTATCATGGAAAAAGTAATTTACAACTTAGTGTTTAATCGAAAAAAGCAATTGAATGCGGAAGGAAAAGCTTTGATTCAAGTAGAGGCCTATTTGAATAGGCAAAAGAGGTATTTTTCAACGAAGGTTTATGTGAAACCTTGTCAATGGGACAACAAGAGACGTTCCATAAAGAATCATCCGAATATGGATGCGTTAAACCTGTATCTTCAGAACTATGTTATGGAGTTGGAGAGAGATGAGCTGGAGAAGAGACAAGCGAATAACGGTTTTTCGTTGAAGGATCTGCGTGAGGAGGCTTCTTCGACATCTACGTCTTCCTCTTTTCTTGTTTTCATGCGTGAGGAGATTTTACATAGTAATTTGAAAGAATCGACATTAAAAAACCATTTGTCCACTTTGCATGTTCTATCCTTATATAAAAAGGACGTTCTGTTTAAGGATATTAATTTCAATTTCTTATGCGATTTTGAATATTTCTTATTGAAGCAGGAGTATCATCGAAATACGATCGCTAAACATATGAAGCATTTGAAACGATATATCAACTTGGCGATTAATAAGGAGTTGTTCGAGTTGCACAAATATCCATTTCGGAAATATAAGATTAAATATCAAGAGAGTAAGCGTACTCATTTAACGCCTGAGGAGTTAGGTCGTTTGGAAAACTTAAAGCTGGATGGGCAGCGTACATTGCGCCGGTGTCTGGATATGTTTTTATTTAGTTGCTACACGGGATTACGTTTCTCAGACATAGTAAGTATAACGAAAGAGAACTTTTTGATTATTGATGATAAGGTTTGGCTGGTTTATTCATCGGTGAAGACAGATGTGAGTGTCCGTTTGCCGCTATTCCTCTTGTTCGAGGGTAAATCTTTACCTATCTATGAGCGATATAAGAATGCGCCGAGAACCCTGTTTGGTGTTCCCTTATCCTCTAATTCAAACGTGAATAAGCAATTACGCCGAATCAGCCAATTGGCAAGTATTGATAAGAAGGTATCTTTTCATACGGCTCGGCATACAAATGCTACCTTATTATTATATAATGGAGCGAATATAACTACGGTACAAAAGTTGTTAGGGCATAAAAGTGTTCGTACTACCGAAATCTATAGCAATATCATGGATATGACGATTGTCCGCGATCTTGAGAAGATTGAGACACGATTGAAGTTCGGCTAGAATGTGGATTTATAAGAAAGGAGAAAAATATCATTAAGATATTCTTCCCCTTTTTTGAATGTTGTCACTCGTTATGCTTTTATATATTGATTAGCGAGTTCCGCCAGCCCACCATACGTTTTCGGTAAACACATACTGACCATCACCATAAGCAGCTTGTATATTAGGATTAGTCGTAGTATCATCATTACCATACGGACATCTTAACGGGAACTTACCCGGATTTTGCAAGCCATAAATATCCTCACCCAAGCTCTTCAAACGACGTACGTCATTATAGCACTCGGTAGACTCTCCATCTGCGTTCCAGAAAGAAATATATTTCTGAATCATCGTCTCTTTCAAAGGATTAGCATCGAATAAGGGAACGACATTCTCATCAAAGTAAGAAGCGGCCTCCTCCGGTGTCACCTCGTTTGTTACATTCAAGAAACCTCCCCAATAATCAGAAGCGAGGGCAGACTTGATATTAACCTCCATATTAGCCATACCTGCGACAACAGCCTCTTTCAACACTGCTTTTGCCTCATCCTTACGATTTAAACGACACAAAGCCTCTGCCTTCAAGAACAATACCTCATGATAACTTAAGATGTGAGTCGGAGCGGTTTGAGCTGCACAGAACATGGAAACAGTATATTCTAACTGACTTTGCACTAAATCACCATTATGAGCAAGATTCAATAATGGATCATCCTTAGAAGCAATCATCGTTTGGCTGTTAGCCTCCACATAGCAACGTCTGATACGCGGATCATTACGCTCATTCAATTTATCAAACATACTTCGGCTGGCTACTTCACCTAAACGAGAATAGAATACTCCGAAAAATGGGTTGATATTAACACCCACACCATACATAGCATAGCTACATTGCTCGGCTGCCGAGGTGTACGACTTGGAAATATAATCCAACACCTTTTCCATATCGCCCTTAACATCAGCGCTACGTCCCATCAAGCGCATCGTATAACGAGCCTTCAAGCCATAAGCTGTCTTTAGCCAAGCCGAAGCGTCACCTTTATAAATCAAATCTTGATTAGACAGGCTCGTCAGATCTGATTTCTGAAGATCTTCAATTGCGGCATCCACATAGGCCATGATATCCTTATAAATCTCCTCTTGTTTATCGATAGCGGGAGTCATAGATACTGTATAGTCACAAGCCTCTTTCCAAGGTGTATCACCATACATATCTGTCAAGATCGCCAAATTGTAAGCCACGAAAAGTTCCGCAATGCCTTTTGTTATGAAGTTCTGCTCTTCTTCTGCGACTTTGACAGAGATCAAAGCATCTTTCAGTGTCGAATAGGTTCCCCCCCATGAGTTATTAAAGGTAGAAGCCGATGTACAAGAAGAACGGGTTTCCGCATAGTAGAATTGATTATGCGAACCTGTCTCATGTTCCACATACATACCACCATATAAATTGAAATCGCCGCTAACCACGCTAAACGCAGTCGAAGTCATGACATCCGTAAGGATCATCTTTGCGGGAACTGCTGTGGTATGATTATGATCTTTGTTGATCTCATCCATCTTATCCTCAGAGCAAGAGACCAAGGCTGCGGTGAAAACAACTCCCGTCAATAATTTTTTTGAGATATTTTGAAGTTTCATCTTTTGTTTCCTTTATTAGAATTTCACATTTAAACCGAAGCCATAGCTCGAAGCACCCGGCATAGAAAAGCGCTCGAAGCCACCGCCCATATTATTATTACCTTGAGAAGCCTCAGGATCCAAACCTTTCAACTCAGACCAAAGAATGATATTTCTGGCAAAAACATTTAAGTTCACGTTGATTCCATTCTTATCCCATATCGGATAACTAACGGACAACTCACGTAGTTTCAAGAAACCACTGTCATAGATACCAGCTTCGGAAATAAGCGTCATGCGGTCATAATATGATAAAGCGTCTTCGCCTTTGATATCTATGTCATTAGCTACATAGGAACCATCTTCCAACTGCTTTACAGCCGGATGACTAAAACGGAAAGTCTCGGCCGTACGACTTTCAACAGACTCCATACTTGTACCATAATAGTTCAACGTGTTCAATGTACCGCTATACATCTGTCCACCACATTTCCAATCGAACGTAGCGCCGATACGGAATTTGTAGATCTCAAAATTAGTATTGAAACCCAAGAGGAAATCCGGGGAAACCTTACCGATCACACCCTCACTACCGATCTGAGGCAAGCCATCTTCGTCTACGACAATGTCACCGTTGTCATTACGCAAGAAAGTCGTACCATAGATTACAGGGAATTTATCGCCAATATTCGCACGTACCTGCGGATCAACGAAACCTCCCAAGAAAATACTCTCTACACCCGGAGCCAGCTCATCCACGTAGTTATCGATCTTAGAGAAGTTAAATGCCATATCCCATTTAAAATTCTTCGTATTGATCGGATTGATTCCCAACGTAATCTCATGAGCGTTCGTATGGATAGCGCCACCATTGGTTACTAATTCTGCAGAGCCTGTAGAACCAGCCAAAGGAACCTCAAATATCTGATCTTTCACATTCTGCCGAGAGAAGGTATAGTTCAATGAGAACAGACCATTCAAGAAGGTCAAATCCACACCTAACTCATAAGACTTCGTGTTCTGAGGTTTCAGATTCGGATCATACACACGAGCATATGGAGTGAACGCCGTAATTCCACTCATAGGATATTGTATAGGCGTAGAACCATAAAAACCACCACCGTAAACAGGTGTAGTATAATAAGAATCATAATAATCTCCAGCCTGTCCTACTTCGGCGTAAGAAGCACGTAATTTACCATAAGTCAAGACATTATTCTTCAATGGTTCTAATTCTGTGAAAATCCAGCCCAAGGAAACAGATGGATAAGTGAATGAGCGGTTGTTACGAGGCATATTAGATACGATATCGTTACGAACAGTTGCGTTGAAGTAAACCATGTTAGCGTAAGACAATGAAATGCTAGCAAAGTTACCAACTGTGCGTTTCCGGCGTAATGACTCGGATGCTACCATAGTTGTAGCATTATCTATATGATTCCAACCCGGGAAGTTATAGTTCGCTCCATAAGACTCGTAAAATTTCCGCTGATTCTCTACCAATTCATTACCAACAAGGGCATCGAACAACCAATCTTCATTGATATTCCAAGTATATGCAGCGGTCAACAAAGAGTTCAACTCCGTGATTGAATATCCATAGTGATCAATCTCTCCATAACCATTTGCATGTCCATAACCCCAAGAATCCGTATAATTAGTCGTATAAGAGTCCACACCCAATTGATACTTGACATCCAATTTGTGATTATCGGTATTGAACTTCGTAGAATATTTCAAATAAGTATTTCCAAAGAAACGTTGTGAACGTTCCAAGAACTCGTTGTTATCTACCGCCCAATAAGCTCCGTCAAAACCTGATGTGCTACGGAATGTATTTTGTGTATACGGGTCACCCTCAACATGACTTGGGATACCGGCTAAATCGTAGCTAGAAGGAGCTCCGTAAACAGTAGCTAAGATTCCATTATTGGCACTAGACTGCTTGCTGATCTTCGAATTTACATAGGTACCGGTAAATCCAGTAGACCAGTTCTTGTGTAATTGAGCTTCGGCACTCATTTTTGCGTTGTATCGGTCCATGCCTGTATTTGGAATAATACCATCTTGCGTAGTATTACCGATCGAGAAGGAATAGTTACCTTTATCAAAAGCTTGAGCTACATTCACGGAGTTACTCCATGTCGTACCCACGTTGAAGAAATCCTTGATATTGTCGTAAGCTTGTGGTTGAGCCCAAGGGTCTAATCCCGCAGCGGCCCGCTGAGGTACATAATACATACCTTCATGCTTACCATATTGCTTGGTAAACTCATTATCCGTATTTCCTCCATAAGTCGGATCGTTAGGCAATTCGCTGATTAGTGGTCCCCAAGAAGTTGAAGCATACGGGCTATACTTGCCATTTGTACCCTGCGCATACACTTTTTGGTATTCAGGCATCGTTGAAACCTTATCAAAAGATAAGCTGGTATTAAAAGCGACCTGAGGTTTACCTTTACGGGCTCCCTTTCCACTTTTGGTCGTAATGACAATTACTCCATTTGTTGCACGCATACCATACAAGGCAGATGCGGCCTGTCCCTTTAATATATTAATGCTTTCAATATCGTTTGGGTCGATATCCACCGCACGAGATGCAAAGTCCGTGCCGGAAACAGAACTACCGGTGTCCACATCAGCCGTTGAAGCGACAGGCATACCGTCAATCACATACAAAGGAGTATTATCCCCTGTAAAAGATCTGGAACCACGAATCGTGATCTTAGAAGAGGCACCCGGCATACCGGAAGAAGGAGAGATCTCCACTCCAGAAACCTTACCTTGTAATGCGCCAGACAAACTAGTATTAGCTCCTTTCGTCAACTCATCCGCTTTCACATCTTGAACCGCATAACCTAAAGCTTTCTTTTCCTTTGAGATACCCATAGCCGTAACCACGACCTCATCCAAGTTCTGGGTATCGGCTAATAGTTTTACATTTACATTAGAAGTGGCCGCAACTTCTTGAGATTTCATACCGATGTATGAAATAACCAATTGTTTACCATTCGCAGGTACTTCTAGTTCAAAGTTTCCATCAAAATCCGTGACTGTTCCCACGGTTGTCCCTTTTACGATAATAGAGGCACCGATCACCGGCTCTCCATCTTCCCCAATTACCTTACCGGTAACCTTCGAGGTCTGTGCTGAAACCACACCTGCACTCAATGCAAGAAATAGTAGCACAGAAGTCAACTTTTTCTTCATAAACACACTTATTTATTAACTATATACTTAAAAATGTTTTCTCTGCATTTTAATGGTTGATTAACTAAGTTCATACAGAACTAC
>NZ_JAMOKM010000036.1:0-15203 GCF_023656665.1 Parabacteroides sp. B2-S-102 | reverse complement strand
ACGTAGTTTCATCAGAACTAAAGTATATGAACTGCGAATAAGCAGAATGGAGATAAGTTGGTATGGCGGGGATATATAATATATATGTGATATGAAAATGGATGGAAATTTGCTTATAGATCTGAAGAATGGAGATGAAAAGGCTTTTGAAACTCTATTTTGGGAATATAATCAGCATGTATATCATTTTGTTTATTCGTTGCTATATGATAAATCTATGGCGGCGGATTTGACCCAAAACGTTTTTCTTAAAATCTGGGAGAAGCATGAGACTATAGATCCGGAACAAAACTTTGATGCCTATCTTTTCACCATAGCCCGTAACTTGGTTTATAAAGAGACAGAAAACCGGTTACTCTCTGAAAAACTGACGGAAAGCCTACAACGACAGCTATCAGATGTCGATTCGCTTATGGAAGAACGAATCGACGCAGAGTCTTTACGGGAATATATTAATAGCTTGATAGAAGAATTACCGCCATCACGTCGGGAGATATTCCGTTTGAGCCGTCATGAACATTTATCATATAGAGAAATAGCGGAACGCCTCTCTATCTCAGAAAAGACTGTGGAGACACAGTTGAGTAGGGCTTTGCGTTTTTTGCGAGATCGACTTTCTTCTGATGGCTTTCTTTGCCTTATAACACTCTTTTTATAGTTAATAAGCATTAAATATCTTGTGGTTTGTAGGGGTAGATAGTTTTTATCGGATATACGTATTATATTATATGATGAACAAACGTATATACATTTACATAAAATGAGACCTTTAGATCTAATCATATTACTATTAACAATTTTCCTATCAGCTTGTCAAGATAAGCAAAAGGAAATAATAACATTGTTGGTTAAAGAATGGCAGGGTAAGCAGATTCTATTTCCGGAAAATATGGTCTTTACCAGATTTGCATCTGATACAACTAATTTCGTAATCCCGACTTCGGATTACAAAGTCTTGGTTTTTGTAGACTCAATTGGTTGTACGAGTTGTAAATTGCAATTATCCCGTTGGAAAGAATTTATCCGATATACAGATTCTATCAGTCAGAAGAATATCCCTTTCTTATTTTTTTTTCAGTTTGATGATCAGTGGGAGATACATTCTTTATTAATAAGAGAGAATTTTGACAAGCCGATTTGCTTGGATCGATCAGACAGTCTAAATCAGCTCAATCATTTTCCAAAAGATATTCGGTTTCAAGTATTTTTATTAGACAAGAATAATAAAGTGGTAGTGATAGGTAATCCTGTCCATAACCCGAACGTAAAAGAATTATATTTGGAAGAAATAAGTAGGAAACAACCTGTTGCACCAATTCAGACAACCGTAAAAGTGGAAAAGGAATCACTCTTACTAGAAACTATTCCTTTAGGGAAGAGTAAAGACACTTTGTTTACGCTTGTCAATACAGGAGACCAACCTTTAGTTATTATAGATGTAACTACCACTTGTGGATGTGCTCAAACTTTGTTTGATAAACATCCAGTTCAGCCCGGTGAATCTCTTCATATTAAAGTGGGAGTGACACCTGAAAATAAGGGACTCTTTGATGAGACAATCACGGTAAAATGTAATACAAATCAATTAATTAAACTCAATATACGGGGAAATACGATTTGATAAAGTCAAATTATAAAAGGGAAACTTGCCTGATATATTAGAAGCTATCACAGCAAGTTATTCGCTCCAAAATATTATCAGAAAGGAGGTGATGTGAAAGTCTAAAATTTATTTAAATGTAAAAAAAGATACAGAGGATATCTTATTCTAACTAAAGAGGATTAGGCAAAATATAAAGATCTTATAAATAATTATATTATGAGCGTTATGAAGAAATTAAGAATTATTCTTATTGTTATTGTTTTCTGTTTGGTGATGATTAATATTCTAAAAAATAATATTGATCCTTCTTTGTCTGGATTAGCGTTAAGCAATATAGAAGCTCTTGCGGGTGAAGAATGTACTACTCATTGGAGTTGCTGGTTGAACTTAGATACAAGAGCTTGTTGTAATAGTGGGTCTATCGGTTGTGCTCCATGTGATTAATTTTATGGTTCTATAACGTTTTTGTAGTGAAATATGTAATAAAATAACTTTGTTTTTATCTATATAATTCGTTGTAGAACCTAATTATTACGATTGAAACTTATCTCAAATACTTATAAAATGAAAAGATATTATTTGCTAATAATATTATCAAGCTTAATTGCTCTTTTGTCTTGTGAAAAAATAAATTATATGTATTACTTGGAAAAGGATAGTAATATGACATTTGATTTGAATTATGATGTAGAACCATATATTAAAGCTCTATTTCCTTATACAGATAAAGATGGACATCAATATATTAGTTTTCAAAATGGTTTCAAAAATCAGATTGTTTTTTATGATATACAGACAAAAGAAATGGCCTTCAAAATAGATCTTGATATAGAGGGAGATAATGGAGTTGGTTTTTTCTTAGGGTATTATATTGACAGTCTAGATAGTATTTATCTGACGAGTTTACAGCTCCCGGAAATATATAGTGTAAATAAAGAGGGGAAAATAAATAAAAAAATTTATTATGGAAAATCAAAAGATGGAAATGTTTTAAACGCATGTAACTCTTTGTCGTTTAGTTATCACCCTATACTTAAATTTAATAATAATCTTTTTGTATTGTCGGAGTGTAATCGATGGAAATATCCCAACCCTGTATCTGCAATGATTGATCTAAATACAGGGAATGTACAAGAACTTCCATTTGAATATCCCCGATTTAGTGGTGCAGATAATAAAAAAAAGAATGCTGGTGTAGAATTGTATTTTAGTAGATGTTTTAATGGTGATAAATTTATCTATTCTTTTTTCTATGAAGAAGATATATTTATAACTTCTATAGATCACAATATTGTTGAAAGAGTGAATGTAAAAAGTAATTATATTGATAGGGTTGTGATGCCGAATGATTATAATGAAACATTAAAATCTATGTGTGAAAATCCAAATTATGGTAACTTATTATATGATAAATACCGTGATGTGTATTATAGAGTTTGCTATTTGAAAACAGAGATAGATAATAGAGAAAACTATATGGAATTGTGGGATTTTGGAAGAAAGATATTTTCTATTATAATTCTAGATAAAAACTTTAATATAATAGGTGAGACTGTTTTTCCTGAATATACATATAATCCAAATCTGATGTATATTGATGAAAAAGGATTGTATATTTCTGAAAATCATTATAAAAATCCAAATTATGATGATGATAAACTGATATTTAGACTATTTAGGCTATGTAAAAGCAAAGAGAAGTATAATGATTCAGCTGTTTGAAAAGAATAATATGAAGAAATATATATTAATTATAATTTTTATTTTTATACACTTTGCCTCTTGTCAACAGAACGAAATAGATCCCAAAGAGTACTTTCTACAAGTCGTTAATATAAAAGCAAATCAACTCAATGCGGATACTTATAAGTTAAGTTCGTTTGGGAGGATGATGCTATTTGAGAGTGAGAAATGTCTAATCAAAGAGAATTATTTAGGTGATTCTCTTTTGGATAAAATATATTATACAAAAGACAGTATTCTATCTTTTTCCCAAACAGGAGAAGGCCCAGATGAAAACATCATGCCTCGTTTGATGCAAAAGAAAGATAAATCAAATGTGATTATATTGGATATACAAAAGAAACAAATTATAACCAAAAGTTTATCTAAAAGTATTTCTTCTATTGTGAATTTGGAATATATGTTTCTCTCTGCTATTCAAACAAAGCATGGGTATGTCGTTTCTGGACTCCTTGATAAAGAGGAAACAAATACTAAGAGATATGCTTTGTTTGATTGTGCAGGTAAATATGTGAAGTCTTTTGGCGATTTTCCAAATGATGGGAACGATAGTGGAGGTAAAAGTAAAACATTTGCCTATCAAGGCTATATGGTTTATAATTCAGTATTAGATAGATTGGCTACGGTTGCGGCCTCTGGCGCTATCTTTGAACTATATCAGATAGATACGATTCCAATGCTCATAAAACGTTATCACGATATTTATCCTATATACATTGATGATAGTAGATCTGGCAGGAACGGCATAAAGCATGGCAAAGAGAATGTAATCGGTTATACGGATATATATGCGACTGATCGTTATATTTATACTTTATATTCAGGGAAAAAGTTGAATCAGCATACTAATACAAGAATGTTAGATACTATGTTAAGTAATGACATTTTAGTATATGATTGGAGTGGAAAATGTATTTGTCGATTAGTTACTGATATAAAACTATTCAATATTTGTGTGACAAACGATGATAAAGAACTAATAGCCTTGGGCTGGGATGATGATTATCATCTGTATTCTTTTGATCTATCAAAGGTTACATTTACATGGTAGTAAAAAAGCATTTTAGCTATGATAGTAAGATACTTTTTTTTCTTTATTATTTTAACTTTTTATGCTTGTTCTTCGAATGAAAATGTTCTATTGGAATTAGCGTTGGATAACTCCGGAGAAAATAGATCGGAGTTAGAAGCTGTTCTAGATCATTATAAGGATAATCAGAAGAAACAGGAAGCTGCCCGCTTTCTAATAAGTAATATGATAGGGAAGCAAGTATTAGATAGTAACTCGGTGAAAGGAAACCATGTGTATTTCGATGCTTTCGCTAATTATAGAGAGACATACGGTTCCTTTTTATATGATATCCAATACGCTATATATGATAGTATAAACAAATTGTATTCTTATACAAAAGTAAATCCTCGCTTTTTATCTGATTTGAAAGAATTGTCTTCTGATTATCTTATACATCATATAGATCAGTGTTTTCAAAATAAAGAGCGATATCCTTGGTGTAAGAATATGGACTGGGATATTTTCTTTGATTATGTACTCCCTTACACTACAGATAATTGTCATTGGGAACATGCTGGGAGTTATTTTGATCGAAAATATGCTTCACTACGAGATTCTATGTATATGTGTTCGTATGAAGAAATTGGTAAAGCTATATCGGATGAGGTAGAGCAGGGCTTTCTCAATGAATGGATAATCTTTACCGGTAAATATCAAGGATTGCGCCCTATGACTTTCCAAAATATAGTAGCCACTCAAATGGGAACTTGTTTAGAAAAGTCTACATATAAAATTGCTGCATTGAGGGCGAATGGTATACCTGCTGCATTAAATATGGTTCCCTGTTGGGGAAATTCACAATATCCTCATTCATGGGTCGAGATTATAGGGAGTAAGCAATTCGGCATGATATATGATAATACACAAAGACCTTTCCTTACTAAGGATGACATTAAGATAGACGGGATGTTTTGGAGAGATGTCTATCAATCTAAAATTGATATGTTTCCGTCGACTATTACTATTCAATATTGTAGGACTGCTCCTAAAGTCTATAGGTATAACTATCGGATACAACCCCACTCGCTCGCTATCTTGTCTAAAGAAGAAATACCTCCTTTATTCAAAAATCCGGGGATTCAAGATATCACGGACCAGTATGTCGTATGCGAAGATATAGAGGTACCACTTTGGAATGAGAAACATCCCAAAGAATATGTCTATTTATGTTGCTATGATATTATTGGTTGGAATCCAGTGTGTTGGGGGCGACCGGAAGGTTCCAAGGTACGTTTTCCTAAAATGGGGGTTAACATGCTCTATCTTCCCGCTTATTATAATGATGGAGAGATACGACCTGCTGGAGATGCGTTTATTCTGACTCGTGAAGGTAAATTACGTAAGTTATTACCAGATTTTGAAAAAGCGGAAAGTTCTGCTACATTCTATTCAAAAGTTCCATATAGAATGAATACGGCGCTTCAAGCCGCAGGAACGATAGGAACCCGCTTTTATGTTTGTAACAAGAAAGATCTTTCGGATCGTTCTTTGATATATTCTATTGAAAATCCTCCCTTTTATGTGGATAGTTTCCGTATATCTGTTTCCCAAAAATATCGTTATTTGATCTGTGATTTTCAAGAAACACAGCCATTGGGCTATTTTTACGCTATAGCGGAAATAAAAGTATTTGGAGGCGATGGCCAGCAGTTTTCCGGAGAGTGGGGTGGAAATGAAGGGACTAAAGGACATGGTCTCGATTTGGTGACAGATCAGGACCGAGTGTCTTATTATCAACCAGATCAATTTCAAAAAGATCAATTTGTTGTTCTAGATCTAGGCGAACCTAAACAGATAGCGAAGGTGGAATTTTATCCGAGGAATGATGATAATAAGATCGTAACGGGAGAATTATATGAACTCTTCTATTGGGACAAAAAGTGGATATCATTAGGTAAACAGTATGCCGAAGACAATAAATTAATTTATCAAAATATTCCACGGGAATCTATTTTTCGTATTCATAACCATACACGAGGAAAAGAACATCGCCCGTTTACTTATGAAGGCGGAAAACAAGTGTGGTATTAATTTGTGTTAAATCAAGGCTTTCTTGATTTTTCCGTGTAAGGGTAAAGTTCTTTTTCGGGATATACTTATTACACGATGAGAAAAATGCATACACATATCGAATTATTGGATCGCTTCATGAGTGGTAAGACTTCACCGGAAGAAGAGCGAACTCTTTTGGCGTGGTTTAGAGATCCCGATCATAAGGAAGAGATCATGGCTTTTTATAAGTCTAGATGGGAAGAATCTTCCGGGAAAAAGCTTCCTCCTAAGCTACAAGGACAGATGTTTTGTGAGATTAAAAAGCGGATGAGACAAGAGAAAAAAACTCTGGAGATAAAGAAGAAACCGCATACCTTATGGAAGTGGCTTTCTTATGCGGCGGTGGCTTTAATATGTATAGGCCTTGGAATTGGCTCCCATTGGTATAATATGAGACAGGTCCCACCACCTGATCCATTGGATTATGTGGTGTTGGCAGATAATGGGCAACGTGCTAGCGTGGTTCTTCCTGATGGGACGAAAGTATGGTTAAATTCGCATACTAAACTTAATTATAAGAGTGATTATGGCGTGAAAGAAAGATCAGTTTCTTTATCTGGTGAGGCTTATTTTGAAGTTTCGAAAGATACATTGCGCCGTTTCTTGGTAAATGCGGGGGATATGGAAGTCGAGGCGCTAGGCACAGCTTTTAATGTGAAGGCGTATGAGGAAGATGACGAGGTGGTTACGACCTTGTTTGAAGGCAGTGTACGAACAGCGGTTGGAAAAGAGTTTGTGATTCTGTCTCCGGATGAGAGTGCGGTTTTTAATAAGTCTAGTCATATATTATCTGTTAATCACCCGACAAATGCTTCTTATGCCCGTCTTTGGCGTACGAATGAACTGGCCTTCTCTGGCGAGTCGTTGGAGGAGATCGTGGTATTGTTGAATCGAATGTATAATGTTGAAGTTCGTTTTTTGTCCAATAAGATTAAAGGCTACAGTTTCTCGGGGGTGATCCGGAATAATAGTCTGGATAATGTATTTGAAATAATAAGCCTTACGGCTCCGATTACGTATGTGTCGGTAGGTGATACTATTTATTTAAATGAGAAATAGAAAGTTGAGTGTTAACCTAATAAAGAAGAAGCCTATGAGATGAGCTAGATGATTGTAGTAAAAAAAGAAGAAAGGCAAGGCCCTTCTTCCTCTTAAGCAAAATCACTTGTATATAATATCTTCAAGGAAATAACTAGCCGGTTATAAATAAGATAGAATATGTAAATGATTTGCTTGTAAAGTTACCTGTTTAAAATCTATGTATTATTAAAAAATTTTTAAAAATGAGTAATTTCAAGCACTCTTTTTTCCGGACACTTTTGTATGCCCAATTATTGTCGGGCTTTTCCGGAGTTGCGATTGCCGCCCAGATATCGTTGTCGGTAAAGGATAGACCGATGCGGGAGGTTATTAAAGAATTAGAGGAAACGACTGAATATCGTTTTTTCTATAATGATGGGATCAAAGGTCTGAATTCTCCGATCTCTGTTGACGTGGAAGATGCGGATATTAATGCTGTAATGGATGCGATAGCAAAGCAAGCGAATGTGGCTTATGTATTGAAATCGGGTCATCAGATCGTTTTATCATCGGTAAAAACTGTTCAGCAACAAGGTAATAAGAAAGTTACCGGTACGATTACAGAC
Source organism: Parabacteroides sp. B2-S-102 (assembly GCF_023656665.1). Lineage (NCBI taxonomy): Bacteria > Pseudomonadati > Bacteroidota > Bacteroidia > Bacteroidales > Tannerellaceae > Parabacteroides > Parabacteroides sp. B2-S-102. Next base: position 7,087 of record NZ_JAMOKM010000036.1, on the reverse strand, counting down.
CCGAAAGGGGAACCAATCATCGGGGCGAATGTGGTCGTGAAAGGATCTACCAATGGTACCATCACGGATATAGATGGTCATTTCTCTATTGAGGTAACTCCGAATGCGATACTTCAGGTTTCTTATATTGGTTATGTGGCTCAAGATGTTCCGGTAGGCAATAAAGATAATTTGGTTATATCTATTCATGAGGACACGCAGAAGCTGGATGAGGTAGTCGTGGTGGGTTATGGTTCCCAGAAAAAAGTGAATTTGACTGGTGCGGTAGAGCAAGTGACTAGTGATGTATTCGAGGGGCGTCCTACGGCTAACGCTACTCAGATGTTAGAAGGAGTTGTCCCGAACTTGAATATTTCCTTGTCTGATGGTAAACCGGGGCGTACGGCGGATTTTAACGTACGTGGTGCCGGTTCTATCAATGGGGGTAGTGCTTTGGTGTTGATTGATGGTGTGGAAGGAGACCCTTCTATGTTAAATCCGAATGATATTGAGAGTATTTCCGTATTGAAGGATGCTGCCGCTTCCGCTATTTATGGCGCACGTGCTCCATTTGGCGTGGTTTTGATCACGACGAAGAACGCTACGGAAGGTAAGCCGAAGGTGACATGGTCTTCTAGCTATTCATTACAATCACCACAGAATGTGCCGGATGTAGTTTCCGATGGTTATATTTGGGCAAAGCATTTTTATGACGCTTATTTTAATTACAATCAAGCGAATCCTTCTGGTATCAACAAGACACAGCAATTTTCCGTGGCTTGGCTGGACGAGTATAAGCGCCGTCATGAGACGGGCGATTTCGGGACGGTGATCTCTGATGGCTCTATCGGTACAAAAGGCCGTTATGTATATTATCCGGAAGGAACCGACTATTATGATCTGATGTATAAGAAGAGTGTCTTTGCGCAGAATCAAAATCTTTCCATCTCGGGTTCCGACGGGAAGTTTGATTATTATTTGTCAGGACGTTTCTATAGTTACGATGGACTTTTCGATAGCGATGAGCAAACGGATAAGTTCAAGACCTATAATATGCGCTTCAAAGGAGGTTATCAGTTAACTCCTTGGTTGAAGATCAACAATAACTTTGAGTTTTCCCATAATAAATACTACAATCCGATTACCTATTCGGAAGGTTCTGGTGTGGTATGGAGAAATATCGCGGACGAGGGACACCCGTCATCGCCACTGTTCAACCCTGATGGTACGATGACTTATTCTGCCGTCTATACCGTAGGCGATTTGCTTTATGGACGTAGCGGTATTACGACAAAGAACTCCAACTTGAAGAATACTACGACATTCAATGCGAAGTTCTTGGGTGACCGTTTGCGTGTGAATGGTGATTTTACTTATCAACAGAAGACGCAAGAGAAGACTAAGAAACAGGTGCGTTCGCCATATGCGCGGTCGGCCGATGCGAATGGCGAAAGTAAGATCGAATATATCACGGGTACTTACTCCAACTTGGCGGAGACAACTGATCATACGAACTATCTAGCAACGAACCTTTTTGCGGAGTTTGAGGAAACCTTTGCCGAGAAACATTATTTTAAGGCTATGGCTGGATGGAATTACGAGAAATCTAGCTTCAAACGTATCTATGCTTATAATGATGACCTGTTGACGGATGACGTGGACAACATGAATCTGGTGATGGGTACTGATAACCGGAGCATTACCTCACAATGGAAGGCTTATCAGTTTGGCGGCGCTTTCTTCCGTTTGAATTATGCCTTTGACGATCGCTACCTATTGGAGGTAAACGGACGTTACGATGGTTCCTCCCGCTTCCCGAGTGATGAGCGTTGGGCTTTCTTCCCCTCGGCTTCCGTGGGTTGGCGAATCTCGCAAGAACCTTGGTGGAATGTTAAGTCCGAACATATCTCTAACGCTAAGGTCCGGTTTTCTTGGGGCTCTTTGGGCAATGCGGCCGGATTGAGTAATTATCAGTATATCCAGACATTGGGTATCAGCAAGTCTGATTATATTCTTGACGGTTTGCGGCAGAATTATATGTCATCTCCGGCGGCTCTTCCCGGCAACTTGACGTGGGAAACCGCCACGACGTATGATATCGGAGTGGATTTGGGATTCTTCGACAATCGTTTGACCGTGAGCGGAGATTATTATATCCGTAAAACAACCGACATGATCGTGAATGGCCCGACCGTACCGGATGTGTTCGGTGCTTCCTCGCCGAAAGGTAATTATGCGGATATGTCTACCTATGGTTATGAGTTGTCTTTGGAATGGAAAGATGGATTTGATTTAGCTGGTAAGCGGTTTAATTATAGTATCAAGGGAACATTGGCGGATTACTATTCAGTGATCGACAAGTTTAATAACGCGAATATGTCATTGAGCGAGTACGCAAATCAGTCGCTCGACAAGAATTATTACGAGGGAATGCGTATCGGTGAGATTTGGGGGTTTGTATCCAATGGCTTGTGGCAGGATCAAGCTGGCATCGATGCGGCTGAGGCCGCTGCGAAAGCTGCGGGGCAATCCTATTATAACCCACTTATGCAAACATCGAAAACCTATAAGTTGTATCCGGGCGATATTAAGTTCGAAGACTTGAATGGCAACGGCTATATTGACCGCGGACAGAATACGGTAGATGATCCGGGCGACCGTAAGATCATTGGTAACGAGGAACCTCGTTATATTTATAGTTTTACGCTCTCTGCCGATTGGAACAATATCTGGGTAAGTGCTTTCTTCCAAGGGGTGGGTAAGCAAGATTGGTATCCGTCTAATGAAGCCTCTACGTTCTGGGGGCAGTACAATCGTCCGTATAATCAGATGCCCTCTTGGCATGTGGACAACTATTGGACTCCAGAGAATCCGGATGCTTTCTTGCCTCGTTACACGGGTTACTATGCGCCTTTCTATGGAGGTCATAAGAACGCCAACACGCGCTATTTGATGAATGCGGCCTATCTACGCTTGAAGAACATACAGGTTGGCTATAATTTGCCATCAGAATGGATTAAGAAGTTGCATTTGACAAATGTAGGAATTTATCTTTCCGGGGAAAATCTCTTTACATGGTCTCCGCTTTACAAGTATTCCAAGGATGTCAATGTATCGAATATCGGTGAATCGGATAAGGACTTGACTTCCAGCAACAGTGGTGATGGATATAATTACCCGATGATGAAGTCGTTCAGCATCGGCCTGAATGTTACATTTTAAAGAATAGGAGATTATACGAAATGAAAAAGAATATATTATTAAGCGGTCTGGTGGCACTTTTGGCTATATTTTCGGGGTGCGAGATGAATGAGGAACCAAAGTCGGAGGCTTCTGTGGATATGGTGTTTAGCTCCGAGAATGGTTTGAAGACGTATACGTACTCATTTTACAATGTCTTGCCTTCCCGAGGAAGCGCTTTCCGGCGTGATGCTACGGCTGATTATGGGGTGAAAAATTCCTTGGGTGGTATGGAGGTTGGCGCTTATACTACGAATAGCGCGACGAGTTGGTCATGGTCCGCTCTTCGTAATATAAATTTCTTTTTGGAGAATAACGTGAATGAGTCACTAAGCACAACTATCCGTGACAATTACAATGGTATCGCACGCTTGTTCCGTGCTCGCTTCTATTTTGATAAATTGGTACAATATGGCGAGGTACCTTGGATTGATAAGGTATTTAACGAGGCTGAAGACCCGGATCTTTATAACCCGCGTGATACACGTGATGTGATTATCGGGCATATCTTGGAGGATTTGGATTATGCGTATACGAATATATTGGAAGAGGATGTCACGCATAATTCAACGATCGTAAATAAATGGACAGCTGCCGCTTTCAAATCTCGTGTTTGCTTGTTTGAGGCTGCTTGGCGTAAATACCATGCCGCTGACCAATTGGATATCGCTCGTACGGGATGTACGGAATATTCGGCCAAAGATTTATATAGACTAGCGGCTGAGGCGGCTAAGGAAGTTATGGATAACGGACCGTACAAACTTTATACTTCGGGTGCTTATAGCGATGGCCGTGGAGCGTATCGCGAGCTTTTCATTGCCGATAAGGCCGTTACCACGGAGGTAATGATGGCTATCGAGACTGACAAGGTGTTAGGACTGGGTGAGCAGAATTGGTGGTATAATTCCTCTACTTACGGACCGCACTTATGCATGAGCCGTAAATTTATGCTGTCATACCTGAATGCGGATGGTACGCCTTATGTCGAGAAAAAAGCGGATGGAAGCTATAAGAATTTCGTGGAGGAGACAACAGGACGTGATACCCGCTTGAACCAGACGATCCGGGGAGCGGATTATACCCGTAAGAATGCTTCTGGTGTTTATGAGCCGACCGCGGCTAATTTTACGGGACATACATTGACGGGATATCAGTTTACGAAGTTTGCCATGGATGACGTGGCTTACGATGATGCGGCTACGAATGATAATGACATTCCTATCATGCGCTATGCTGAGGTTTTGTTGAACTATGCTGAGGCTAAGGCTGAATTAGGCGAACTGACTGATGCGGATTGGGCGGCTACGATAGGTGCGCTTCGTTCTCGTGCGGGAATTACGGGAGGCACACCACAGACAGGTACATTGACAACCCGTCCGTCATCCGCAGAGCCTTATATCGCTTCTTATTACCCGACGATCTCTGATCCTTCCTTGTTGGAGATCCGTCGTGAGCGTGGTATTGAACTTTGTCTGGAAGGTTTGCGCCTAAATGATTTGAAACGTTGGAATTGTTGCGATCTTTGGGTGAACGATCCTTGGGAAGGTATCTTTATCCCATCACTTAACCAACCGTTGGATGTGAATGGCGATGGTAATTATGATGCCTATTTCTATGATACGGATAAGATCGCTGATGAGAAGTATGCTGCGATTGGTGTCTATGTGGGTACAAATAAGAGTAATGTGCTTAACGTGAAGCCGGTTCAAGGAGGTTATTTGATGGAGTATAATTACGCCGGACGTAGCTGGCCGGCTCGTCAGTACTTATATCCGATACCGGAGGTAGTAATTCAGTTCAATACGAATCTAAGCCAGAATCCGGGCTGGTAATCAAGGGGGTATCATGAGAAACTTAATTATAGTGTTTATCTCTTTATTTACTTTCTGCATAGGGATATCCGGACAACAGAAGTGTAAACTGAACGTGGGTAGTTTTAATCTGCGGTATGATAATGAGGGGGATAAGGATGATTCATGGGTACACCGCAAAGACATGGCGGTATCTTTGGTTCATTTCCATGATTTTGATGTCTTTGGGATTCAAGAAGGGTTGATTCACCAAGTGAAGGATTTGGTGAAAGATGATACGTATACGTTTGTCGGTGTAGGCCGGGATGACGGAAAAGAGGCAGGGGAACATGCCGCGGTCTTATTTAAGAAAGATCGGTTTAAATTATTGGACTCGGGAAATTACTGGCTGTCGGAGACACAGGATAAGCCTTCTTTTGGCTGGGATGCGCAATGCCGGAGGGTTTGTTCTTGGGCGAAGTTGAAGGATAAGGTTTCGGGAAAGGAATTTTATTTCTTCAGCGTTCATTTTGACCATATCGGTAAGGTGGCACGTCATGAGTCTGCTTTGATAATGTTGGCTAATATTAAAAAGATAGCGGGGGATTCCCCTGCTATCTGTGTAGGTGATTTCAATGGTACGCCGGATTCTGAGCCTATACAAATACTGAAATCCGATGGTTTACTGTTGGATTCACGGGAAATCTCAAAAACACCACCCTATGGAACGGTAGGAACGACAAATCAATTTAATTTGAATGCTCCGATGAAGAATCGAATTGACTACATTTTCGTTACCAAGAATATTCACGTGAATAAATATGGTACGTTGAATGAGTTCCAATACGGTCATTACCCTTCAGACCATTTCCCGATTATGATTGAGGCTGAATTTTGAGTTTAAGGATTAGGATGTTAAAAATAATTATAAAGGTATGAAGAAGCTAATTTATTCTTTCTTATTTCTCCTTTGCTCCGTGTTTGCGTTGCAGGCGGAGTCTATGGTAGTTGCCACTTATAATTTGCGTAACGCGAATGCGGGTGACTCGACGAATGGTAATGGCTGGGGGCAACGGTATCCGTATATCGCCCAGTTGATTCAGTTTCACGGTTTTGATATTTTCGGAACTCAAGAAGGCAAGTACCAGCAATTGCAAGACCTTAAAAATGCGATGCCCGGTTATGATTATATCGGGGTAGGGCGTGATGATGGTAAACAAGCCGGGGAACACTCTGCCATATTTTATCGTAAGGAGAAGTTTGAGGTACTGGATCATGGGGACTTTTGGTTGTCTACGATAACCGATCGCCCCAATAAGGGATGGGATGCCGTTCTTCCCCGTATTTGCACATGGGGTAAATTTCGGGATAAACAAACCGGCTTTACTTTCTTGTTCTTTAACTTACATATGGATCATATTGGCGTACAGGCCCGTGCGGAAAGCGCGAAACTTATCCTTAAGAAGTTGAAAGAATTTCCGGAGAAGCTACCGGCGATTCTGACAGGTGATTTTAATGTGGATCAACATAATGAATCCTACTTATTACTGGACAATTCCGGTATTATGCGGGATTCTTATCAGATAGCGGATTTCCGGTATGTACCCAACGGCACGTTTAATGCCTTCCATGCGGATCGCAAAACAGACAGTCGTATCGATCATTTATTCCTTACGAAAGAGTTTGATGTGAAAAAATATGGTGTCTTGACGGATACATATCGTTCGGAAGCGAAAGATGCGAAGAATGAGCAAAATGCGAATTTTCCGAAGGAGGTCTCCATGCAAAAACATGTAGCTCGTGTTCCATCTGATCATTTCCCTGTGATGATTGTAGTAGAAGTAAAATAATTCAAACATAAGATTCATGGTAAAAGGGAAGTGTCGTGAGATATTTCCCTTTTTATTTGCTGGGGAGTAAAAGGGAAGATGATCTTATATGAAAAGAATGATAAAATAATCAATCAAATAATAATTTTCCTACTTTTGCGTCACAGGAGATTTGTGGAAAGGCAGGATTAATTTCTTGTAAAATATCCTTCTGAGATCTATTTCAACTGAGTCTCGGCAAGACTATGG
>NZ_JAMOKM010000035.1:0-15996 GCF_023656665.1 Parabacteroides sp. B2-S-102 | reverse complement strand
CAACTGCCTAATGGAACGCATGCCTATCTATCAGCGATGAATCTTTAGCAAATATCCCCATGCGGGGCCCCTGCTTCATGCGGTATTAGTCCGACTTTCGCCGGGTTATCCCCCTCTGATAGGCAAGTTGCATACGCGTTACTCACCCGTGCGCCGGTCGCCACCCGGTATTGCTACCTGTGCTGCCCCTCAACTTGCATGTGTTAAGCCTGTCGCTAGCGTTCATCCTGAGCCAGGATCAAACTCTTCGTTGTTTAAATTGTTTCTTAATATCCTCGCTCCGGAATCCGTTTATCGTAGTCCAAAGTCATACTCTATTGACGGTATCGATCCGGAAAATTTCTTTTCCTAATACTTGTACTACTTGTTGAATTATGTAAATCTCTCAAAGAACTCTTTTGTCGCTTTCGTTTTGCGAACGTGGCTGCGAAGATAAGGACTTTTATTTTAAACTTCCAAATTATTCCGGAACTTTTTTTCTAAAAGTTTGTTTCATCATTTTGTACCGGCGTTCTCTCTCGAATGCGGGTGCAAAAGTAGTGTTATAAAACATAACCTCCAAACTTTTTCAGCATTATTTTTCAAGTTTTTTTTCAAGACTTAACAAGTTATATAATGTACGTGTGATAAAGCCATACTACTCGATTCTCACCCTATTGGAGACATCCTGTTATAGAGACATAGCGTGCCGCACTTCTACATGGAGGTATATATGATTTATTGAGTGGCGATGTGATAATTTTCCATACAATAAGTGCGTGAATGATACAAAAATATAAATCACTGAACATTAACAGCTTAAAAACACGATTATGTTTTACCGGAAAGTCGTACATGTTTATGAGAAAAGTCGTACGTGTTTTCGAAAAAAGTCGTACGTGTTTTTCCGAAGTCACATAATAGAAAATAAGAGTAGATAAAAAATACACAATAAGCATAGCCCAATCTCAGGATCAACTTTTCTTTCAATCTTTTTCAGGAAACCGCCAAGACGTAATTATCTATGATAATCAAAAAACGATTTTAATTCTTATCACGAATCGAAACGAAGGTAATTTGCTAGAAAGAATTCAGACAATGAAATTATAAAGCAGAAAAACAAATTTATTCCTTACCTTTAGCACAAATAAAGCAAAAGACCATGATACACGTATTAATAAACACACTCGCAGAGAAAATGAACGAATTTCTTTCCAGCTATTATGAACGGGCAGAAATTATAGTGGAAGCCGGAAGTATTGATGCGACTCCAAATGAGGATCAATCGGATAAAATCATACTTTCTATCGTGAATATAGAGCGAGAGACAGCAATGGGAATCTCTGCCCCCTATAGGAACACAAAAAATAACACATTCCAACAAACATCTCCACCATGGTACTTGAATATATATATTATGGTTGCCGCTGTTTTTTCATCTAAAAGATACTTAGAATCTATACAAATATTATTGGATTCAATCTCCTTCTTACAACAAAATTCCATTCTTAAATTACCAGACCAAGGTACCATAACGCTCGAGCCCATAACAATTAGTATGCAAGAACTCAGCAATATATGGAGTATATTAGGAGGGCATTATTATCCATCAATCCTATGTAAAGCACGAATCATATCTTTTGACGGAACAGAAATCAAGGATATAAAACAACGAATATCAAGTCAAAAAATAAATTAGAAATAATGTTATCAAACATATAGTATTTAATATCATGCCATATTCTTTTTATCTACTTTTGGAATATTATAACGATAAAACAAACCAATGATGAAATTTGACTTTTTAATTAACATTATATTTAGTCATGAATATTATAATGAATGTATTCCTTCTGAAATCTTCGAGATAGAACCCAGGAGAACGAATAGAGTCGTATTAGGAGGACCTAAATATCCTTTTAGGCAAACGGGGCGAAATCAATATGCACTAATTGGAGATCGAGAAGAGCTTCTTGATCACCTTTCAACCTCCCCGGATGGTCTCAACCTTGAGTTTCAAGCACATTCAAAAGATCCGAATTTTTTACTGTATACACAATCCCTGCTACCGGAAGAGCTAAATGATTCAGATATACAATTAAGTGTTATCGATAACCGACTGAATCGGCTCAATGTGATCATTCATGTTACCAAAGAATTATTAGAAACGAAATGCCCAATACAGAAAGAAATCCATTATCACACAAAAGAAGCCTATTGGGATTTTATCTTGATACCTCGTAATCCAGAAAATGCGTCAATGGATATTTTTATGGAGGATAATGGACCGGAAAATATTAGCTTCAAGAATCCCGAGCAAATCCGTTTCATGGATAAGGACGTTTTTCGTATCAGCACAGAATATCCGATAAAGATTAAGGAAGAGTCTTATTACCAAAGAAGATCTGAACGTACCGATGAATGGAAAAGCCGTAAACGCGATACGTAGCTTCCCCGGTGAAGGAATCAAGGTTTGGGGTGCCCGCACGATGGATGGTAACTCGTTAGACTGGCGTTATATTAACGTAAGGCGTACGATGATCTTCCTAGAGGAATCGATCAAGAACGCCGCCCGTGCCTATGTATTCGAACCGAATGTAGTAAATACATGGGTAAATATGCGTAGTATGATAGATGGATTCTTACGGGGCGTATGGAAACGAGGTGGATTAGCAGGAACTTCCCCCGAAGACGCATATAGCATTCATATCGGATTGGGAGACACGATGACTCCGGAGGATATTCTGGAAGGTATCCTCAGGATATCCGTATTCGTGGCTATTACCAGACCTGCGGAATTTATCGAGATCACATTCCAACAACAAATGCAAAAAAGCTGATAATTTAAGAATTAAAACCTATTAAAAAATACGAATATGGCAGGAGAAGCACAAGATAATGTATGGCCGTTACCCAGTTTTTATTTTAAGGTAGAATTAGGTAGCCTCGGGGAAATCGCTTTTAAAGAGGTATCTGGTCTGGATATGGAAGCCCAAGTAATTGAGTACCGACATGGTAATAGCCCGGTTTTCTCAAATATCAAGATGCCGGGACTGAAGAAGACGAGCAATGTCAGTCTAAAGAAAGGGGTTTTCAAAGCGGATAACAAATTATTCGATTGGTTTAACAAGATAAAAATGAACACAATACAGCGAGAAGATGTAACAATCAGCTTACTGGATGAAGCAGGAAGCCCTACGATGGTTTGGAAATTATCGAACGCATGGCCGACTAAGGTTACCGGTGTCAGCTTAAAATCCGATGGAAACGAGGCTGCCATCGAAACCTTAGATTTAGCGCATGAAGGATTGACCATAGAAAACGCTTAATGCTAAGGTTTGATCATATTGTCCCTCCTCCGGTAGCGTTTTATTTCAACGTGACTTTCGAAGGATTGATCGAGACCTCTTTCCAAGAGGTCTCGGGACTACAACTTGAAATGGAGACAGAAACGATTAAGGAAGGGGGAGAAAACAGTTTTAGCTATCAGGTGCCTACCCGACGAAAGCACGGTAACCTTGTGTTGAAACGTTCTTTAATGCCTTTGCCTCATGTGCTAGAGACATATGTGGTTAAAGTATTGGAAAATAATGGAAGTGCCCAGATCGTTCCCGTCAATTTAACTATATCATTGCTGGATGCCGGGCATTTTCCCCTAAATAATTGGTCTGTGCTCAATGCTTACCCTGTAAAATGGGACATTAGCGCATTGAATTCCCAAAAGAATGAGCTGGTGATTGAAACATTGGAGATGGCTTATACTAATTTGATCCGTATGTCGATAAGAGATACAGAAGATACGAAAAAAGAACAATTTAAGCAATGGCTATAACTATAAAAGAAATCCAAGTGTCCGCAAAAGTGACACAGCAGAAAAAGGAACCCGACCTCCCTCTCTCCCGTGATTTGATACAACAAATCAAAGAGGAGGTAATTCGTGAGGCCAAGAAAGATTTGTCAAACCTTTTTTCTTGTAGAAAGGAGCGGTAAAACATGAACCAAAAGTTGATCATCGAGGCATATAAATCAATTGAATACAAAGGTGGCGAGAAATTGGGTAGTATCACCGTCCAAATCAATCCGGATAGCTATAAGTTAAGCAAATCTACCTCCTATAAGAAAGACGAAAGCATAAAAGAGGATAAGCAACTACCGGAGTATAAACACACCAACCCCTCCACTCTCTCATTTGATATACACTTCGATGGTACCGGTATTATCCCGACGGGGAAAAAAACCGTGACAGAAAGGATCAAGGATTTGGAGAATATCATTTTTCTTCCTAGCGCGGAGATCGATCCACCCAGCCCTTGCTTCCTTAAAGTAATTTGGGGGAGTCTCATTTTCAAGGGGAGATTAACCTGCCTAAATTGGGATTACACCTTATTCTCGCCCAATGGCAATCCTTTACGAGCTAAAGGCTCCTTGTCACTAACTGAGGCGATTAGTAGTAGAGAGACACAAGCAAAAAAGAAAAATCAAAAAGCTGAGGGTAAATTCGTTACTTTTAAACAAGGAGACAGTCTAATCGGGTTATGCGCAAAAGAATATAAAAATTCTGGTTATGCTCCAATGATTGCCTCCATAAATAACCTAATCAGCTTTAGAGATATAAAACCCGGAACTCAATTATGGTTCCCTAAAATATAATGAATATGGATAATTCATTTATAATCAAACTATTCCTAAATAGTAAAGATGTTACGGAGCAATACTCCGTAATCAATGCAAAAATATACAGAGCATGTAATAAGATCGATAAAGCAACGATCTCCATCAGCGCTGATATTATCGACAACAGCCAATTTGAAATACCAGACAACAAAATATTCAATCCGGGTACGGAGCTTAAGTTTCAAGCGGGTCCAACAGATAAGGTCAACACCTTATTTGAGGGATGCGTTACAACCCATCAGTTAAAAATCAATAGCGAACAACAAACTCTATTTATTTTAGAATGTAGGGGTTTCGCATATCCTGCAACTTTGGACGTAAAAATAATGTATATGAAAATAGTAAAGATGATACCGTTATCAAGAAGATTCTGGGACAATACGGGCTTTCCGCCAAAGTAGATAGCACCGGTATAGAAATTCCACAACTGGTACAATACTATTGTACAGATTGGGATTTTGTACTCACACGAGCACAAAATAACGGATTAGTCGTTATCACTGACGGTAAACAAGTCAAGGTATGTAAACCGAATGTATCCGCCTCCCCGGTCTTAACCATCACCTATGGAGATAATTTAATCGCTTTCGATGGTTCTATATCCGCTTCCGAGCAATACACAGATACAAAAGCTTGCGCTTGGGACGTGAGCCGTCAACAAATTATCAAAGCCACCGCCAGCAAACCTCCTCTCAATGCCCAAGGCGATATCGCCGCAAAGGATCTATCCGGTCTGGCAAATGAAGTGATGCTTTATCAAACTAACGCTCCCATCGGCGACGCTTCTTTACATGCTTGGGCCGATGCGCAAGCTTTATGGAGCGGTCTGGCACGTTTTCAAGGCTCCATCACAATTTACGGGAATGCGTCTATTATTCCGGGCTGTATTATCAAATTAGAAGGATTAAGCAAACATTATAGTGGAAACGCATTTGTTCAATCAGTAGAACATACACTACAAGGAGGCGAATGGAAGACACAAGTCTATATGGGTTTCAATCCGGTAGTCATTACCGAAGAGCCCGATGTAGTCGCTCCCGCAGCTAGTGGTTTTTTGCCCGGTATACGAGGATTACAAATAGGGATCGTTAAAAAGATCGGAGATAATAAAGATTTCGAGAATTTTATATTAGTCGATATACCCTTGTTACAATGTGAGAAGACGGAGATATGGGCTCGGCCGGTCAGTCCGTACGCAAGCAATGGGGTCGGCATGTTATTTCTACCGGAAGTCGATGATGAGGTAGTCCTGCAATTCATCAATGAGGACCCCTGCCACCCTGTGATTATCGGAAGTTTGTACAGTCGCAAACGAAAAACGCCGGTTTCTTTAGATCCAAAAAATAATTTAAAGACAATTGTTACAAAAAACCAGTTGAAAATTACTTTGGACGATGATAAAAAGATTATCACAATAGGGACTCCCGGAGAGAACACGCTCATATTGGATGATGACAAAAAGCAAATTCTGTTATCCGATGCTAATAAGAACAAGGTCTGTATGGATAAAAACGGAATTATGGTAGAATCCGGCAAAGATCTCATATTTAAGGCAAGAGGGAATGTCAAGACAGAAGGAATGGGTATCGAATCCAAGTCTAAGCAAGATACCAAGATAAATGGCTTGAATATCGAGGTTTCCGCACAAATGGGAGTTAAAGTAAAAGGGTCTGCCACCGCCGAAATATCCGCATCCGGCCAAACCGTTGTAAAAGGAGGCGTTGTAATGATTAATTAAATCGAATGATTTATGCAGAATAAAAATAGTTTTTTAGGTAAAGGATGGGCATTCCCCCCAGAATTCAGCCATAATGATAATCCCACCCGCATGTTTAATTATGAAGAAGACATCCGGCAAAGCTTGATCATCCTTCTCTCCACTCGCACAGGGGAGCGAATACATCGTCCGGATTACGGTACGGAACTATATCGTTATCAGTTTGAACAATTAGATCTTACCATGGAGACCATGATTAAAAGCGCTATTGAGAAGGCTGTTCTCTTATACGAGCCTAGAGTCTCGCTTGATCGCATAGAAATTAATAAGGCTTCGATTCAAGATGGCATTCTGATTATCGAACTTTATTATACGATACGTATGAATAATGTCCAACAAGAATTGACCTATCCTATCTATTTTGATTCTAACCGATGAATAAACAATGGAATAAAGATGGATTGACAAGAAAAAAATTGGAGAATGATTTCCGGATACATGAGCCTTTTCAAGTACTCGAGAAAAATCTCTCCAATTTATTGGCTCGTGCCTTTTCGAAATCATCCTTTTTATATCATTACCAATCCTTAGCCATACTCAATGAGATCAAGCAAACAGATACAATCGGGATCGAACAGAGTTTCATTTTGTGGCAAAATGAGAACTCACCGGAAAGTAACAGAGAAATCACCTATCTAAGAAACGCTCTATACCATAAGTTCTCTGATTGGTATCAAAGATTGAATCATCGGATCTTTAGAGATTCCATGTCCGATTTATTTCTGGATATGGAGAAATATAACCAGAGACTTCAGCTAATAACCCTATCCAATCCTAAAACGGTTCGTAGAAGTCTCTACCTATTATTACGTATCCTCCGCAATTTACAAAACAAACGGGAGATTTACATCCAAGAAATCGCTAAAAGCGGAGAGACCGATCCCTCATTAGCTGTTTTAATCGCTTTCTTGAAAAACTATCAATATCTGGTAGATCAGTTCAATAAACGCTGGGAAGCTTATCCGTTATTTTATGTCAACCAAATATTGAAGGAATCTCCCCAAAAAGCGATTATTCCTTCCGCTTGGTTTATCGCCGTGAAGAATAATACCGCACGGCAAGCCCAGTTACCCAAGGGTACAGGTATTATAACACAGGTACCATTTCCTGCGCAAGATATCCAATTTTGTTATCGTACGGACGAAGATTATTCGGTCAATGACATGAAAATAACGAGTATACATTCGTTACTATTGGAAAAAGATCCGAAAAAATATCCAGCGAGCCGATTAGGCTTCGTTACGTCCATCTGGCAAAAACAGTTGAATGACAGGATCGGAAACGTTCCTTCTAAGAAGCCCAATCTGGACTCAGAGCTAATCTTTGAGAACCAATCCTCTATACAAGCCGGACTGATGATCGAATCTCCCATGTTATTACTTCGGGAAGGACATCGGGATATACATATCACATTCGGATTAGAAGAAGACTCCATATCATATTTCAAAGAATTAATCGCTACTACGGAACAATCTTCCCACGAAACCGGGCGTGTATTAAACGACGCTTTCCTATTGGAGTTAAGCACAGAGAAAGGTTGGGCCCCGATATACGCCTACACCTTGACATTCATCAAC
The DNA here is from genome assembly GCF_023656665.1 of Parabacteroides sp. B2-S-102. Lineage (NCBI taxonomy): Bacteria > Pseudomonadati > Bacteroidota > Bacteroidia > Bacteroidales > Tannerellaceae > Parabacteroides > Parabacteroides sp. B2-S-102. The sequence continues at coordinate 7,989 of NZ_JAMOKM010000035.1, read as the reverse complement.
GAAAACTCCTTTTATCTGAAATTCGTCCTTAATGAGAAATTCGACCCTACAACACCTTGCTCTGAAGCTCATGGTTGCCAAACACGGAACCCAGCGCTCCGTATATTGATGAACACGGATGCTTGGTTATTCCCCTACTCTTGGGTACACCGTATTTTTATTACTAGCTTAAAGATAAAGGTACATGTATCCGGCATGTCATCCTTGAAAATCTATAATCCTCTGGGAGAAGTAGACGCAAGCGTACATTTCCCTTTATTCGGGTTAGAAGCTCAAAAAGGCTCATGGTTCGCATTCGGTAATTATGAGATAGCGATCAAGCCTATCCAATCCATGGGTATTACTTTGCAATGGGCGGATCTACCTTATTCGGAAGGAGGTTTCTATGATTTGTATCAAGCATATAAGACACCTATCGATAATACCACCTTCAAAGTTGAATGGGAAAAACTAACAGACCAGAAATGGGTAAAATTACCGGAAAGTACATCTTGTCTCTTCAATACGAAAAACAAGCATACTTCCCCTAGGGGAAAGCTCTCGGAGTACAGCGAGATCGTTTACGACAAACCGTTCAAAAACATTACGGTCTCCACGGAAGAAGAGCAATATCAATACATGAAAGCCCAGCAAGGCTTCTTCAGGATTAGACTCACAGATCCGAACGGCGGATTCGGGCAGACGGAGTACCGGATGCTCTTTGCGGATATCATGATAAGAAACAGCCATACCCGTAAACAGACCCCGGTGCCCAAACCTCCTTACAACCCTATGATTGAAAGTATAGGTATCGGTTATAGCGCCGAGGAAGAATACTTTTTCAATGGCGATACCCCAAGAGATAGATGCCGTATCTATCATATCCATCCATTGAGGCAAAAGGAATTACATGAAATCGATCTACGTCATCCGTTCCCAATGGTGGAAGTACCCACAGAAGATGGGATTATTCTATTCGGTATTGGTAACTTGATCGGTAACGACCAGATCCGTTTATTCTTCGAGATGGCTGCCTTGAAACGGGAAATCGAAAAAGAATATCTTCCTTGCGTACAATGGTCTTTCTTCAACGGCAAGCAATGGGAGTTTATCAAACCGGGTAATTTACTTTCCGATACAACCGGGAATCTGTTGAATACAGGTTTGGTAGACATCCTGCTTCCCTCACCTATTAGCGAGGAAATGCTTGACATAAATGGAGATTTCTGGCTTTCGGCAAAAGTATCTTGCCACACGCAAAATTGTTCATCCATACGAAATGTCTATCTAAACCCAGTGAAAGCCCGGTTAGAAATCCCCGAAGAAATGGAAGCCCTGATCGGTGAGGAACTCGAAAGCTTCACGGGACTCGTTTCTTTCGAGAAAAGTATGCCGGGACTTACGGATATTTACCAGATCATACCCGCTAAAGGAGGACGTTCGCCGGAAACGCCAGAGGATATGCGGCTCCGGATCACCCAAGAGATGTCCCATCGGAACCGGGCTGTATTGCCTAGGAATTACGAGCAAATAACATTGGCTCAGTTCCCCGAAGTCGAAAAAGTACTTTGCTTGCCCGGAATAGACAGTAAAGCTCAAAACAGGAGCCCGATCGTAACATTGGTCGTGATGCAAAAGGAGAAAGATAAAAAGATCTTGCCTTTATGCGAACATAGGCTACTCATGCGAATCGAAGATTATATAGGTGACAAGACAAGTCCGTTCATTACCGTTGATGCAATCACTCCGGTCTACGAGGAAGTAACCGTTTGCTGTAACCTCCGGATAAAGCCCGGATATCCCGTAGGAGATATACTCCGCCAGACAGAGGCACGCATTAATAATTGTATCGCACCTTGGCGAGATAAGGAAGAGATCCCGGTATTTGGGCTTTCGTTCTCATCGACCGATCTTTATAACTCCATACGAGAGTGTGAAGCCATCGTGGACATTGATATATTAAGCGTAGCGCATGTCGTATATACGGCAAAAGACCAACAAAAGAGCTATTATCTAAACCGCTACCCGGAAGAGGCTAGGCAAAATTTCAACGTTAGCCCTTCCCAACCTTGGTGCATATTAGTTCCTTCTGATAGGCATTTGCTATATATTGACCAAAAAGACGAACTATTGGAACAACTCGGACTCGGATATTTAGGAGTTGGAAGTAATTTTATTATTAACAAATAAAACAAACCGGATATGCCTCGTACAAACAGAAATACACTAAAAGAATACTTTAAGCGCGGAAGTATGCCCAACCAAAAGCATTTCTACGAATTAATCGATTCCATGGTCAATATTTCCGACGACGGGATCGATAAAAATCCGGATGATGGCTTACGGTTAGCTCCTTCCAAGGAAAACAGTCCCGTCATCAGCTTATTCACGAACATACAAGACAATATTCCTGAGTGGAAAATATACCTAGGTAACAATAGCCAACTCCATATCATACGTCAAGGGCAAGATGAACCGATACTATCGCTTCATCCAAACGGTCGTATCGAGATGAACCAACCCGGTATGGATATACGTATCAACGGCAGTCTTTCCGCAACCCGCTTCGACGGCGCGATACGGGGTAAATTTCCCGCAGATGGCGAATGGCATACCCTGCAAATACCAACGGAAGGATGTCGTGCCTACCGCATCATGGCTGGATGCGGTAAGTTAAAAAGCGGACAATACGCATTGGTGGAAGCCACGGCTATCCATTGTTACGGGAAACATCGAAAAATCCGTACGAATCAATCTTGGTTCGGTTCCTTTTTTAACAAGATCAAATTCCGTTGGTACGGCCCCGGACAAAAATGCAAGTTGCAAATACGTAGCGGACGGGATTATGGAGACAACATCTTTGTTTGTTTCCAGATAACCGATTTATGGAAAGATTACCGGATGGATGCCTCCGACCGGAGAAACACCTTTAATCAAGAATAGCCATGGATGATCTGCCCAACCTGCAAGAACTAAAAACGGAGGAATCCATATTCGATAACCTCCAAAAGAATGCCTTGGAAACAATCCGGGAGCTTTCGGGACAATTGTGGACAGACCATGCCCCGCACGACCCGGGAATCACGACTCTGGACATCTTAAATTACGCCTTAAGCGAATTGGATTACCAAATGAGTTTCCCATTAGAACAATATCTCACCGGATCGAATAATCGTTTCAATCCGGAGGATTACGGCTTGTTCAGTCCTGAACGGGTTTCCGGGATGGCCCCTGTGACACCCAAAGATTACCGAGACCATTTTTTAGATCAATTAGATAACACTGATTACTTAATGAACTTATCGGACCTGCAAATCCACCCTTATAGATCCAATGATCAGATCTGCCACGGATGGTTCGACCTATTTATAGAACTCTCGTCCTTTATCTCAGAAGATCAACACAAACAGGAAGAAAAGAAAATCAAGGAAAAGATTGAGGAACTATATCACGCGAACCGGAATTTAGGAGAAGCCCTACACGCAATCCATTTCGTAAGAAGAAAACCTTTATTACTTATTGGAAATATCGATATAGACGGTAGCATCTCTCCGGAAAAAACCTTGATCGCCATTTATACGGAGGCGATTCAATTATTCGCACCGGGAAGTCATTATACAGGTAGTGCGCTTCCCATATACAAGCTTTTCAAAGGGATCAAGCAGATACAAGGGGTTCTATCGATACACTCTTTGGAATTTCAAGGTTTTGAAGAGGGTGAATACGCCTATACATTGGCATTATCTTCCCCTGAGCAAATCAAGATACGACTTTACCAAAACCAACAAGCAGTAGAGATTAATGCCACAAAAGTATTGAATCGTTTGCATTCGCGGAATAATATCAACCATGCGATACGAGAACAGAAAAAACAAGCCAAATCGATCCTCATGGACAGTCGCCATATCCATCTGAATGATTATAGCGTCACAAATGATTTCCCGATTTGCTACAAGGACTCGTTTACCGATTCATTCAAGGCATATCTTTCTATATTCGACCATCTCTTTTCGGAGGGACATAAAGAAATGAACCATCTAAAAGACTGGATGGCCTTAAATATGGGAACCCCCGGTTCCGCTTCTATGGAACAAAACAAAGATCTGCTATTGGATACGTTGGATAAAATCTACGGCGAAAATAGCAACCAGCCTTTTCTCCGCTACTCCCATAAAGAGATAAACCGTCAACGAAGAGTCCGGTTCCTGCGACAACTACCGGAACTTATCCGGGACCGGTATCTAGGCTGTAATCTATTCGACGCAGACTCCCTTTCCGGATTGGAAAGATATCTCTATTCCATACTCGGATGGGAAGATGCGAAAGAGCAAATTTTCATTCTGGAAAACATACTCCTGCATTCACCGAAGGCGACTGATCATCCAGTCCCCTCCCGGGAATTTACCTTAACGGCAATCCTCTCACAAACAAAACGTACGCGGCAACGGCCGGATTTTCAGCTTCGTCTTGAAGAATTCTTGCGAGAGAAGATACCGGCACATCTACGATTCACGGTTCATTGGCTTCCTCCGAAAGAGCTAGCCCTATTTGTCAAAGACTATAAGGCATGGCGAAAAGCGTGGGCCGATAAAGACGACAAAGAGATTGACCGCACCGGAGAAATCTTAAAGAATAATCTGATACGAATAAATATAGAACTTTAAATTTACCCTTATGTCAACCAGATATCGAACTACCTACCACGGCATTTTATTGGGCTTATTACTTCATGTAATCATGGCACAAGCCGTTAACGCCCAAAGAAGTATCTCGGAGCGATTGGATTATTTCCGGAGTTTAGGAGAGCGGACCGAATTGGAACTGGAAGAGATTCGTACCCCGATCGTCTCCTATCAAGCTCTTATGGACTCGATCACCCAGCGTATCTTAACGGAGCAATGCAGTTATATCGTCTATCCCGCTGAATTGGGGAACGCTTTCACTTTCGTAATAAATCCGGACGCGAACCAAGCGATATTGCGTTTGGGTTATTTACAGTCCCCGAGTTCCTTATTACCAGATCATGTGGAACAATGTGCATATACACCTTGGTTGTTCGGAAACGAGTTATTAACCGCATCCAAGAATAAGGCCAACGCAGATCCTCTCTTCCGCTTCTTCGATGCAATGCCCGGCCCAGTCAAAGTAACGCAAGCTTTGTGGTATTATTTCAATAAAAGAGAACCGGAAAGGATATTGCCTCCCCCTACCGTCGAGAATATGTATTTCTTCAAGGGCAAAACCGGAGATCTGGATAATATGCAATCGTTGCTCAACTCCGATAAACAAGGCTATATCATTTGCCCCGTATGGACAGAAGACGTTACAGGAGTTCTGGATAATCCGGACGAGAATCCCTCCATCAGAGGAAGCGGAACGATTGAGTTTTTCATCAAAGAAGCTCCCCTTTCCATCGCCCTCAACATCACGCCTTGGGAAGAAGACGCCATTGGATACCGGGAAACCGATTTCATCCCATTCGTTTACGACACCACTTACACGCAAGCCGTAAAGAACTGGTTGCTATCCGTGCGTGAGCTGCGTCCCTCCACGATTCGTACGTTCTTCTGTTATTTCGATAAACGTAGCAAAGAAGAGATCGCCACACAAAAGAAAAAGGGAAATTGCAGTATTCCCGTATTCAAGGTAGATGGCGCATCATCGGAAACCGAACGCCTATCCGAACGCCTAAGTCAATACAACCAACGAGCTTTTCCCATCGTGCCGTATTGGTTGCAATCCGTATACGAGCAATTACCGGCAGGCCTTATCCGGAAATTCAGCCGGATGGAATATCTAGGGTATGTAGTGGATACAGAAAGCGGGCAACCTAGTCAAGTAAGCGACTGGCAACAACAGGAGTGTCTGGTAGATATGCCCGTTTATTCGGATACGCCTGTCGATTTGCTGGTCCTATTCCGAAACTCAAAAGCGACGAATGATTTCCTAAGATCGAAAGAATCCCAGATGGCTCTTTTAAATAACTTATTCACAAAGGATACCGGCACGATCAACCGGAACCCGTCTCTCCGGAAACTCAACGGCTTGACTCTTTACTTCCCTGATTTCGATTTTAAGCTGGAGAACCGGAGAGAACTTGTACAATTCGTGAAGTCCACCAGTTTCGTAATTGATTCCTTTTGTGTGATGGGTAATAAAATATATAGAAACTACGATTTAAATGTCATATTCCCTATCAAGGAGAAAAAGCATATCGGTTATCTATCCATTCTATTGAAATACCAATTGGTAGACCGCCTTTGTTTTGTCGATTACGATGAAATGGGCGTTCCTGTAACTACTTGCGAAAATCGAGAGAATAAGCAAGAACCAGTACTCAAGATGGTCATGTATGAGGAAGAATGCGAGGTATCCTTACTAGATAATCTTTTCAACTCTTTATTCTATTTGCTAAATCCTTTTCCGCAAGGCGAGCAACTCACCAGTTGCTCCGATGATCTGGCGCAACTGGCAAATACGGAATTCTCCAACCCGATGCTTATTTATTTCGTATTGGGTGATATATTCCTATTTCTCATACTATTAATCCTAATCAACCTGTATATGACATCCAGTAAGTTCTACATGTTGGCACAACATTATAAGCGATATGTCTTGCCTCTATTACTGGTATTCATATCCGAGATCGTATTGGTATTATACCTAATCACCAATATCGTATCCTCGCGGGAAACTTTCGACATATGGACCCAAATGATACTGTTGGCGCTCCCACTCTTCTTTTTTCTCTTAATCATCGTACCGATCGGGCACCGGGAAAGAGAGCCGTTGCCTTAAATCACCACCGGCCCTCTTTATTCAATTCCCGGCGGATCGCCATAGATAAGATATCGGAATCTAGCCGGGGAGTGTCTTGCTTTAGCAACCGAAGGGCACAACGCCGGATCACATTCGAGATGGAGCCACCCGATAACTCATAAGTAGCTGCCATACGAATCATTTTGTCCGCATCCGCAGGTAGCCAAGAAGAGGGAAGCATTCTACGCCATAATTCCTCACGTAAGTCTTGATCCGGCATCGGGAAATAGATAATAGACTGGAAACGACGGGAGAAAGCTTCATCAATATTACTCTTTAAGTTTGTGGCCAAAACAACGGTTCCCGGGAAATCCTCGATCCGTTGCAGCAAATAAGCGATCTCTTGATTCGAATGGCGATCATTAGAAGTGTTCGTTGAGGTTCGTTTACCGAATAAGGCATCCGCCTCATCGAAAAAGAGAATCCAATTCCGGTTTTCCGCTTGGTCGAATACATTCGCAAGGTTCTTTTCAGTCTCGCCGATATATTTGGAGACAATCATGGAAAGATCGATACGATATACATCCATCCCGTTCTTCTTGCCGATCAAGGTCGCGCAAAGCGTCTTACCCGTTCCCGGCGGGCCATAAAACAAAGTGCGGTAACCGGCCTTCAAAAAACGACTCAATCCCCAGTCCGAAAGGATGACTCGATGACCCGTAATCCAATTATTTATCTCTTCCAACTCCTCACGCACATAATAAGGCAATACGGCATCTTCCCAATTCAAAGCCGTACTAATCCGTTTGGCCGGAAAACCCATATTATAGTCCGGCTTATATTCTCCCTCAAAAGATAAACGGTACAAGAAATCCTCCGATATACGCAGTTGTCCGCTCAAGAACGGTTCACCATTCCCGGCTCCTTCCAAGCCAACGACGTGATACATATGGAACCAATGCTCCTCACGAAATAGACGAACCACTTCCAGACGGCGTTCCACACGATCGCCCGCCAACAGGAAAACGGCCGTCTCGCCCGTTGGCAAGAATCCTCCGTGCGATAGTCCTTTCCAACCGCCAAATTCCGTATAAGGACGGTCAAAATTCTTATTATGCACAAAGAAAAGTAAGTATTCGATAAACTCCCTCGTATATTGGGTAACGTATGTTCATAATGTCGTTTATTCATTTTATCGTTCTATGATTTATTGTTACATCAATTCAACCCAAAGATGTGCGGGTTCTATAG
>NZ_JAMOKM010000034.1:0-26886 GCF_023656665.1 Parabacteroides sp. B2-S-102 | reverse complement strand
TTGATAATAAGAATGAAGAAGATGCAATTTCTCTTCTTCGCTGTAATGCTCATGTTTTTTGCGCATAATAATTACACATTTTATTGTTATTGAATGTGTCTACCTATATCAGCATAAGACAAACTGCAGTTATCTTTATGGAAAACAGAAAGCGCTACTGATCCTTTTTCCCAAATCCTTTGTTATACTAAGAATTAATGGTTAGATTTGTAACTGTTAATCTTAAGAAAGGAGGAGCTATATGGACCGTAGTAAAATGATTTCTCAGTTGGAAGACCCGTCTGAAGTCTTTGATTTTCTTGTGATCGGAGGAGGAGCTACCGGCATAGGTATCGCTCTGGATGCTTCGACAAGAGGATATAGAGTCGCTTTATTCGAACAATTGGATTTTACGAAAGGAACTTCCAGCCGTAGCACGAAGTTGGTCCATGGCGGTGTCCGTTATTTGGCGCAAGGAGATGTCTCCTTGGTTCTGGAAGCTTTGCGCGAACGAGGCCTGCTACGCCAGAACGCTCCCCATTTGGTAAAAGATCAAACCTTCTTAATCCCTTGTTATCGTTGGTGGGAAGGTCCGTTTTATACGATAGGCCTGATCCTATATGATGTGATGGCCGGAAAATTAGGTCTGGGACGTTCGGTTTGTATCGGTCCGAAACGGGCGCTCCGTACCATTCCGATGCTTCGTTCGAAAGGGATGACCGCCGGGGTGCTTTATCATGACGGCCAGTTCGATGATTCCCGTCTTGCGATTAATATGGTCCGCAGCTCTATCGACGCTGGCGCTTGTATCTTGAACTACGCGAAAGTCATAGGGCTTCTGAAGGACGACGACCGCAAAGTATCCGGCGTTACGGTTCGAGATGAGGAGACCGGTACGGTTTATCAAGTAAGATCCCGTTGCGTGATCAACGCTACCGGTGTCTTCGCCGATGAGATCTTGCAAATGGACGAGCCGGGCAAACGCCCGACCGTTCGCCCCAGCCAAGGAGTCCATTTGGTATTAGATTCCTCTTTCCTGCAAAGTGATTGCGCCATTATGATTCCTAAGACATCGGATGGACGTGTGTTGTTCGCCGTACCTTGGCATGATAAAGTCGTGGTAGGGACAACGGATACCTTGATGGAATCGCCGGAAAAAGAGCCGGTAGCCTTAGAGAAAGAAATCCAATTTATACTCGATACGGCCGCTAACTATTTGACCCGGCCACCCAAGCGAAGCGATGTCTTATCCGTGTTCGCGGGGCTTCGTCCGCTCGCCGCTCCCCGTAGCGAAGGTAAAAAGACAAAAGAGATATCACGTAGCCATAAATTGATCCGGGAGAAATCCGGCTTGATCACCATTATCGGAGGCAAATGGACAACCTACCGGAAAATGGCTCAAGATACCCTAGACCTAGCGATACGTTACATGCATATTCCTACAAAAGACTGTATTACCGAGCGTTACCAAATCCATGGTAGCCGGAAGAATCCGGATTTCTCCGATCCTTTATACGTATATGGTACGGATGCCGACGAAATCCGTAACTTAGTGGCCTCTTCCCCCGCCATGGCGGAGAAGTTGCATCCGGACTATGCCTATACGGTAGGAGAGGTAACTTGGCTGGTCCGTAATGAGATGCCTCGTACTTTGGAGGATGTATTGGCCCGCCGTTTGCGTATCTTATTCTTAGACGCACGGGCGGCGATGGCGATGGCTCCTAAAGTAGCGGGGATTCTGGCTACGGAATGGGGAAAGGACGAGACTTGGACCTCTGCTCAGGTAAAGGCGTTTAATGAGGTTGCCTCGAATTATATACTGAATTGACAAATTGATAAACGATACTAATATAGAAGGATATGAATTTTCGAAATAAATATGTGTTGGCGATCGATCAGGGAACCACTAGCTCCCGGGCTATCCTGTTTAATCATCAAGGAACTATTATTACGTTGGCTCAGAAGCCATTCCAACAGTATTTCCCGAAACCGGGCTGGGTAGAGCACGACCCGAATGAGATTTGGTACACCCAATCGTCTGTCATCAAGGAGGCGATGGCAAAAGCGGATGTCACGGATAGCCATATCGCCTGTATCGGAATCGCTAACCAACGGGAGACTACCATCATCTGGGACCGGGAGACTGGCTTTCCCGTATACAATGCGATCGTATGGCAGGATCGCCGTACGGCGGATTATTGCGAGGAACTTAAATCGCAAGGTTGGGCGGAACGTATCCAGCAGAAGACCGGATTGGTGATCGACGCTTATTTCTCCGCCACGAAGATAAAATGGATATTGGATAACGTAAAGGGTATCCGGGAGCGTGCGGAGCGGGGAGAGCTATGCTTCGGTACGGTAGATACTTGGCTGGTTTGGAAACTTACCCGGGGCGCTCAATTCATTACGGATGTGACGAACGCTTCCCGTACCATGCTTTTCAATATCCGTACTTTGCAATGGGATCAAGAGTTATTGGACTTGTTTACGATACCTGCCTCGATGTTACCGCAAGTGAAAGCCTGTAGCGAGGTTTACTGCGAGACATCAACTCCTATTTTTAAGAAAGGCATCCCGGTATCCGGTATGGCTGGCGACCAACAGGCGGCTCTGTTCGGCCAGCTCTGCGTAGAGGATGGTATGATCAAGACAACCTACGGAACCGGCTGCTTTATGATCCTGAATACCGGCAAGGAACCCGTTCTTTCCCAGAATAACCTATTGACAACGATCGCGTGGAAATTAGGGGATCAGACGACCTATGCGCTGGAAGGTAGTGTCTTTGTGGGAGGTGCCGTCGTTCAATGGTTGAGGGATGGGATCGGCTTGATTCCGAATGCCTCGATTACGGAGCAAATGGCGAAATCCGTCAGTGATAATGGGGGTGTTTATTTTGTGCCGGCGTTAACGGGTTTGGGTGCGCCGTATTGGGATCAATACGCACGTGGCGCTATTATCGGGATTACCCGCGGAACTACGGCGGCTCATTTAACCCGTGCGGCTTTGGAGGGCATCTGCTATCAAGTATATGATGTATTGATGGCCATGGAAAACGATATTCACGCCAAGCCGAAAGAGATTCGGGTAGATGGCGGTGCTATCGCTAATAACTTCTTGATGCAATTCCAGTCCGATATCTGCCGCTGTCCGGTCGTACGTCCGAATGTATTGGAGACGACTGCTTTGGGAGCCGCTTATTTGGCGGGCTTGGCGATCGGCTATTGGAAGGATATCGATGAACTGAAAGAACAATGGTGCTTGGATAAGGTCTTTAACCCACAAATGAAAGAGGATACCGCCCGTAAATTATTGAACGAATGGCATAAGGCGGTGGGGCGTTCTCAGAATTGGGCTGAATAATGAAAATCATCTTATAGGCAGATTAACAAGTTAACAAATTCTTAAATTATTATCTTATGTCTCCATTTTTAGCGGAATTATTAGGGACTATGCTCTTGATCCTGATGGGAGGAGGAGTTGTAGCGAATGTCTGTTTGTCGAAAACAAAAGGCAATGGAGCGGGCTGGATAGCGATAACGACCGCTTGGGCTTTAGGCGTATTTATCGGTGTTGTGGTAGCCGGCCCTTATAGTGGCGCACATTTGAATCCGGCGGTATCGATCGGCTTGGCGATCGGAGGGACTTTCCCTTGGTGTGATGTATGTACTTATATAGCCGGGCAAATGATAGGTGCCGCTTTGGGCGCTTTATTGGTCTGGCTGGTTTATAAGGATCACTTCAACGCTACGGATGATCCGGATGCGGAATTAGGCGTATTCTGTACGAGTCCTGCTATCAAAGATTATCCAATTAATTTCTTAGGTGAGATGATCGGTACGTTCGCCTTGATGTTTGTCGTATTTTTTATAACGGACGGAGAACTAACCTACGAAAGCAATAGTACCTTGCCGATAGGTTTAGGTTCGGTAGGTGCCATTCCGGTAGCGTTTACGGTCTGGGTAATCGGTCTTTCCTTAGGTGGAACTACCGGTTATGCGATTAACCCTGCCCGTGATTTAGCTCCCCGGTTCATACACTTTATTTTGCCGATCAAGGGAAAAGGCAGCAGCCATTGGGAGTATGCTTGGGTACCTGTTTTAGGGCCGATAGCTGGGGCCGCTATTGCCGGTATGCTCTATTATGTATTGAAATAATCTCTTGTATCATCCGGATCACTTTCGGAACCGCCGCCTTTACCTCGGGTGTCAGATCCATTCCGACCTCGTTGATATTGAGGGCGGAGATGACAATGAGATGGGTTTCCGGGAGATCGTCGGTTAGGATCATGGCGTCGATCATATCTTTTAGACCGATCTCGTGGGCGCTCATGAGCGGGGGAAAGTCGGTGGCGTAACGAGGTTGGATCAGACGGACGGTGCCCGGAGGGTTATTATCCAGCGTGGCGTCGATCATGATGATACGGTCATATCCTTGCAGCCAACTTAATAAATGAAGTCCTCCCGTGCCCCCGTCCATCAAATGGACGTGAGCCGGGAGCTTCTCGTTTTCTAAAGCCTTGATAACGTGTATGCCTACACCTTCGTCTTTCAGCAATAAATTGCCTACTCCTAATACTAATGTTTCCTTCTCCACTTTCATCCTTTTTTAGCGATCTTAGTGATAGTCTCGGCAGTCTCGGTTACCTCTTCCTTGTCCGCTATGTCTTCCTCGATAAACTTCCAGCCACCGATGATGGACGAAGTCTCGCCACGTTGCTCGATATAGTCATGATAAAATACCAGATAAATATGAACGATAGCGAAAAGGATGAAGAACCACATCAGGAAATGATGAATCTGGCGAGCCATCAAGTCCCCGCCCATCAACGGGATGGTCCATGCGAACAATTGTGGGAAGAAAGACTGACTCATCTTGGCGTATAGGCCGAATCCAGTGATACTTTGTAACAAAAATGCCCAGAAAGTTCCGAAATAAATTAAGCTAGCCAAGGCGTTATGCCCGATACTGTCTACCGGTTTGTTCTTAATCATCAAGATATCTACCTTGATCACCTCCAATACCTCTTTCCATTGGGATTTCTTTAAAGGGATGAAGTTATTCCATCTGGCATAACGATTCCCGACGAATCCCCAATAAAGCCGGAATACGAAATTGAAGAAGAATACGAACGCTGTTACGAAATGGATAAACCGAACCACGCCGAACCAATAGCTGAAATAAGCCTCCGAAGCGGACATGATCGCGGGAGGATCGGCGATGATAAAGCCTGTCACGCAGAGTATGACGATACAGAGCGCATTCACCCAATGATAGATACGTACGGGTAATTCCCATACATACACTTCTCTTAAACGTTTCTTACGACTCTTCATGGCTCTATTGCTTTTTAGAATGTATCAACTTGGTGCACATATTTTCCTTCCTCGTCATACAGATGCACGGCACAAGCCAGACAAGGATCGAAAGAGTGGATCGTCCGAAGAATCTCTAAGGGTTGCTTCGGATCGTATATCGGCGTACCGATCAAAGCGGACTCGTAGGCGGACAATACGCCGTTCTCATCCCTCGGTGAGGCGTTCCAAGTAGTAGGCACTACCATCTGGTAGTTCTTTACCCGGTTCTTGTCGATCACGATAAAATGGGCTAATGCTCCACGGGGAGCTTCGGCCAATCCTACGCCTTGCTCATGATCGGGCCAGTTCTCCCGTTCCCATTCGGCACTGTTTGCCATCCGGGAATCCCCGTTTTCGAGGTTCTTGATCAATTGGTTGAAAAACTCAAGGGCCCAGTCCGCTGCCATTCTACATTCCAATCCACGAGCAGCGGTGCGTCCTAGGGTAGAGAATAAAGCATCTACCGGCAAGTCGAGCTGACGTAAAGTCTCGTCTACGATACTCTTTTGGGGTTCCTTCCCTGCGGCGTAGGCTACGATCAAACGAGCTAACGGACCCACTTCCATTGGTTCCTGTTTCCACCGTGGCGTCTTGATCCAACTATATTTATCCTCTACGTCCAATAACTTATAGGGGGGACGAGGGCCAGTATATTCCAGATGGGTCTCTCCCTCGTAGGGATGCAAACCGGCTTTGTCTCCTTGCGTGTATTTATACCATGAATGATAAATGTACTCCTTGATTTCTTCCGGGGAGTTAGCGTCTACGGGATGTACCTTGCTAAGGTCACGATCCAAGACGATTCCTCTGGGGATCTTATAACTTTCCACTTCCCCGAGATCGAACACCGGGTAGTCTCCGTAAGACAAATAGTTTCGTACTCCTCCGCCAATCTTACTCCATTTGTCTTTATAGACGTTGGCGATCATCAATAAATCCGGGATATAAACTTGATTGATGAATGTTTTCGCCTCCTCTAGTTTCTGCTTTACCAGAGCGAGTCGATCTGCGTTGATCGCATTGGCCTCATTTAAGTCGATGCTGCAAGGCATACCGCCTACGATATAGTTTGGATGCGGATTCTTGCCCCCGAACACAGCGTGTACCTTGACGACCTCTTTCTGCCATTCCAATGCGTCCAGATAATGGACGGTAGCGATAAGGTTCTGTTCCGGCGTAAGTTTATAGTCCGGATGTCCCCAATACCCATTGGCGAATATACCAAGCTGCCCGCTGGCAACGAACTTCTTTAGTCGTTCTTGAGTGGCGGTGAAATACCCCTCGGTATTCTTTGCCCATGGAGAAAGTTGCTGGGCAAGTAAAGCGGCGGCTTTCGGATCGGCTTTTAAGGCGGATACCACATCTACCCAATCCAATGCATGCAATTGATAGAAATGCACCGTATGGTCATGCATGTACAATACGGCTTGCATGATATTACGAACCATACTGGCGTTGGGAGGGATCACGATACCCCGTGCGTTCTCGACCGCCCGTACCGAGGCAAGCGAGTGGATGGAAGTACATACGCCGCAAACACGGCCTACGAAAGCCCATACATCCCGGGGATCCCGGTCTTTTACGATATTCTCGATGCCCCGCACCATGGTACCCGAGCTATAGGCGTTCTTGATAGTGCCACCTTCTATTTCAGCCTCTACCCGCAGGTGGCCTTCTATACGGGTAATGGGGTCTATGACAATTCTTTCTGACATGATAGTAGTGTTTTATTAGATCGTAGATTTACTTTCCGGCTCATCATTGTCGATAAGCTCTTTTTTCCGTATGTTAGTCGCTACGGCATGTACGGCGATACCGGCGGCGGTAGCGGCTCCTAGAGCCAGACCGATCTGATCCGCCGTGGCCTCGATACCGAATCCGTGTATATCGGGCATACGTTTATAGAACGGGCTGTTGTCCCAGAAATTCTCCTCGCTGCAACCTAAACAGGGGTGACCGCTTTGGATTGGGTAACTGGTGCCCTCGTTCCATTTGATGATACCGCACGAGTTATAGGTGCTTGGACCTTTGCATCCCACTTTATACAGGCAGTAGCCATGCTTGGCATTCTCATCGTCGAAGCTCTCCACGAACAAACCGGCGTCGAAATTCGCACGGCGGTAGCACGTATCATGTACCCGGCGTGAGTAGAACATCTTCGGACGGCCCAATCCATCCAATTGTGGCATACGATCGAAGGTCAACATATAGATAATGACACCCGCCATCACGTCGGCGATCGGAGGACAGCCTTGTACATTAATAATAGGTTTACCTTTGATGACTTTATGGATACCTTTAGCGCCGGTAGGATTCGGGTTCGCCGCTTGCACGCAACCGGCGGAAGCGCAGTTGCCCCAAGCGATGATCGCTTTAGCTCCTGCGGCGGCCTCTTCGGTGATCTGCAAGGCACTCTTGCCGCCTACGCAACAATAAGCCTCGTCTTTTGTAGGTAACGATCCCTCGATCATCAGCAGATAATTGCCGTAATATTTTTTCATGGTCTCTTCCTTAGCGGCCTCGGCCTGTTCGCCGGCGGCGGCCATCAGCGTCTCGGTATAGTCTAGGGAAATCTTGTCTAACAACAAGGTAGCCACGATCGGGTGGGCGGCACGGATAAACGATTCGGTACAACAGGTACATTCCTGTAGGTGTAGCCAGATGATCGGAAGGCGGGGTTTCGTCTCCAAGGCATTTACTACCTGTGCCACTCCCGAAGCCTCCAATCCCATCAGGGCGGCCATGGTGGTACAGAACTTCAGGAAGTCCCGGCGGGAGATGCCTTTCTGACGGCACTCTTCGTAAACGGACGGTCTTTTATTTTCCATATCTCAGCAATTAAGTATTCTAACAAATACGGGGGAGTTGCTCCCCGCTTAGCATATCGATGATCCGGTAGTTACCGTATAATGTCTTCATCTTGACCCGGGCTTGCTCTCCGCTTTGCTTGGTGATACGGCCGATAACGGTCGCTTGCCTGCCCTCCTCAAAACGTCTCATAAGGGGTAACGCTTGTTCCGCAAGGCTTTCCGGCAGGATCACAAGAACCAATCCTTCGTTCGCTATATAGAGTGGGTCTAATCCTAGCATCTCGGATGCGGCACGTACCGCTTCCGGAATAGGCAGGGCGTCTTCGTCCAGCAGGATATCCACACCAGCGTCTTGGGCGATCTCGTTGAGGGTTCCGCTTACGCCACCTCGGGTGGGGTCACGTAAGACATGTACCTCTCCTATAGTATGTAACAGCTCAGAAATCATAATGTTTAGCGAAGCGGTATCACTTTTTAGATCCGTCTCGAATCCCAAGCTTTCCCGTGCGGAAAGGATCGTGATACCATGTAGACCAATCGGGCCGCTACAAATGACGACATCGCCGGGAGTGGCTTGGTCTGGGGCGATTCGTATGCCCGGAGGGACGATCCCGATCCCACTGGTGTTGATAAACAATTTATCGCACTTGCCCCGTTCCACCACTTTTGTGTCCCCGGCTACGATCTGTACGCCGGCACGCTCCGCCGCACGTTTCATGGATTGTACGATACGCTGAAGATCTGCTAGAGGCAAGCCCTCTTCCAGTATAAACCCGGCGGTCAGATACAAAGGACGGGCACCGCAACAAGCCAGATCGTTAACGGTCCCGTTGATCGCCAGATCACCGATATCTCCTCCGGGGAAAAAGATCGGGTCTACCACGAAGGAGTCGGTAGAGTAGGCCAGTCGCCCTTCTTCCATAAGAAACACGCATCCGTCATGATCCTGCTCCGATAATGGGTTCCGGAAAGCCGGATAAAATACTTGGCTGATCAGTTGGTGTGTCATGCGTCCTCCCCCTCCGTGCGCCAGTAGCACACGGTCTGAGTCGGTAAAAGGAATCGGGCAATTCAAGTGTATATCCATATCTTTCTATCTATTTATATCTATAGTAAGCGGCACAAACCCCTTCCGAGGAGACCATCGGGGCTCCTAAGGGATGGGTGGGATGGCAGGCCTTCCCGAAATGGGGACAGTCCGAGGGTTGTCTCAAACCTCTCATAATCAGTCCGGCGATACATTCGGATGCGATCCGGTTTTCTTCCGGACGCAATTGAAATCTCATTCGGGAGGAATATCTTTTATATTCGGACCGAAGTTGAAGCCCGCTGGAGGGGATGATTCCGATGCCCCGCCAGTCTTGGTCGCAAGGTTCCAGCATCTCGTCCATAAGTTGGCGGGCGGCGGCATTCCCTTGTTCGGGGACGGCCCGTTTGTAAGCGTTCTCTACCTCATAACTTCCGGCTTCCAACTGGGAGATACAGCGGTAGATACCATATAATAGATCTACCGGCTCGAATCCGGTGACGACCATCGGGATTTTATATCGGGCGGTTAATCGGTGATAGGCCCTGTTGCCTGTGATGGCGCAGACATGTCCGGCTGTCAGGAAACCGTCTACTTTACTTTCCGGATCGGATAAGATAGCCTCGATAGCGGGTGGTACCGTGAATAGGGAAGTCAATATGGAAAAGTTCGGAAGTCCTCGGCGTATGGCCTCTTTCAAAGCCATGAGGTGGACAGGTGCGGTCGTCTCAAAACCAATTGCGAAGAATACGATTTCCTTATCCGGGTTCTCCTCGGCCAGTGATAGGGCATCCAAGGGCGTATATAGCATACGGATATCCGCTCCTCTCGCTTTTACGCTCAATAAATCCTCCTTACTTCCCGGAACTCGCATCATATCCCCGAAAGAGGCTAAGATCACATTCGGCTGTGTCGCCAACTTCAAGGCGTAGTCGATTGTCTCGACCGGTGTTACACAGACCGGGCAACCCGGCCCATGGAGCAGTTGAAGATCCGGTGGCAACATCTCTTCCAGCCGATAACGGGCGATAGCATGTGTTTGCCCGCCACAAATCTCCATGATATACCAAGGTCGTGTCACCTTTTTGCGGATGGCCTCCAGAAGAGTTTGTACCTTCTCGTTGCTTCTATATTCGTCTACGAAACGCACTTTTGTAATTCTTTAAGGTCTTTCAGTGTTTCCTCCGCTTCTTTCTCATCTACAACAGATATAGCGATCCCTGCGTGAGCGAGGATATAATCCCCCTGTTTCACATCCACCCATTCAATACATATATTCTTTAGGATGCCTCCGAAATCAACTTTAGCCATGGTCATTTCGGGGATGCTTCGATCGATTGAGATAATCTTTCCGGGTACCGCTAAACACATATCGTTTCAATTTATTTAATAACCTCAAAGATACTTAATATGTTTAAGAGGGAAAGATAAAATTGATAAATATTATTTATAAGATGATAGATCATATCTCTTTAGTAAATACGATAGTCGATTCGTGTCTGATTAGACATTTATTCCTATATTTGTGCTATGGCGAAGAATAAAGTATATGCGTTGATTATTCAAGGCTTGGTTCAAGGGGTTGGTTTTCGCCCTTTTATCTACCGGATCGCTAAAGATCTGGGGATGAAAGGTTGTGTGGAGAATATGAATAATGGAGTACGTATATTGGTTGCCGCTACTCCGGATGATCGGGATTTGCTGATAAGTCGTATACGGACCGAGCATCCTCGTGTCGCTTATATCCATCGGATCTCCTATACATCTACGGAAATGGATGAAGATGATTTTGACGATTTTACGATTACGCCCAGCCATTCAGAATCGGATGAGGTCACGCAGGTCTCCCCGGATATCGCTGTTTGTGCGGATTGTATGCGAGACCGGACTACGCAACCCCATCGAATCGGATATCCTTTTATTAATTGTACGCATTGTGGCCCTCGTTTCTCTATTATCCGGGACCTTCCTTACGACCGTTCGCAGACAACGATGGGCGGTTTCCTTATGTGTCCCGATTGTGAGAAAGAATATACGAATGTTATCGATCGCCGTTTCCATGCCCAACCGGTCGCTTGCAATCATTGTGGCCCGACTTATTACGCGACTTATAACGAGGAGACTTATATCGATTATGAGACCTTATTGAAACTTACCTCTCGTCTATTGCTTGGTGGAGAGGTTATTGCGGCTAAAGGAATCGGAGGCTATCATTTGATTTGTGATGCCTCGAACGAGAGAGCGGTTGCCCGTCTGCGAGAGATAAAGCAGCGGGATACCAAACCATTCGCTGTTATGTTCCGTGATTTGGAACATTTGCAGGTCTATACGGCTACGGAACCGATGGAGGAGCGATGCCTCGTCTCTTGGCGCCGTCCGATCGTGCTGCTGAGGCAACGGAGCCGGTTAGCTTCCGGAATCAATCCGGGCATGCATACGCTAGGATGTATGTTGTCTTATATGCCGATTCATTACGATTGGTTTGCTCGTACAGGGATACCTGCGTTGGTAATGACCAGCGGGAATCTAAGCGATTTGCCAATAGCGATCACCCCGGAGGATGCGGAGGCGCAATTAGCGGGAAAGGTAGCGATCCTCTTGCATCATAATCGCCCGATCCATAACCGGGTAGATGATTCTGTATTGCAGGTCTGCGGAGGACAACCCTGCTTGATCCGTCGTTCCCGAGGCTATGTGCCGGAACCCTTTTTCACGGATACAAATGTGGAAGGGATCATGGCTTTCGGTGCGGAGAAAGTGAACACGTTCGCTTTGGGAAAAGGAGAGACGATCCTGCAAAGTCAATATATTGGCGACTTAAAGAACTGGGAGACTTTCCGGTTCTATACGGAATCTATGGAGCGGTTTCGTCATTTGTTTCGTTTCAATCTCCAGCGATTGGTTTGTGATCTGCATCCGGATTATCTTTCCAGCCAAGAGGCGGAACGTATCTCGAAATCTCTTTCCTTACCTTTATTAAAGGTACAACATCATCATGCTCATGCCGCTGCTTGTATGTTGGAGCATGGTTTGAATGAGCCGGTTCTCGCTATCGTGATGGATGGGACAGGTCTGGGTGATGATGGTAAGGTTTGGGGAGGCGAGTTCTTCTTTTGTGACCGAGCGAAATACCGTCGCCTTTCCCATTTTGAGTATGTCCCGTTACCGGGAGGCGACAAGGCGGCTGAGGAGCCATGGCGAATGGTTGTCGCCTATTTGTGGCATTATTTCAAGGACGAACCGTCGGGTATTCCTTATCCGGCCGATTTCGTGGAACGCATAGGCACGGAAAGGATCGCTATGCTTGAACGAATGATGGAGAAAGGTGTGAATACACCCTATACATCCAGCGCTGGCCGGCTGTTTGATGCGGTAGCTTCTTTATTGGGGATTTGCGATGTCTCCAGCCACCAAGCGGAGGCTCCGGTCTTATTGGAGCAGGCGGCGATGGGAGAGAGGAACGCTTATGCGTATCCAGTCTCGGCGGAGGGAGAGGAAATCTCTTTTTATTCTTTGTTTGAGGCATTATTGCATGATAAGACGAACGAGGTCCCGGTGAGCTTGATATCCGCCCGTTTCCATACGACATTGGCTTCCTTGTTTGTGCAGAAAGCCCGCTTGTTGATTAAACGGACGAAAGCGACACAAGTGGTTATCTCGGGAGGATGTTTCCAGAATAAATTATTGACGGAGTCGATGAGGAGACAGTTCATCATGGCTGGGGTCCCCGTCTATATTCCGTCTCGTATACCTTGTAACGATGGGGGGATAGCCGTGGGGCAATTAACGATCGCCTCGGTGACTCCCTTTTAAAAGAGATCAGATATGCATGAGTTGTCTATAGCCCGTAGCATCGTGGAGCTGGTCGAGGAACAAGCGGATAACCGGGGAGCCTCGGTGGTCGAAGAGTTGGAGTTAGAGATAGGACATTTGTCCGGCGTAGAGATCCAAACCTTAGAGTTCGCATTGGATAGCGCCATAAAAGGTAGCAAGCTGGAAAAGGCCCGGATTATCCGTCATTATATTGAGGGGGAAGGACAGTGTAGCGACTGTGAGACCATTTTCCCAATAAACGCCTTGTTTTCCCCTTGTCCCCATTGTGGCTCCTATTTAGTTAAAATCCTTAAAGGGAAGGAACTTCGGGTGAAGTCGATTGTTATTAAAAAGGAATGATATATTAATGAAATAAAAACTTAAATACTATGTGCGGAACTTGCGGATGCGGAGAGCATCATCACCATCACGATCATACGCATGAGCATTCTCATGGCCATGAACATCATCACCATCCTGATGAAGGGATCGTAATCAATCTGGAACAAGATATACTTCAACGTAACAACTTATTGGCGGAGCGAAACCGGGGATATTTCGAGGCTAAGAGCCTGTTCTGCCTGAACTTGATGAGTTCGCCCGGATCCGGTAAGACAACTTTGCTGGAAGAGACGATCCGCCGTTTGAAAGCGAAGCGACCGATCTATGTGATAGAAGGCGATCAACAAACCTCAAACGATGCCGACCGTATAGCGGCGTTGGAGATTCCCGTGTTTCAGGTAAATACCGGTACCGGCTGTCATTTGGAAGCCGACATGGTCAATCATGCCGTTAAGCATCTGAATCCGAAGGAGGGAGCGATCCTTTTTATAGAGAATGTCGGCAATCTGGTCTGTCCGGCCATGTTCGATCTCGGAGAGTCCAAGAAAGTCGTTATCGTGAGTACGACGGAGGGAGATGATAAACCGTTGAAATACCCACATATCTTTCAGGAGGCAGATATCTGCGTAATCAACAAGATTGATCTGGCTCCTTATCTGAATACAAAAGTGGAAGTGCTTCGGGAAAACGCCTTGAAGGTAAATCACCATCTCCAGATATTCGAGGTGTCCGCCACGAAAGGAGACGGGATGGATGCATGGTGTGACTGGTTGCAGACAGAGAGTGCAAAGTGTAAATAAATACCCCGGGTTTTAATGAATAAATGGAGAAAAAAACTATATTTGCTCCCATTCATTGAATCTAACTAATCAAAATGTTATGATTAACCGAGAATTGATTAATCCTCAAAGCATCGTAGTGGTGGGAGGTTCCAACAACGTACATAAACCGGGCGGTCGTATCGTGCGAAACCTGTTGGATGGAAAATATAAAGGAGAATTATGTGTGGTAAACGCCAAGGAGACAGATGTGCAAGGCGTCAAGTCTTATCCTTCTGTACATGATATCCCGGAGACTGAGTTGGCGATCATCTCGATTCCGAGTAAATCGTGCCCCGAGGTGATGGAAGTGCTGGCCCGGCAAAAGGGGGTAAAAGCTTTTATCGTGATCTCGGCCGGCTTCGGCGAGGAGACACACGAGGGCGGTATCTTGGAGCAACAGATGCTGGATGTCGTGAATGAGGCGGGAGCTTCCTTGATCGGCCCGAACTGTATCGGGTTGATGAATATGAATTATCATGGCGTGTTTACGCAACCGATACCGGAATTCCATCCCGATGGCGTGGATTTCATCTCTAGCTCCGGCGGTACGGCCTTGTTCATTATCGAGTCGGCGCTGACAAAAGGGCTGCGTTTCTCTTCTGTTTGGTCGGTTGGGAACTCCAAGCAGAATGGAGTAGAGGATATCCTTGAATATATGGATCGGAACTTTGATCCGGTATTGGATTCCAAGATCAAGATGTTGTATATCGAGCAAATCAAGCAACCGGATAAATTGTTGTATCATGCGTCTTCCTTGATACGTAAGGGATGCAAGATCGCCGCTATCAAGGCGGGAAGTACGGAGTCGGGAAAGCGAGCTGCCTCTTCGCATACGGGCGCTATCGCTAGTTCGGACTCTGCCGTGGAGGCTTTGTTCCGTAAGGCGGGTATCGTGCGTTGTTTTAGCCGTGAGGAATTGACTACCGTGGCGAGTATCTTTACCTTGAAAGACGTGAAAGGGAAGAATTGTGCGATCGTGACACATGCCGGAGGGCCTGCGGTAATGCTGGCGGACGCTTTATCCAAGGGGCGTTTGAATGTTCCTAGTTTGGAAGGCCCTATCGCTGATGAGTTGAAATCCAAACTGTATCCGGGTGCCGCTGTCGGTAATCCGATTGATATTATCGGTACGGGGACACCGGAACATCTGGCTACAGCCATCGATTTCTGTGAGAATCGTTTCGATAATGTGGATTTGATGATGGTCATCTTCGGTAGTCCCGGTTTGGTAAAACTTTATGATACCTACGAGGTACTTCATAAAAAGATGGAAGAGTGCAAGAAGCCGA
Source organism: Parabacteroides sp. B2-S-102 (assembly GCF_023656665.1). Lineage (NCBI taxonomy): Bacteria > Pseudomonadati > Bacteroidota > Bacteroidia > Bacteroidales > Tannerellaceae > Parabacteroides > Parabacteroides sp. B2-S-102. The sequence goes on along the minus strand of NZ_JAMOKM010000034.1, from coordinate 11,451 downwards.
TCTTCCCGATATTACCGTCTATCGTAACGGCCGGACCGGAGGTGAAGAGCTTTGTCAAGAAAGGCCATGTGAACTTCTCGGACGAGGTGACATTGGGTACTGCCCTTTCACGGGTGATCAATACGCCGAAACCGATGAGCACGGATATCCAGCTATATGGCGTGGATGTACCGGAAGTTCGTCGTATCATAGACCGGTTGCCGGGTAGCGGTTATTTAAATCCGGAGGAAGTGCGTACATTGTTGCGTGCCGCTAATATCCCGTTAGTGGAGGAATATGCTTCGGATGATAGGGATGCGTTGCTGGCTTTTGCCAAGAAGGTGAAATATCCGGTGGTAGCCAAGGTTGTAGGGCCTGTGCATAAGAGCGATATCGGTGGTGTGGCCTTGAATATCCGTGGAGAAGAGCATTTATTGTTCGAGTATGAACGTATGATGCGTCTGCCGGGTGTTACGGGCATCATGGTACAACCGATGTTGAAAGGACAGGAATTATTCTTGGGAGCTAAATATGAGGATCGTTTCGGCCATGTGGTACTTTGCGGGTTGGGTGGAATCTTCGTGGAGGTATTGAAAGATGTGTCTTATGGTTTGGCTCCGTTGTCATACGATGAGACTTATTCAATGATTCGTTCTTTGAGAGGGTATCCGATCATTAAAGGTACACGTGGGCAAAAGGGTATCGACGAGCAACAATATGCGGACATTATCGTTCGCCTCTCTACCTTATTGCGTTTTGCCAGCGAGATAAAGGAAATGGATATAAATCCGTTGGTGGCTACGGATAGAGGCTTGTTCGCTGTAGACGCCCGTATCCGTATAGAGAAATAAAAAAACAAGCTCCTTTCACTACTGAATGCTAATATACTTAGCAGAGGTGAAAGGAGCTTTTCTTATTTTTTAGTCTTCTTCTTTTTCTTATCGGGAAGATACTCTTTCAGAAAGCGTTTGAAGCTACTTAACGATACATTGTATTTCTCCGCTATCTGAGCGTAAGTCAAGCTCGGGTCTTTCAAGTCTTTCTCGATTTGTTCCTTATAAGGCTCCAAGCGTCCCATTTGTTGACTACCTTTCGGACGGCCCAGCACCACACCTTTACTTCTGATCAAGGCAAGGGCTTCCTTCGTACGGATAGAGACCAGCTTTCGCTCGATCTCAGAGACCAGACCGAAGGTAAAGGCCAAAGTCTTACTGTCGATATTATCCTCGAACACATATCCGTCGCTTACGCTACGGAGCGTTACCTTTCGCTCTATACAAAGCAAAATGATATGGATGATCTCGATCATCTTACGGCTCACACGGGATATATCGGACACAAGTATCTCATCCCCGGGACTTAAAGATTTGACAATACTTTCCAGTCTGCGGTTCGCACGAGGACTATTTCCCACCTCTTTAGCCCACTTCCCGATCTCTATCTTCTGAGATTCTGCAAATTCCCGGATCACAGCTTCTTGGACCTCGGAGTTTTGCTTATTGTTATATGTTCGGATAAAAGCAATTGTCATAATGTATATATTTAATTATCTCCTTTTAATAACAGATCGACTTACGATAAGTTCAAATATGACAAATATATGAAACACTTTAATTCGGTTGGCTTAAAAACAAAAAAACCAACTAATAAATTTATTAGTTGGCTCTTTGCGGAAGCGGGGGGATTCGAACCCCCGGTACCCTAACGAGTACGTCAGTTTAGCAAACTGGTGGTTTCAGCCACTCACCCACACTTCCTTGTGTGTTCTGTGCTTCTTCCTTAGAATTGCGATGCAAAGGTAGAACTATAATTTTAAATAAACAAGGCTTTGTACATCATTTTTTTCGAAAAAAGATACTACTTTTGTGCCTTATTCTGATATTCAATAGATTATTCATGGATTTGAACAAACAAATTTTATCGAGGCGTCCGATAATTATCGCCTTGATAGCGATTCTCGTTGTTTTGATAGGCGGTGGAGGCTTTTGGGTGTACCGTTTGGCTTGGGCTCCGAATTTTAAGCCGGATAAGACGGTCTATGTCTATATAGATGATAAAAAGGATTTTGATGATCTTTGCCGGCAGTTGAGTGATTCGGCGAACTGTCTCCGTATCGGTAGCTTTAAGCAATTGAGTGGATTGTTGAAGTATCCTGCGTCCATGCGTACCGGTCGATACGCCGTGAAACCCGGCATGAGTAATTTAACCTTATTGAATGACTTGCGGAGAGGACATCAAGTAGCGACCCGGGTTACTTTTAATAATATCCGTTTCAAGGAAGATTTGGCGGAACGTATAAGTGATCAATTGATGTTCGGGAAGGAAAATCTCCTGCGTCTATTGAATGATTCCGTGTATTGCGACTCTTTAGGTTTTACCCCGGAAACGATCCATGCCCTTTTCATTCCTAATACCTATGAGATTTATTGGAATATATCCGCGGATAAATTTATACGTCGCATGAAGCGTGAATATGACGCTTTCTGGACACCGGAACGATTGAAAAAGGCAGAGGAGATCGGGCTTACTCCAGTTGAGGTATCTATCTTGGCTTCTATCGTAGAAGAGGAAACGGCGGCATCGGACGAATATCCAATCGTGGCGGGTCTTTATATCAACCGCCTTCGTGCCGGTATTCCTTTACAGGCGGACCCTACCGTAAAGTTTGCGGTGGGGGATTTTTCTTTGCAACGTATCTTATTTGAGCATTTGGAAATAGATTCTCCCTATAATACCTATAAATATGCGGGCCTACCTCCCGGTCCTCTACGGATTCCTACTATCAAGGGCTTGAATAGCGTATTGAATCATACGAAACATAAATACTTATACATGTGCGCTAAGGAGGATTTCTCGGGACGGCATAATTTCGCCGTGACGTTGGCGGAGCATAACCGCAATGCCAACCGGTATCGGGCGGAGTTGAATAGGCGCCGGATACGGTAATGGATCTAGTATAAATCATAAGTCTCTCATTCTAAATTGAACATTTTTCATTACCTTTGGCAGCTAAATAGTGTGAATAGTCAATATTAAGAAAACAGATACACATGGAAAAACATTTATTTTTGGGGGACGAGGCCATAGCGCAAGCCGCTATAGACGCTGGAATCTCCGGGGTGTACGCATACCCGGGAACCCCTTCTACTGAAATCACAGAATATATCCAAGGTTCTCCGGTAACGAAGGAAAGAGGTATCCATTGTCGCTGGAGCGCAAATGAGAAAACCGCCATGGAAGCCGCTTTGGGTATGTGCTATGCCGGTAAACGTGCGCTTTGCTGCATGAAGCACGTGGGTTTGAATGTAGCCGCCGATTGCTTTATGAACGCCGCTATGAGCGGTATCAACGGAGGTATGATCATCCTTACGGCCGACGACCCATCCATGCACTCTTCCCAGAATGAGCAAGACAACCGTCTTTATGGCAATTTCGCCATGATCCCGATGTTTGAGCCATCCAGCCAGCAAGAGGCTTATGATATGGTATATCATGGATTCGAGTTATCCGAGAAATTAGGGTATCCTATCTTGCTGCGTGTAACGACCCGTATGGCGCATTCTCGTGCCGGTGTCGTAACCAGCCCGTTGAAGCCGGAGAACCGGATGAATTGTCCGGAAGACGGTCGCCAACGTTTTATCTTACTCCCGGCATTGGCCCGTAAACGTTTCAAGAGTTTGCTGGCGTCTCAAGAGGCTTTCACGGAAGCTTCCGAGAATTCCGCATATAATAAGTATTTCGATGCCCCGAATAAAGACTTGGGTATCATCACGACGGGTATCGCTTTCAATTATCTTTCCGAGAATTATCCGGACGGTTTCGAGCATCCCGTATTGAAGATCTCCCAGTATCCACTTCCGAGAAAGCAAATCGAGAAGATCGTTGGCGAGTGTAAGGAGATCTTGGTGCTGGAAGAGGGATATCCGGTTGTGGAGGAGCAATTGAAGGGTTTCTTGGGGAAGGGAGTGACGGTTCATGGCCGTTTGGACGGTACGCTTCAGCGTGACGGCGAGCTTACGCCAGACGCGGTAGGCAAAGCCTTGGGTAAGGAGATCCAGAGCTATTATGCGATCCCCGAGGTGGTTGAGCAACGTCCGCCCGCATTGTGCCAAGGTTGTGGACACCGGGATATGTATGAGGCCTTGAACGAGGTGATCGCCGAGTATAACGGTACGGCTAAGGTGTTTGGCGATATCGGCTGTTATACCTTGGGAGCTTTGCCTCCTTTCCGTGCGATCGATTCTTGTATCGATATGGGGGCCTCTATCACGATGGCGAAGGGTGCTTCCGACGCGGGTGTATTCCCGGCTATCTCCGTGATCGGCGATTCTACGTTTACCCATTCCGGTATGACTGGTTTGCTGGATTGCGTGAACGAGAACACGAATATCACCATCGTTATCTCCGATAATGAGACAACGGCCATGACCGGAGGGCAGGATTCCGCCGGAACGGGACGTCTGGAATCTATCTGCGCCGGTATCGGTGTGGACCCGGCTCACATCCGTGTGATGGTTCCTTTAAAAAAGAACTTCGAGGAGATGAAGTCTATCATCCGTGAGGAAATCGAGTACAAGGGCGTATCCGTATTGATCCCCCGCCGTGAGTGTATCCAGACATTAACCAGAAAGAAAAAAGCAAGCAAGAAATGAAAACAGATATTATACTATCAGGTGTAGGAGGACAGGGTATCCTTTCTATCGCCGCCGTTATTGGAGAAGCCGCCTTAAAAGAAGGTCTGTATATGAAGCAAGCGGAAGTACACGGTATGAGTCAACGGGGGGGAGACGTGCAGTCTAACCTGCGTCTTTCCGACGAGCCGATCGCCTCGGACTTGATCCCGAAGGGCCACGCCGATTTGATCATCTCCTTGGAACCGATGGAGAGCTTGCGTTATCTGCCTTACCTGAAGAAAGAGGGTTGGCTGGTGACGAACTCCCGTCCGTTCGTGAACATCCCGAACTATCCGGAGATCGAGAAAGTGAACGCCGAGTTGGACAAACTCCCTCACAAGGTCGTATTGGACGTGGAGGAGATCGCCAAGGAAGCGGGTTCTGTCCGTGCCGCCAATATCGTGATGCTGGGGGCTGCTACCCCATTTATCGGGATCGAGTATGATAAGATCGAGGCGGGAATCCGTCAGATATTCGGTCGTAAGGGCGAGGATATAGTTAATATGAACCTAAAGGCGTTGAAAGCCGGTTATGACTTAGCGCAAAGTCTGCGGTAAATCTTTTTCCGGGTTTGCATGATATCAGCGTACGTGACATCTCCGGGTTTCACGTACGTTTTTTTTAACATCTAACCCCCTAGAACTTTTAGAAGAGCTGTCGAGGGGTAGGTACGGCACCGTAGAACTTTCGTAAGCCTTAGAATTATGCGGTTTGATGAGAATTTTAATGTATCTTTGTCGCTGAATCCTAAACGAGAAATGATTAAGGTTATGAAGAAGTATTTATTGGTTAGTTTACTAGCGTTATTGGCTTTCGTAGGCAAAGCTCAGGAGGATAATTCCGATATCGTGAAGGTCGGTGATACTATGCCGTCATTTACGATTGTTTCCGACAACGGGAGTAAGTTGCAGTCCGCTTCGTTGAAGGGAAAAGTGATCCTCGTGAATTTTTTCGCCACTTGGTGTCCTCCTTGCCAAAAAGAATTGGCCGCTGTCCAACAAACCCTCTGGCCGAAATACAAGAACAACAAGGACTTCGTTCTCTTGGTGATCGGGCGTGAGCATTCCGATGCCGATCTACAGAAATATAACGAGAAAAAAGGCTTCGATTTTCCATTGTATCCCGATAAGGACCGGGCTATTTTCGGCGCTTTCGCCAAGAACTTGATCCCTCGTGGCTATTTGGTCGGAAAAGATGGGAAGATCATTTATACGAGCAAAGGCTATACCGATGAGGAATTTGCTGAGTTAATGACTAAAATAGAGGGTGCGTTAAAATAAGAATCATGAAATATAGTAACATACATTTAATTTATTTTTCTCCGACACACACGTCCGCCAAGATCGCTTATGCGATAGCGGAAGGAATGGGTGCCACTTCGATGTCCGAGTCTGATGTCACTTGTGAGAGTCTGGATATGGAAGAGTATATTGATGATGAGCTGACGATTATAGCCGCTCCTGTATACGGTGGCCGTGTGGCGGAGACTGCCATGGAACGTTTTCGCATGTTCCGTTCTGCCCACCATGCGCCGGTAGTCCCCGTGGTATTGTATGGGAACCGGGATTATGAGGATGCCTTGAAAGAGCTCTGTGATTTAGTGTCGGAGCAGGGGTTCGTACCTGTGGCTGCCGGAGCGTTTATCGGCGAGCATTCTTTCAGCCGCAAGGGGATGCCCATTGCCGAGGGGCGTCCGGACGAGTCGGATCTTAATCAGGCTACGGAATTCGGGAAAAAGATTATCGAGGAGCTGGAGAAGGTTTCCTGCGTGGAATGCTTGTCCGCCTTGGAGGTGAAAGGTAATTTCCCGTATCGGGTGAAAGGCCCTTCCACTCCTCAAGCTCCTGTTACGGATAACGATTTATGTACGCAATGTGAGTATTGCGTGGATGTGTGTCCTACACATGCGATATCCTTGGCAGACGAGGGTATGTATAGCGACCCGAACCTATGTATCAAATGTTGCGCCTGCGTGAAAGAGTGTCCCGAGGGCGCACGTACTTTCGATACTCCTTACACGGCGATGCTCCATAAGAACTTTAGCGCACGCCGGGAGCCGGAGATATTCTTCTAATGGAGGACCGGGTATCCGGTATATTGTGAGGGAAAGCGTCAAAAGGCAAAAGTTCTTTTGGCGCTTTCTCTTTTTTTGTACCTTTGTTCGGATCGTTAATCTCAAATAATACCGTGTTTGTATGAAAACCTATTTATTCCTTTTGCTTTTTGTGTTTCAAGCCTTCTCCCTTTCCTCCCAGATTAGCCTGAAAGGGTATAATCAGGAGAAGATCGATCCTTCTCTTTTCGAGGGACGATGGAAAGCCCGTTGGATCTCCTACCCGGGTGAGGCCCCGAATGTATATGGGGTCTATCATTTTCGTAAATCGTTCGATCTGGAGGTGGTTCCTTCCCGGTTTATCGTCCATGTTTCCGCCGATAACCGTTATAAATTATATGTAAACGGGAAATTGGTATCCTTGGGCCCGGCCCGTGGGGATATCTATAACTGGAGTTTCGAGACGGTGGATCTGGCTCCTTATCTGAGGAAAGGGAAGAATACGCTGGCCTCCGTTGTCTGGAATTATGCCGAGCGTAAACCTGTCGCCCAGATCAGTTACGATCAGACGGGTTTTATCCTGCAAGGCAATACGGGGCATGAGGCGGTGGTAAATACGGATACCACTTGGGTCTGCCTGCGTAATAAGGCGTATGCTCCTTGGACCGAATGGCAGGTATTGGGGTATTACGTGGCTGGCCCGGGCGAGGAACTGGAAGCCTCCGCTTATCCTTGGGGCTGGGAACAACCGGATTACGACGACAGGAAATGGGAGAAGGCCGTACGGGGCATGGAGGGTGCCACGAAAGGATCGAGAGATTACCCGGGACGGTTGCTGGTTCCTAGCCCGATACCTCCGATGGACAGCCGGATCGAGCGTCTGGCCAAGCTCCGCCGGTCGGAAGGGATCGAATGCCCGCAAGGATTTCCTTACTGGCCAAAAGCTTTGACGATCCCGGCGAATACGGAGGTCCGCTTGCTTCTGGATAATGATTACCTGACGACGGGTTATTTCTCCTTAGCCTTCAGCAAAGGAAAGGAGGCCGAGATCCATATCGGTTATTCGGAAGCCCTCTATAAGCAAGAAGAGGAATCGACCACTAAATCGTATGCGTTGAATGGCAAGGGACATCGGGACGAGTTGACGGATAAGCAGTTTATCGGGTACGGGGATAAGATACTGGCTGATGGGGGAGATAATCGTCTCTTCACGTCCCTGTGGTGGCGTACATGGAGATATGTGGAGTTGAAAGTGAAGACGGCTTCCGAGCCTTTGGTGATCGAGGATATGTATGGGACTTTCTCTGCCTATCCTTTCCGTAACGAGACCACTTTCTCCGCTCCGGGACATGAGGAGCTGGGCCGTATGCTCGAGATAGGATGGCGTACCGCCCGTCTGTGCGCCAATGAGACGTATATGGACTGCCCGTATTACGAGCAACTGCAATATTTCGGGGATACACGCATACAGGCAATGATTTCCATGTATAATACATCAGACCCTTATATGGTGAAGAATGCCATAGAGCAAGGACGGCAGTCCATGGTGGCGGAAGGGATTACGATGAGCCGATATCCGTCTAGCGTACATCAGTTTATATCCTCGTTCTCTCTCTGGTGGATTTGTATGGGGCACGATTATTGGATGTACCGTGGGGATGAGGCATACATGAAGACCTTGCTTCCCGCTTACCGTCAGGTTTTGTCGTGGTACGAGCAATGGTTGAAGCCGGATTATAGTTTGTCGTACGTTCCTCATTGGTTCTTCGTGGATTGGGCGGCCGGTTTTGATTATGGCGAGCCGATACGGGAGAAAGAGGGAAACTCGGCGCTCCAAGATTTGATGTATATAATGACCTTGGAGTTTGCGGCGGAGATGGAACAAGCGATCGGCCTCCCTGCCATGGCGGATCATTACCGGAAGATCGCTACCGAGATGCGTAAGACGATCCGCCCGAAATATTGGGACGCTGCCCGTAATCTATTCGCCGATACGCAGGATCATCGTGGCTATTCCCAGCATGTGAACGCCTTGGCGATCTTGACTGGGGTTACGAAAGGAGAGGAGGCCGTAAAGGTGATGAACCAAACCTTGGCGGATACGAGCTTGATCCAGTGTACGATCTATTTCCGTTATTACTTGAATCAAGCGTTGAAAGCTTCCGGTTTAGGGGATCAGTTCTTGGATAACTTACAAATATGGCGGGATCAGATGGCGTTGGGATTGACCACATGGGCCGAGATGCCGGAGCCATCCCGTTCTGATTGCCATGCTTGGGGAGCCAGTCCGAATATCGAGTTTTACCGGATCTTGTTGGGGATAGATAGCGATGCTCCCGGATTTAGGAAGATACGGATCGCTCCGTCTTTGGGAAAACTGAAGGAGGTTTCCGGTACGATCCCACATCCGCTTGGAAGCGTGACCGCCGCTTATAAATTGAATGAAAGAGGTGAGGGAACCGCCCGTCTGGTCTTGCCGGAAGGTACTACGGGTATATTTATTTGGGATGGAAAAGAAATCCCGTTGAAACCGGGCGAACAGGTTATTTCGTTATCTTCGCGTCATTAATCTATCTAAAATCCTGATATGAGACGAGTTTATTCAATTGCCTTATTGCTGCTGGTCGCTCTCGGTCTGTCGGCGACAACGAAGGAAGTAAAGTTGAAATTAGTGGAAACCAGTGATATCCATGGAAACTTCTTCCCGTATAATTTTATCGAGCAGCGGGAGTGGGGAGGAAGTCTGGCACGGGTATATTCGTTCGTGCAAGAAGAACGCCGGGCGTATGGCGATAACCTTTTGCTATTGGATAATGGCGATATCTTGCAAGGACAACCTTCGGCGTATTATTACAATTTCATGGATACGGTCTCTACGCATATAGCTTCCGCCATGATGAATTATATGGGGTACAATGCGGGAAATATGGGTAACCATGATGTAGAGGCTGGCCATGCCGTTTTCGATCGTTGGATCAAACAATGTGATTTCCCAATCTTGGGTGCCAATATTATCCGTACCTCCGACCGGGAGACCTATTTAAAGCCCTATGAGGTATTTGAGCGTGACGGTGTGAAGATCGTTGTACTGGGGATGATTACTCCGGCTATTCCTGTATGGTTGCCGGAGACTCTGTGGCAAGGTCTTTATTTCGCCGATATGGAAGAGACGGCCCGTAAATGGATGAAGATCATTCAGGAGAAGGAGAAGCCGGATGTTGTGGTAGGTATCTTTCATGCGGGAAACGAGGCTCGTACCATGTCCGGCCAGTACCGTGAGGATGCGTCGATGGAGGTTGCCCAGCGCATTCCGGGCTTCGATGTGGTTATGATGGGGCATGATCATCGCCGGTATTGTGGTAAGGTGGCGAATATCGAGGGAGATTCCGTGTTACTGATAAATCCGGCAAGTAATGGGCGTGTAGTCGGTTCCGTTGATGTCGTGTTAAAGATGGAGCATGGAAAGGTTTTGGACAAACAAGTATCGGGTGTTTTGACGGATGTGGATAAGTTGGAGCCTAGCGAGGAGTTTATGGAGAAATTCGCTCCGCAATACAAAGCGGTGAATGATTTTGTCTCCGAGAAGGTGGGAACTTTTACGGAGAGTATCGCGACCCGTCCCGCTTACTTTGGGCCATCCGCTTTTATTGATTTTATTCACTCTTTACAATTGGAGTTGACTGGTGCGGACGTCTCTTTTGCCGCCCCGTTATCCTTTGACGCAAAAATAGATAAAGGGGATATCACGATCAGCGATATGTTCAGTCTTTACAAATATGAGAATATGCTTTATACGATGAATTTGACGGGAGCCGAGATCAAAGGCTTCTTGGAGGAATCGTACGCTATGTGGACCAACCGGATGAAATCTCCGGACGATCATCTCTTATTATTGAAAGAGAGAAAGAAAGGACAGGAGAATTACGCCTCGTTCGTCAACTTCAGTTTTAACTTTGACTCTGCGGCCGGTATCATTTACACCGTGGATGTAACGAAACCCAAGGGCGAGAAGATCACGATCTTGAAAATGGCGGATGGTAAGCCTTTCGACGAGAATAAAACGTATAAGGTAGCTCTCAACTCTTACCGGGGTAACGGAGGAGGCGAGCTATTGACGAAAGGGGCCGGCATTCCCCAAGACGAGTTAAAGAGCCGTATCATTCATTCGACCGATAAAGACCTCCGTTATTATATGATTCAATATATAAAGGAAAAGGGCGTACTTAGCCCACAACCTTTAAACCAATGGCAAATGATCCCGCAGGATTGGACGAGACTGGCGGCCGAACGGGATTGTAAGTTTCTTTTCGGGGAATGAGTTTCCGTCCTTGAAGTGTCTGGTTTGCGATAGTATCTCAATGGGAAACGGTGGTAAAGTCAATGGAATAGAGATGGTTTCTCAATGACTTTACGGCCGTGTCCCATTGACTTTTTTGTATCCCGTATTAGGGATGTTGCTGATAGGTTAGGGCGCAAGGGGCGCATCTTTACGTATGTTTCTAAAACTTTTTCTGTAAATAACGTTTATACCCCTCTTGTCTGTAGAGTGATGTAAATATTATTTTTCTAAAAGTGTTTCTTTGAAAGCGTAAAGATGCGCCTTTTGCGCCCTAGGATTTTTACCGGGGAATTTTCCTGATGCCTTAACATGTGGATATACAGTTGTTTGTGTGGTTCTTCCCTCTTCGGCTTTTTGGGTCTTTGGGGGGCGATATAATGGGTCCTTACCCACGTTTACGTGATCCG
>NZ_JAMOKM010000033.1:0-28737 GCF_023656665.1 Parabacteroides sp. B2-S-102 | reverse complement strand
GTCTATGTTATCAGTATGAAGTTAAAAGAAGTGACTACTATATCAGTATTACTTTATAACTACTGTCTACTGATTACGTTTATAAACAAAAAAAGTGTCTAGATAAATCAGGAAAAGACATTCATTATCGAAAAACTAAAGTTTTTTCAGCAGGAAACTAGAGTTTCTCCATTGGAAAACTTTTGTTTCATCTAAGGAAAACTAAAATTTCGTGCTATAGAAAAAAATGTTTCTCCCATATAAAACCAGCCTGTTATTTAACGAAAAAGGGATGAGCTTAATATCAAGTCCATCCCTTCTTATTACAATCAACACGTTTCTCTTATAGCTCACGAATCCAGATATTACGGAAGCTGATCGGCTCGCTAGGATCGCCATGGCTCTGTAGGATGATAGGGCCTGCGCCATGTTTCTTCACTTGTGGGAAACCGATCCACTCTGTCGTACCCAATATCGTCGTATGGTTCTGCAAAACCACGCCGTTCTGGATAACCGTTACGGTTGGATGCGTGCGATAAGAACCATCTTCCTTGAAAGTGGGGGCGGTATAAATGATATCGTACACGTTCCATTCGCCCGGTTTACGCATGGCGTTGGCCAAAGGAATGGATTGTTTGTAGATACTACCCGTCTGGCCGTTCACGTAAGTCGGGTTATTGTAGCAGTCTAACACTTGAACCTCATACATCCCTTGCAGGAAAATACCGCTGTTACCTCTCGACTGGCTCTCTCCAGTGATATTCGTCGGGACCTGCCACTCGATGTGCATCTGGAAATCGTTGAATTTCTGTTTGGTCTGGATATCACCTTTCTTCTTGTTTACGGTAAAAACGCCATCATGTACATCCCATTCGGCCGCACCGCCTTTTACGCTCTCCCAAGCGGAAAGATCCTTGCCGTCAAACAAAACGATAGCGTCGGAAGGAGCCGTGAAACCTCCACCTTTTAAATCTGTACCCGGAGTGACTACCGGCGGAACAGGTTCGTAAAACTCGGACATCTCATGCGTGATACCCGCATAACCTGTAGGCATCTTGAACTCTTTTTTCTTGTCTTGAGCGACAATAGTGACGCAACCCGCTAAAGCGAAAGCCGCAACTGTAAGCAATCTTTTGTTCATGGTCTAAAATGATTTATTAGTTAGTTAACATTTCTTGCTGCAAATATACCGTTTTTTGCCGAAACAGATAACGATTTGTCAGAAATCTTATTGATTATGATCAAATAATCTTTTCTCGGCCAACTGCTCAAACTTGGTGTTCGGACGACCGTAATTGCAATACGGATAAATACTTATACCGCCTCTCGGAGTGAATATACCAGTAACTTCGATATATTTCGGATCCATTAATTTTATCAAGTCCTTCATGATAATATTCACGCAATCCTCATGAAACGCCCCATGGTTGCGGAAGCTGAATAAGTAAAGCTTCAAGCTCTTGCTCTCTACCATTTTCACGTCGGGGATATAATCGATATGAATCGTAGCGAAATCCGGTTGTCCGGTAATCGGGCAGAGACTGGTGAATTCCGGGCAATTAAACCGTACCCAATAATCATTTCCTTGATGCTTGTTCGTAAATGCCTCCAATACCTCCGGAGCGTAATCCTGTTTATATACGGTAGAGCCACCTAATAAGTGCAACTCTCCTTCTTGTTTTCTCTCGTCCATTTCTTTAATTTACTTTTGATTCTCTTCTTTCCTTTTCAGGTATTTCTCCAATCCGTCCTTGCGAAGTTTGCAAGCGGGGCAATGCCCACATCCCTCAGCCATAACACCGTTATAGCAAGTCAGCGTCTGCGTACGTACTAGATCAAAGACGCCCAGCTCGTCCGACAATTCCCAGACTTCGCTCTTATCCCGGTCCATAAGCGGGGTATGAATTACGAATTGCTCATCCATCGCCAGATTTAATGTTACGTTAAGAGAACGCACGAACGTATCCCGGCAATCCGGATAACCACTATAATCAGCCTCGGAGACACCCGTTACCAAATGATAAATCCCCTTACCACGGGCTAAGATAGCGGCGAAAGTAAGGAATACCATATTACGGCCGGGCACAAACGTATTCGGATAGCTATCCTCCGGCTTCTCTTGATCCATCTCTATGCTCGCATTCGTAAGCGAGCAATTGGGATCTAACTGGCTGATAAGCGATACGTCCAATAACTGAAAAGGTACGTTCGCATCCGCGGCGATCTTTCGAGCGACCTCTATTTCCAAGGAATGTTTCTGTCCGTATGTGAAGCATACGGCCTCTACACGTGAAAAATGCTTCTTCGCCCAGAAAAGGCAAGTTGTGGAATCTTGTCCACCCGAGAAGCATACCAAAGCGGCATCTTGTTGTTTCATATCTTTCTTGTTTTTAATACGTGGTTTAGCAAGCACACGGAAAAGACATCTTTTCAGCCACAAAGATACGCTTTTTTTTAATTCTTTCGAGCGGCGATAAGCAACATCATTGGACGGCGAAGTTCGTCTCGCATCCCGGGAACCGTATCCAGCATCGATTCGTCCGGTTGAGGCTCCACCAGATGGGTGATACAGAAACCCGCCTTGATCAACCCGTTCACGTAAGTCGTAAGTGTCTTATGATATTTGGTTACATCCTCTCCCAAAAAACGAGCATGCCGGACTCCCTCTTGAAAATAATGATCCACCGGCCAATGCGCAGGTTTCCCCTCCGAATCGTAAATCCAATCTTGATTGCCATAAGCAGTAAAAACGGGATGTTCCACAGAGAAGACAAAGACACCCTCTTCCGTTAAACATTTATATACCTCTGTACAAACCGTATCGAACGACTCGAGATAATGGAATGTCAAGGAACTGATCACGATGTCAAAAGAATTTGGAGCAAAATCAAAATCCTCGATTGCTATTCTTTTATATTCGATCGACGGGGAGGGATTTATCTCCCGTGCCTTGTCCAACATTTTCCCGGAAAGGTCAATGCCTAAAGCGAAGGTCGCCCCTCGCTCTATGGCATATCGACAATGCCAGCCAAAACCACACCCTAAATCCAATACACGCTTTCCGTTAAAATCAGGCAACATCTTCTTTAGCTCATGCCATTCTCCTGCTCCTCTCAGCCCTTGTACAGAGCGAGACATCCGACTGTATTGACCGAAAAAGCGTTCATCATCATACTTATTTTCTTTCATATTTTGTAGGGATATCTTGGCCGAAGATACTTATTTTTCGTAGATACCGACATGATTTCCTTCGCTATCTTCTAAAACGGCGAAGTATCCTTTATTTTCCGCTTCAATCTTTGTCTTGGGTATAATAATTTTACCCCCTTTATCCAATACTTTAGATAAAGTGTCCTCGATATCCTGGCTATTAAAATGGATTAAGATACCATCCGGCGAAGGTTGATAACTAGGAGCGTAGAACAAAGCCCCAACCGCTTCTCCTTGCTCGATAAAACAAGCCATCTTCTCTGTCTCACACTCGAAAACCGATAGTTTTAACCCCAAAATAGTTTCATAGAAATTGATCGCTCGATAAAAGTCTACAGTTGGAATCTCGAAAAAAGCAATTAAATTGTTCATTTTGTTTTCTTTTTATAGTTACTGTTAATGTCCTCGCGAAGACATCACAAAAGTAGAGCGTATCGTATCTATAGGATAGAAGAAAAAGGACATCTTGATCACTCCGAGAAATAATCAGAATAAGGAGCGCATAAGGAAAGATACTCCGTGGGTGTATAGCCGGAAAACAGCTTAAACTCTTTTATCATATGTGACTGATCTGAAAACCCACATTCATAAGCTAATTGAGCGAATGAAATGGATGGATTCTGTTGTACCTTAAATAAAGCTCGTTGCATCCTAACGATACGAAGAAACTCTTTGGGCGTAGCTCCTACATAATCTAAGAAAACGCGGTTGAACTGTTTAGAGCTTAGGCATGCGGTTTCAGATAACTCAGAAATATTAGTTTTCGCTTGTTCATTTATTTGATGGAGGACTGCGGATATTCGCTTTAAGTTATATTCATAGCCTTCAAACCTATAAATACGGTGAATCAAAAACAGCTCGATCAAGCGGATGCAAGTTTCATGGTCATCAGCCTCTATCACTTTTCTGGATAATATTGATAATTCCAAATCTGCTATAGCATCCACCGCTATAAGTTCTCCATAAAAGAACTTAAGGGGAAGTTGAAGGATGGCTCTTGCCGCATACGGCTGAAAAACAACCGTGATCATTTCAATCTTTCCGGCTGACATCACATCTGAAAAGTTGAGGCATTGCCCACAGATGAACGCTTGAGGCTGCGATTCTTTTTTTCCTACTAATAAAAGCCTTTTACCCCTATGAAATACTAATTGTATGCAGCCCGTTGGTAAAGTTCGTTCAGATACAGAAACATCCGCGCCATCTTCCAGTATCCAATAATATCTCACATAAGGAGTTAATATATGAATAGGCTTTATTATTTTAAATGACTGCATCTTATAGAATTTAATTTATCGGGGCAAAGGTAAATAACCCCTAATCAATTCTATAGTAAAAAAGAGACATTTCATATAATACTGCGACATTAAGCTTTAATCAACTATTTATGGGTATATTCAAAACTGTAGTATGCTTGATTTCATTAAGCACAAAAGAGCTTTGCATCTTCACGATGCCATGAACCTTGGTTAATTTCTCGAACACAAATTGATTATAGGCATCTAAATCCTTAAGAACCACTTTGACAAAGAAATCATAAATACCTCCCGTCGAGTAACATTCCATTATTTCATCGATATTCCGTATTTCTTCTTTGAAGCGTTCGATATGCTCATCATCGTGTACAGCTAAAGATACATTACAGAAAATGATCAAGGGTAATCCTATTTTTTTATTGTCGACCAATGCCACATATCCTTTTATATATCCTTCGTTTTCTAAACGTTTGATTCGTTCGTAAATAGGAGTCTTGGAGATATGAAGTTTCTCAGAAAGCTCTTTTGCATTGATCTTCGCGTCCTTTTGCAAAGAATGAAGAATTTCAATATCTGTCTCATCAAGTAGTGCCATAGTTTTTTTTCCTGTTTTATTTGATTTAATATCCCCGAATTAGAATTATAGAATGCAAAACAGGACAAAAATAGGAAAATTATCGTATTTAAGATTGACATATAGGAAAACAATCTTCTTTAAATAACTTTGCAGCAAATAAAAATCTAATTCTAACACAATTATGTTTAAAAGTAAAGATCTTCTGTATCATAGTATCGCCATATTGACAGTCATTATATGGGGAACAACGTTTGTCTCCACAAAAATACTGATTAATACAGGATTATCACCGGTTGAGATATTGTTATACCGTTTCGTACTTGCGTATTTTTGTATTTTGACTATAGCGCATCGACGGTTGTGGGCTAATTGCGTAAAAGATGAATTCTTATTGTTCTTGTCTGGATTATGTGGTGGCTCCCTATACTTCATAGCGGAGAATACGGCATTGGGCATCACATTGGCTTCCAACGTTTCATTATTGATCTGTACAGCACCGATCATTACAACGGTATTGTCTCACCTATTTTATAAAGAATCTCTTAGGAAAGGACTGTTATATGGATCTTTAGTTGCCTTATTTGGAGTCGGATTAGTTGTTTTCAACGGCAGTGTTCTTTTAAAAGTAAATCCACTTGGTGATTTTCTCACTTTAGTTGCCGCTACGATGTGGGCTTTTTACTGCCTTATCCTAAAGCGTTTGAGTCGTTCTTATCCCACCTTGTTTATTACACGAAAAGTATTTTTTTATGGGATACTTTCTCTTTTCTTCTATTTTGCGATCTACCCTTTAAATATCAAACTAGAGTTATTGAAACTGCCAATCGTATATTTAAATATATTATTTCTGGGTGTCATCGCCTCAATGCTTTGTTATATCATGTGGAATACGGCAGTCAGAGCCCTCGGAGCATCAAAAACAGCCAATTATATTTACATTGTCCCTCTGGTCACCTTGATAACTTCTGCGATTTTTCTATCAGAAACTATTACGATAGCTTCTGGTATTGGCGCTTTAGCCATTATTAGTGGAGTTTATATCGCAGAGAGGTAAAAATAAAGAAGGGTTACTCATATGAGTAACCCTTTGATTTTCAGTGGTGCCACCAGTAACCGAAAATCGATTTGTATAGCACTATTTCTCAATAAGTTATATCTTTATTACGATGTTAGTCCCTTGAATAAGGTTTTCACAACTTTGCACCGTTCAACACAAGTTTGTGTCTTAGGTTCGATTTCTGCGTGCAAAGGTAGATATTTATTTGGAATTATCAATATTTCCAAGAACTTTTTTTGTATTTACTACTAAAAGTCTGTTTGAATTTTGTTCAGCATTCTTTTAGGAGTTGTTTTGAGGATTTTTCTCTGTATCATTAAGAAGAATTGCAGGCTATGTGACGGAAGGTTTTCAATATCCATGAAGTATATAGAAAGAACTTTAGTCGAAATGTCAGGTATCAATTTTCCCAATAGATTGAATCGTAAAGGAGTATTTTTATCGAGCAATATGTATACTACATAAACCCCACTGGTTTCGAAACGTGCAGCCACATTACAAATAGGGTAAATTTCAATAATGGATTGTTTTGATGAAAAAAACTCTTCAATATTAGACTTACTGACATAGGGCTGTCATAGAAGACGCTATCTTTGTATCAAAAAGTATTCAACTTAATATTATAGAATATGAAAAGATTATTTTTATGCTCATCATTTGCTGATGTTGCTAATCTATTTGTCGATTGTGCCAAAGAAGATTTGCAAGGGAAAATTATAGCTTTTATACCAACTGCAAGCCTTACAGAACCAATACGGTTCTATGTAAAAAAGGGGAAAAAGGCTTTAGAAGAAGCAGGAATGATTGTTGAAGAAGTCGAGATTACCCAACTGCCCAAAGAGGAAATATCTTCTATATTACATAAATGCGATTATATCTACATAACAGGTGGAAATACATTTTTCCTTTTGCAAGAGTTAAAAAGAAAAGGTGTTGATAAAATTATATCTAAACAAGTGAAATTGGGTAAACTGTATATTGGGGAATCTGCCGGAGCAATAATAGCCTCTCCCGATGCAGAATATATGAAAAGTGTGAATTTTGATCCAATAGAAAAGGCTCCTGAATTGAAAGACTGTACTTCTTTAGATTTGGTCGATTTTTATACGATTCCCCATTATGGAAATTTTCCATTCAAGAAAAAAGGTGAAAAGATAGTTCAACTATATAATGAGAAGTTGCAGCTTATTCCTATAAGTAATAAACAAGCTGTTATTATTGAAGATTCAAATATTCAAATTAAAGATGCAAAATGAATAGAATAGACCGTATTGCTGCTATATTGATTCAGTTACAATCGCACTCGTTAGTGAAAGCACAGCAAATTTCAGAACGTTTTAATATAAGCATTCGCACTGTATATCGAGATATAAGAACATTGGAAGAGGCAGGCATTCCTATCATAGGAAATCCCGGTATTGGTTATTCACTTGCAGAAGGATTCAAATTATCTCCTCTAATGTTTACTCAAAAAGAGGCTTTGTCCTTTTTGATTGCAGAGAAATTAGTACATGAACTAACTGATTCAAATAGCAACGAACATTATAAGTCTGGAATAGAAAAGATTAGGTCTGTCATGCGTTTTGCAGACAAAAATATGTTAGAAACAATGGAAAAGTGCATGTCTGTATTGGATACTTATAAATCATCTACCTATAAACCTGATATTCTTTTACTTATTTTACAAAGTATATACCAAAAAAGAATTATTGAAATATCTTATTTGGGAAGTAATGCGTTAAGTGTTTCAGAACGAAAGATTGAAGCTGTTGGAATTTTCTTTTCGAGAACTAACTGGTATCTAATAGGCTTTTATCTTCCCAAAGAAACCTATCTTACATTTCGGATAGATAGAATTCAAAAAATGCACATTCTTAATGAATTACAATCACGGGAGCATCCGCCCTTGGAAAAATTCATACGCGAGTTTTATGACAAAGAAAAATTACATGAAATCGTTATAAGAATAGAAAAGAATAAAACCTCCATAATGAATGATGATAAATATTATTACGGATTAACATCTGAGAAAGAGATAGGGGATATGTTTGAGCTTCATTTTCTAACATTTTCAATCAGTAAGTTTGCACATTGGTATCTGTCTTTTGCAGATAGTGCAACTATAATAAGACCAGATTCTTTAAAATATGAAGTTAAAAATATTATCAATAACATTTCTATTTGATTGCTGTCAAATAGTATTTTTAATCGACTAAATGAAAAAAATATTCGACCAAAGATTTTTCCGCTTATTGTCGGAATGCTCACAACGTAAAGTGTCTGCATCTGAATTTGCAGAAGCTATCGAAGAATTGGCGACCCATGTAGCCGATTTCAGTATTACAGAACAAGATTATAGCATTTTACTCCGCTATTTCTCTTTTGGTTTGCATCGTCTTAAATCATACCGTGTATGGTTTGAGCAGGAAAAAAATATCCTATTTGTATCTAATTGATGAAGCGATAGGGCTATTGAATACCGAAATACGCCTAATCGAATGGCGTATCAAGTACCCGGAACAGTTGCAGCAACGCACCAACAAACAAGCCCTTTCCCCTCTCTATCTCGCTGACAGAACCACTCTTATCAATATCATGGAAATAGTTAGCGGGTTGTTCCTTTCCCAAAAGATTGTGTATCAAAATGGCAAGCCTGTTTATTTAGTGGACTTGACGAAAGCCTTTGAATGGCTTTTCAATATCAAGATAGGTGACTGTTACCAAAAGCATGAGGACGTGATAAAACGAAAGCCGGGCAAGCTGACAGAGTTTCTTAATGGACTGGCAGAACTTATCAAAAAGGAACATGACAAGAAAGGATATAGATAATCAGTGACTTATGATTTATTTATAGGGGATTCCATTAGTTCCCCCGTAATTTCTTTGCGCCCGATTTCTGAACTTTGCTTCATCAATCGATTGACAGACCATAATGTATAATCAGAAAAATGAAGCAATCATGTATATAGAGAATGACGATTTCAGCGTATGGATGCAGAAGCTGTACGCCAAACTGGAAGAACTCTGCAAGGATGTACGGGTACTGCGCAATGCCGACAGGGTGCTGCCCGAAGATGACAACCTGCTGGATAATCAGGACTTGTGCCTGCTGTTCAAAGTAAGTATCAAGACCCTGCAACGCTACCGGGCTATCGGTGCGCTGCCGTACTTTACAATCAGCGGAAAAGTGTACTACAAGGCTTCCGATGTCCGGGAGTTCATCAAGGAGCGGTTCAGCGTCACCACGCTACGCCAGTTCGAGAAAGAACACTGCACGAAGAAAAAGAAGTGAATTAAAAAGCCGGGGCGGTTCTGCTCCGGCTTCGCTTTGGGTTTATGGTTTGCCCAGCTTGTCGGCTTGCTCTCTTAGCTGCTCGGCTTGTTCGTTCAACAGCCTTGCCCGTTCCAACGCTTCCGCCTGTTTCCTGCTGCGGTATTCAAAGCCTTTCACCGAATCGGTCAGGCTTCGGATGAAAGCGTTGTCCCGTTCCCGGCTGAACTTCGTTTCCAGCAAATCAAGGCTGCTGCCGTCTGCCTTTCCTTTCATCAGGATATAGCGGTATTTTATATCGTTGTCTTGTAACCGCTGCATTCTTTGTATAAACCGCACATTCAATGCAAGCGACACAAGACAAATGATTATCCCTGCTGAAAGAAGAAAGAACTTGGGTTTCAAATAGGGAGTTACCCGGTATATCAGTTTGTCATGCCATGAAACGGGCGTTGTTTCTCCGGTCGGTGTATCATCAGCCGGGAACAACACCTTTAACCGCTCCTTGAAATATCGGTGCGAGGTCACGATAAGCCCCTTTATATCTTCAAGGTCTTGTTTTTGGTTCTCGGACTGCCCTTTTCCGATACTGCCGATTTGGTTTAGAATCTCCTGTACCGTGTTTTCATGAATGCCGGATTTGCCCTGCATATCCGAAATGCGCTGTTCGATAACGTCCAGTCGGTTAATCGTTTCCTCCCGGCTGGCTGGCGTTACCTGCTTCTCCTGCCGTTCTTTCAGTTCCGTAACCATAGAGAGAAGCCCCTCCAAAATTAAGTTATTTTCCATGTTCCTATAATTTTAAGTGTCGTTTCTTTTTCTTCTTTTTTCTTTCACCGGGATTGTCGGGCGTTTCATCAGCCGGAGAGGACGGGGCAGAGAACAGACCGCCCAAGCCTGCCAGCAGCGGACTGTCGGCTTTGCCCGGTGTCTGTGCTGGTTCCTGAACAGGTGCGGAAACTATCTGCCTATTGTTTCCGGCAGTGTTCAGCCCCGCATCCCCGAAACATTTGTCCAGTTTGGAGAAACTGAAACTGCGGTCTACCTCCGAACCTTTGAACGTGTATTCGCCTTTGGAAAAGGATATGCCCTGTATCTCGCTTGTCTGCCCCTTGTATTTGAACTGGATAGTAATACCCTTTTCCGCTAACCGCTCCTGTAACTGCTGCCAGTTCTTGGACTTCCCGGTTTCATTTTTTACAGCGTTGTAAATCTCGTATTTGGATTTGTCCGGTTCTCTCAAACGGTGCTGCTTTACATGCTCCTTGCCTTTAGCGAAATAAAGTCCGTGTTTGGCTTTCAGCTTCTTGCATACCTGCTCGTTACGGTACATGTCGTTCCTGTCCGAAATGGTCTTGCCGTTGTTGTCTATGCGGTTGAACACGATATGCACGTGCGGATGTTCCCGGTCTTGGTGTCGCACGATGATGTACTGCGTATCGGTGATTTTCATTTCACGCATGTACTCTTGTGCAAGCTGTACCATTTTCCCGTCTGTCAGCTTGGGTACGTCCACCGGGGAATAGCTTAGCGCAATATGTCCGACAGGCTTTTTCAGGTCGGGGTTCATCCCGGCTTGCAGAATGAAACTGTGTATGATGTCCCGATTGCTTTCCGCTAACACTCCCTCCGCATGAAGCAAGGCAGCCTGTTCCTTGCCGAGTACATAGTTCACGCAGCCTTTAAATCCGCTTCCCTTTTTTATTTTTCCAATCATCCGACAGTTGGTTTATGATTTCGACAATCCTGTTCTTGAGTTTCACCAGTTCCACCGCTACCAGTGCGAATCCTCCGGCATTCGCCCGGTGCGCCAGCTGGTTGATGTTGTTGGCTTCGCCCGCCAGCTTGCGGATAGTGTCCGCATCCTGCCTGTTCAGCCGGGGCGTTACCTCTGCCGAAACGACCGCCTGCCGGACGTACTCGCTGAGGTGCAGCCCGGCTTCGGTGGCTCGCTTCCTGATTGCGTAGAACTGTAACTCGGTCAGTTTCGTGCTGACTACCCGGTTCTGCTTGTCTATCCGGCTTTTTGCCGGGCGACCTCCCGGTTTGTTCCTTATCCCTGTCATACGTTTTTGCTTTTAGGTGGTATCTTAAAAATTGCGACCAACGGGAGAAATTTTCTTTGCTGTCAAGCAAAGCAAGGTGTTTCGGTCTACCGAAACATAACCTTGCTCTCCCTAATCACACAGCCTGCCGTCTGTTCATGCCGCCAGTCTTGCAGGTCACATCCTTAGCCCTCTCTTTCTTTTTTCACCCGGATTTTGTCTGTTATCCTGCTCCGGCTGGGGCTTGTCGGTAACTGTCAAGTCTTGGGATTGCTTCACTTTAAGACTACGCAAATAGTCGTTCAGGTCATTGTGACCGCTGTACAGGTGTGATGCGTCACGTACACGCCATTTGTATTCCTGCCTTATGGCTTCAACCGCTTTCCTGCCTGCCTCGTCATTGTCAAGCATACAGTGTATATGCCCGTAATCAGCCAGCGGATATAAGGCTTTATCTACGTTGGCGGTGGAGTTCAGGATAACGTAGTCCTGCCAGTCGGTACAGGGCATACCCGGGCTTTTCTGTTGCCGGATAGTGAGGAATGAGAGGAAATCCATAAAGCCCTCGAACACGAAACAGGTATCTCTCGGCTCTCCCTTTTGCCTTATATGGGTGATGTCTTTCGATGTGCTGCCCTTGAAACGGGGATTGCGAAGCTCGTAACCTTCTGAATCATTCCTGAACGCCAGCGCAAAATAAGGCTTTCCACCGATGCGGTAATACATTTCCTGCACGTATGGGGCTGCCGTTCCGGGGGAAATCCCCCTTTCCTGCAAGTAGCGCATGAGTGCCGGATTCTGTAACGGCTGTATTCTGCGTATCTCTATCGGGCTGGTTGCCTGCCTTTTCGTGTCCCTTTCTGGTAGGTCTTTCCCGTGAAAGGAAAAAGAGGTGGTGCTGCCCTGTTCCAGTCGGCAGATAGCACCGTAGGCGTTGCACCCGTTCTGCTTCATCACAAGGTCGATGAGCGTCCCGCCCTCGCCAGTTCCGTAGTCACACCATAGATTGGCGTTATAATCCACCTTGAAACTCGGTGTGTTGTCCTCCCGTAAGGGGCTGCGGTACATCCCGTAACTTCCCTTTTCCGTGACGGGCTGGATTCCCAAAGAGTTCAGGTAATCCTTGATACTGATATTGTTGGCTTCCTTGTAGGTCATAATCTTTATTTTTTTGATGTTGATAAATTGCAGTAGCACAGTAAGAGGTCAGTAAGAAGAAAAGTTACTATGTTTCTGCACATAATTCTTTTTCTTTCAGCGGATTACCTCTTATACAGTAAGATAAGTAAGTTATTTCTTCAAAAGAAGATAGAAATATAACCCTGATATTTCCTGCGGTTTTTCTTTTTCCAAAAGTTTGCGGTTTTATCTTACTGCTTACTGCGCTATTGTTAAATATTTGATATACAGTATATAAAATAGGAATATATCTTACTATGGCAGTTACTGCGTTGCAGTAATAACCAATCGTAAAATGACCGTGCTAACCGTAATTGCTGTTTGTACAGGATGTTGGAACAGGCTTTATCCTGTACCCATATACCGAATAGGTCTGTTTGTCGATACGTTTCTGTACCCGTTTGAACCCGGCTTTGCGTAACGCTTCCCCCAGCCGTTTTTCGGATAGTTGCATGGGGCATATATCCCGTAAACGTGCCAGTATCTGTGCCGTTGTCATAAAGAACAGGGCTTCTTCTTCCTCTGTCGGCTTCTCAAAATATTGCGTCAGCATCTCAAACTCGACTGTCTGCACCTCAAATTCCGCATTTGTCAGGTGCAGTTCCCCAATCTCCGCATCATTGAACCAGTAGCGCACGCCCTGACGGTACAGGTACATGATTTCGGAATAGACGTTATCCATGCGGATGCTTTCTGCTGTGGGCTTGTCTATGCGCAGCACCTCAAACGGCAAAAAACGCCTGCTGCCTGTCGGGTCGGTCAGGAACTCGTTGCCGTTCACCGAAGCCATGAAGCTGGCGAGGTGGGGGTATTCCTCTATGTAAACATCATACGGTTTGCGATACTTTACCGCCGGGGTGGTGATAAGATTCTTCAATGCGTTCTCGTTCTGCTTGTTGAGTTCCTTTAGCTGGTCGTCAATGTTGATGAATAGGTATTCGGCTATCAGTGTCAGGATGTCTTTGCCCTGCGGGTCTATCTTCCCGGTAAACAGGTAGTTTTTAAGCGGTGTCGGGCAAAGGTTGTCCAGCCACCACGATTTGAATTGTCCCTGTCTGTCCCCGGTCAGTACCAAACAGGTATGGTTCTGACATCCCGTGTCGTTCATCGCGTTGGCTACCACACCGATAAGCCATTTCGTGCAATATTCCTCCCATTTACCGGGGTTGGCTACCTGTACTGTGTTCAGAAGCCTGCCGATATGCCCGTGTTCGGCAGGATTCAGTAAGGGCAGGGCGTTGAAGTATTCCCGTATGGGATGTACCTTTCTTGCGAAATCGCTTTCCAGTATGGTACGGATGTTCTCGGCAGAGGTGACAATACCAGCGGTTGCGTCCAGCCTGCGCCTGAACGAGTTCAGGACGAATTTCGTAACGGGCTGGTACAAGTCCGAAGAACTTGCAGCCCGGTATTCCGTCCGGCTCTTTACGGTATTGAACCGGAAATCGTACAGGACGTTCAACAGGCTTTCGATGCGCTCGTTCTTTGACTGCCAGCCCTCGATATGCCGTGCATCATCACTTCTTTTCTTTTTCATCGGGAAGTCTGTTAGAAGCCGGGACATACTGCTGCTGCATCCACTTTTTGAGTTCCTCCATGTCAAAACGCAGGGTACGCCCACGCTTGACACACGGTATCATCCCCTTACTGGCTAAATGATACAGGTAATTGACCGAATACCCGGTTATGCCGCTGGCAACGGATATTTTGATTAACACAGGCTCTTTTCCGTCCTGCCGTTCTCCGGGCTGTACGCCCGTGACCGGGGCAATCATCTTTTCGATGTTCTCCAGCCGTTTGAAAATTTCTTCGAAAGGATTATTCATGAGTGCTTATTTTGAATTAGCACCACAAATAAAATAAGAAAAATCGGTAAAAAACAAAGCGTCAGCCATTTGGAATCGCTTTGCTTCGCTCTGCACCAAATTAATGTCGGCAAATAGAAAACGGTTTTGTGTTCATTACCTTACTTATTTAGTAAGTGAGGAAAAGACGGGGTTTTTGTTATCGTTTCGTTTCTTTCATGTTGTTTTTGGGTTGGTGGTGGACATTTTCGGACACGCAAGGTCATTTATGGACAGAGGAAAACAACCTATTATTCAGCCTTATATATTTGCACCAGTGAAGAAAAACGGAGTATTGACAAGAATAAATATATCGGTTATGGAAATAGTGACGATTGAAAAGAAAACCTTTGAACTATGGAAACAGAGGTTTGAAAATTTTGTGGGTCGTGTGGATGCGCTCTGCGTGCCTTTACGCAGGAAGCGTGACAAATGGCTGGATAACTGCGAAACCTGCCGTCTGCTGAACGTTTCAGCCCGGACGATGCAGACCTACCGTGACACGGGGAAACTGCCTTACTCGCAGATTAACAATAAGATTTACTACAAGGCTTCGGACGTGGAAACATTTTTGCTCAACCAAGTAAGGGACAATTCTAAAAAGTAGGCGTATGGATTTGATAACGAAAGATTCCGAAACCACGCTGGTACTGTTTTCTTCCCTTGACAGGGTGCTGGAAAACGTGGAGTATGTGGTAATGAACTATCGCCCGGTATTGAACGGTGAACACTACCTGACGAGCGATGAGGTGTGCAGGCGGCTTTGCATCAGCAAACGGACGTTGCAGGATTACAGGGACACGGGGCTGCTGGGCTACGTGCAGCTTCCGGGAAAAATCATCTACCGGGAAAGTGACATCATGGATTTGTTGGAAAGGTTCTATCAGAAATGAAATCTTGAAAACATGAAATCTTGTTTTCTTGCTTTCTTGAAATATTGAAGTATTGAAATATAGCTGTCTTGTTTTCTATATTGTTTGATTGATTGAAAGCCAGCAATCACGTTTTCTTGAAAACTGTGTTGCTGGCTTCTTCGTGGTTATATGGATAGCTGTTTCTCAACGGCTTGCATATCCCTTAGTATCGTTTGGTCTAATACCTTTGCGTAGTGCTGCGTCATTCGGGTGGATGAATGCCCCAGCATTTTAGCCACGTTCGGCAGTGACACGTTGTTAGCCAGTGCGATAACCGAAGCGAAACTGTGCCGGGCTGTGTGCGTGGTCAGGTTCTTTTTAATACCGCATAAGTCGGCAATCTCTTTCAGGTAGCTGTTCATCTTCTGATTGCAGGGAACGGGCAACAAAGTTCCTTTATCCATGCAGTAGGGGTTATCCTTATACTTTTCAAGTATCTGTTTGGGAATGCTCAAAAGCGGGATGTTGCAGATATTGTTTGTTTTTTCACGGGGTTTCACTATCCACAGGTTGCCGTTATTGTCCTCTGAAATGTGTTCGGGGCGCAAGTTATACACGTCTATGAATGCCAGCCCGGTATATACGCAGAAGATAAAAACATCCCGTACCAGTTCCAGCCGTTCAATCCTGAACTCTTTCTGCCATATCCGGTTTATCTCGGCTTGGCTTAGAAACTGTTTGTTTACCTCCACCTCGTGAAACTTGATTCCGGCAAACGGGTTCTTTGTCAGCCACTCGTTAGCAATGGCAAGGTTTATCACTTTCTTAAAACATTTCATGTACCGGATAACGGTATTCTGTGCGCAATGCTTCTCCGTCTTTAGGTATAAATCGAATTTGCGTACCAGTTCCCCGTTTACCTCACGCAGTAACATATCATCTACCTTGTAATCCCGTCTAACCAGTTCCATGAGGTATTTAAGGCAATTGTCGTAACGTCTTACGGTGATGTCGGCATAGTCCGTCCCGATTAGCTTCCGGCAGTTGTCGTTATGTTCCTTGAATACATTATGCAATGACTTGAAAGTTTCGTCCTTTCCCTGATAGCGGTTCACTATGGCACGTGCGGAGATAATCTTTCCCTCCAGTTCCAAATCTTGGTAAATCTGATAGAATTTCACACGCAGGGCGTCAATGTAATGGTTAAGTTCTACGGAGTTTCGGTCTTTGCCTGTCGATTTCTCTTTTTCCTGCGACCAAAGTGGGACTTTTACGCTCCGCTTTAGTTGAAGTTCCACGTATAGGCGGTCATAAGTGACACGCACACGCACGGGCGCTTCCCCGTTTTTTAACAGTTTGCTACGCTTGATGAAGAACAACACGCTGAATCTTTTTCTTTCCATACGGCTCAATTTTTAATGATACAAAGTTAGGAAATCGAACCGAGAACCCTGTTATGTAAAATAGTGCAACGTGCTGTAAAAGAATGAAGTAAATACTTCGCAGTGGAACATTCCGGGCTTTTGAAAACAGTCCCTTGAATAAGGACGTATGGTTTGCTTCAATCCCACTAATTTTGCCTATTCTTGGAAAAGAAAAATCCCTGAACTTCTTTGAAATTCAGGGATTTACATCGTTTTTCTTTCTTAAAAAGTGGTGCCACCAGGAATCGAACCGGGGACACAAGGATTTTCAGTCCTTTGCTCTACCAACTGAGCTATGGCACCATCATGTCGTTTTGTATATCGTTGTTTCGATTACGGGTGCAAAGATACGGACTTTTTTGATATATGCAATAGGTGGCGGTGGATTTTTTGAAAATATTTGAGGGTAGAGGTGAAATTAGCTGCTATAAGCAGGGTAAATAGGGGGAGCGTGTAGATAAATATGGATTTTTACTTATTTTTGGAAGCGGGTAGAGAATGATTAATAAGCTATAGATATGAAGAAAGTAATTTGGAGTATTGTTTTAAGTTGGGTATGTTTGGCATTTGCTGCTGCTGGGATAGGAACTCGTGATGCGGTGTCTGCCTGTGATGGGAAAGTGTATAAAAAAGGGGATAAGATTATGTTTGGTGTCCCTAAGGTTTCCGGATATTTGTTTGTTAGGACGTTTACAAAGGATGGGAAGATTTCTACGATGCCGAAAGAGAATCTGGCTAGTCAAGAGGCGGTGATCGTTGATATTCCAGATTACGATAAGAAACTCTTTGAGGGTATGGGCGTTTATTCTGAGGTAGAAACGCATCCTCTTGTCGTGGTAGAACTGGATGGACGGCGTCTTTGTATAAATATTAATGATGCGCTTAGTCAAGGGAATATTGTTTCGGAATATTTTAAAAGCGAAGTTGAGGGTGTGGTCGATTTAACGTCCGATCTCTTATTTGTTTATGCGCTTAAATTAAATAATGTGACAGTTGATGACGATGTGATAGTAAGGTATATGGCTCATTGTGACAAGAATCTGGTAGAGAAAAATCAAGCGGATCCATTTACTATGGCGGATCTTAAGAAAGAATATGCCGCTAAATTGGAAAAGGCGTTAGGGGACGTTGATTTTAGTAAGGTGTTTCGTATTGAGAGTCAGTCGGAGATGTTACAATATGATATGGATAAGCAGATCTTTCCATTAAAAGGGTTGTGGTGCCCACAAATTAAGACAGACCAGCCGGATGCGTTGGCTAAGATTGGCTTTTGTAAATGGGATGATTGTGTCTTTCGATTTGTGAATATACCAGAGTTCATGAATGTCTCTTGTGAGACGGCTCGTGCGAAAGGGTTTTATGATATGAGGAAAGTCGGAAAAGTGCCTACCTATAATAAGCCGCTGGCTACCTCTTATACTTATATCCGTTTCTTGGATAAGAAGGTACAGCTTCCCGAGAAAAAGAATAAGGTCTATCATAACGGTGATATAAAGAGTATGTCTTTGGCTGATTTGTATGGGAAAATGGCTATAGAGGCTCAAATTATAAAGATGGATGTTTATCACTTACCTTTCTTGAAGATAAGTGATTTTGAACTCTTCTATAATTATTTAGGATCCATTGAAGTGAAATAATAGGAAAACGGTCCGTCCCCCAATAAAAATGAGACGGACCGCTTTGCATTCGTGAATTCAGAGCGGATATTTCTTTTTAGTTTAGTGAGTTCCAACCTTGAGCCTTAAGCTCGACTTCACCTCCGTCACGACCGACAAGATAATTGCCTAACTCTGGCTTTGTTATATGACCGATCACCTTAATACCTTTCATTTCCGACACCTTATCATGATCTGCTAAAGGAACAGTGAATAAGAGTTCATAATCCTCACCTCCATTCAATGCCGCGGTTATCAGATTCATGTTAAACTGCTCTGCCATGGCTGCGGTTTGGTAATCGATAGGAATACGATCTTCGTAAACTCGGCAACCTACATTACTTTCTTTAGATATATGAAGCAACTCCGAAGAGAGGCCGTCGGAGATATCCATCATGGAGGTAGGAACGATTCCTGCTTGGTCAAGAACCTCGACAATGTCTTTGCGGGCTTCCGGTTTTAATTGGCGTTCCAACAAATATTCTTTACCAGAGAAATCGGGCGTGAAATCTTTCTCCCCATTAAATATGCTTTTCTCCCGTTCCAGTAATTGGAGACCCATGTAGGCGGCCCCTAAATCGCCGGACACGCAAATAAGATCGGTCTCCTTGGCTCCGTTTCGATAGACAACTTTACCTTTCTCTCCCTCGCCTAGGCAAGTGATGCTGATCGCTAACCCTGTGCGTGAGGCGGAAGTGTCGCCACCAACGAGATCTACGTCATAGATATCACAAGCGAGTTTAATGCCCTCGTAGAATTCTTCGAGATCTTCTACACAGAAACGTTTGGAAATACCCAATGATACCGTAATCTGTTTCGGGCGGCCGTTCATGGCGTAAATATCGGAGAAGTTTACGACTGCGGATTTATAGCCGAGATGTTTCAACGGCACATACATCAAATCGAAATGAATACCTTCCAGCAAAAGGTCTGTCGTAACCAATACTTGCTTGTCTGTGTAATCTAGTACGGCTGCGTCGTCACCAACACCTTTCAACGTACTCGGATTTTTAAGTTCTATTTTATCGGTGAGATGACGGATTAACCCGAACTCTCCCAAAGTCGATATTTCTGTTCTATTGCTCATAAGATTGTTAACGTAATATAGGATGATTCTTTATTCTTGTATCAATATGTTTAACTATTAATTCTTGAAATTGTTTTTCCCGGTCCATACAGAAACCCACCGTAATAGGCAAACAATATAAATGAGAAAACCATTCCATGGGAAGCGAAGGAAGGTCACGGAGTCGGGCGGCATCTTTCTCCGTGATGATTATCAATTTACTTGTAGAAGTCAACCGCTTGAAGGCCGTTTGTATTTTCTGGATGTCATGCCGATCGAAGGCGTGATGATCCGGAAAGATCAATGAGGTGACATGCTCCGTATATTTATGGATCTCTTTTTCGAGAGGTGCCGGGGATGCGATACCGGATACCAATAAAACCTCTGTAGTAGAGGCCAGCCCTTTTAATGTGCGTTTGGGGGCTTTACCGGAAAAGACGGGTTCCAGCTCCCCGTAAAGAATACGGCTGAAATAGAGCTCTTGATAAGCTGAGAGATGTATATCCTCCTCTATGATCCGGAAGTCTATAGGTTGTATATATGACTCACATTTCGTGACAATGATCACGTCCGCACGTCGAGCGCCATCCATAGGTTCCCTTAAACGGCCTGCGGGTAAGAGCTTATCTTGCGTATAAAGACGGTGGCAATCGGTTAAAAGGATGTTCAGCGTGGGGGCGACGTATCGATGTTGAAAGGCATCGTCCAGCACGATCACTTCCGGGCGCTTATTCTCTGGCAGAGCCAATAGATTGCGGATACCCCTGCGGCGATCAGCGTCTACGGCAACGAGAATATCCGGAAACTTACGTTTCATTTGGTACGGCTCGTCACCGATATCCTTGCTGGTACTTCGCTGATCGGCCAACAAGAAACCGGAGGTTTTCCGTTTATAGCCACGGCTGAGTACAGCTACCCGGTATCGGTCTTTTATCAAACGGATGATGTATTCCGTATGAGGGGTTTTTCCGGTCCCCCCGACAGTCAGGTTCCCCACGCAAATAATAGGCAGATCATACCGCTCTGTCCGAAGGATTTTCCAGTCGAACAGCTGATTCCTGAATCTCACCCCGATTCCATAAAGGAAAGAGAATGGAGTGAGGAGTTTATTGAACTTAATCGTATGATCTGTCAGCATGGTCCAGTTATTATAACGGTTTCATATCGTAAGGCATACGAGCTTGGATTCCGCAATTCGTCTTGATATTATTCAACGTCTTGAAGTACTCGAACTCATTGCCCAATACATTTTTGATGATAGAGAGTTTCACCTCTCCGAGCTGGCTTTCCAAGAACTCGTCCAAGAAATTCTTGGAACCGCTGACGGTAGTTACGCTATACTGATCCAGATCAGCCAACCCCGCCGCTGTGCTTATAGCTAATTCAATACCGCCCAGCTCATCGACTAAACCTCTTTCTTTCGCTTGCTCACCCGTCCAGACCCGTCCTTGTCCGATAGCGTTGACCGCTTCGGTAGTCATACCTCTACCTTCGGCGCAGCGGGAAAGGAACGTTTGGTAGCCTCTTTCCACGTATCCCTGTATCAGTGCTTTCTCACTCTCGGTCATGGGACGGGAGAGGTCTCCTAAGTCCGAGAACGTGTTCGTCTTTACGATGTCCGTGGTCAACGCTAGTTTCCCGAATAATCCGGAGGCGTTCGGGAACATGCCGAAGATACCGATGGAGCCGGTCAACGTATTCGGTTCGGCGATGATCTTATTAGCGGCGCATGAGATATAGTAGCCTCCCGAGGCAGCTACGTTGCCCATGGAAACGACCACAGGTTTCACCTTTTTCAACTCGACAACTTGACGCCATATCTGCTCGGAGATATAAGCGCTACCTCCCGGGGAATTCACACGGAATACCACGGCTTTCACGTCATCATTGTTTTTTAGCTTGATAAGCTCATCGGCCATTTTCTCCGTGATACTTTGTTCGATATCGTAAAAGTTGCCGGGTGTTTGCGCCTTAATCTCGCCTTCGGCGTAAAGTACGGCTATCTCCGGGGCGTTTTTGGTGGGTGATGCCTTGAGGGTTTTCATTTGAGCTAAGTTGGCCGATCTCAGTTTCTTTCCATTTTGTCCGGCTAACTCTTTGACATATGCTTCTACCTCCGGCTTATACTTCAATTCGTCTATAAAGCCACATTCTACCGTTTTCACCGGGTCCGCGAAGAAAAGCCCCTCATTGGCGTAATGGTTGATATCGTTCACGCTGATGCCGCGTGATTCGGCGATGCCTTCGGTTATATTATCCCAGATGGTGGAGATATACGATTGGATTTGCTCCCGGTTCGCCTCGCTCAGCTTATCCAGCATAAAGGGCTCCACGGCACCTTTGTAGGTACCTACCTTAAAAATCTGCATCTCGATACCTACCTTATCCATCAGTCCTTTGTAGAATAGGGTTTGCGAGGCGAGTCCCGTCAACTCAAGGATGCCTTGCGGATTCAAGAATACCTTATCGGCCACGGAGCAAAGGAAGTAATTCCCTTGCGTGAAATTATCGGCGTAAGCTACCACGAACTTGCCGCTTTCCTTGAAGTCTATCAGCGATCGGCGGATTGCCTCCAAGCTGGCGCTACCCGAGGAGAGAAGCCCCGATTCGATATAAATCCCCGCGATCTTGTCATTCTGTTTCGCTATCCGGATCGTCTCGAGCAGGTCCTTCAGTGACAGCATGTTTTCCTTGTCGCCCATCAAGGCAGAGAATGGATTCTCCGCCGGGTTATCCGCTAGCGTCCCGTCTAGCTTGATCTTGAATACCGTATTGCTCTTGGGGGTGTAATCAGGTGTGCTACCTACGGTGGCGATATATCCTATAGTCATGGATATCAATACCGTCAGGATTATTCCCATTGCCAACATAACGCCTAGCGTTGAGGCAAACATCATTTTAAAGAATTGTTTCATATCTATTGAAAACTAATTAGATGACAAATGTACGAAAATTTCCTCTACGTCCCGGTCGCTGAGGCATACTTGTTGGTAAACATCTCGCAGAAGCTCCGGGTTGATCTTTTTGAAATCCTTTTCTAAAGGGGTGATGAAAAGACCTCCGATATCGGCAGCTCCCGGGCTGGACAGGAGATGGTCGTTCCCCTCAGCCTCGTATTGCCATGGGCGGTGGCGTTTACGAGGGATTACCGTGATTACCCAATTATTATCGTAATAGGAGCCGAAGATATTCATCATCGGCTCGGGCTCACCGGGAAGTATCGGCAAAGCGGCGTAGATCTTTTTGAAGAGCCGGGTGGCGGCTTCTTCGGTGGCGGCTTGGATGACGAGGCCGGGGCGGAGGTTGCCGGTGAGTGGGTATATACGGTTGTCGTATACACTCGCATACGATTGTCGTATAAATTGGGTTACCTCTTCATCCAGCGGCATGATGCCTCGTGTCACCGCTTGGAAGTGGGCATGATCCGGTGCCGAGGCTCCGCTACGGGGTCCATTGTAGAAGACGGTGAAGGGAGCGAGTCTCCTTGTCAGTTCCAAGAAGTCATTCCATTGCGGCAATATCAGTTGCGGAGTATGTTTCCGGGTAGGGATCGTGAAATGCAGGGGGAAGATCGGGTAGGGGTTGCACAATACCAGATGGCGAAAGCCGAAAGGCAGTCGCTCCTGTTCCACCGGCAGGTTCTCGGGACATAGGAAGCATTTGCGTTCTTTTAGGGATCGGGCATCTACCTTGGCCCCGGTGGAAACAATACGGGCGGGATTGAATTGCGCACGTATCGAGAACCCTCCCATATCGAAGGATTTTACTTGCACGGCCTCCAGCGCCTTATAGTTCTTCTCGGCCAATGGCCATGTCACGAGTTGCTTGGACAGTAATTCGGTCGCTTGCGATGAGCTGACCCAGTTGTTTGGTTTCATTGTCTTTCCATGTTTAAGCGGGCCTCGAGTTCCCAAGTCCTGATTTTATCCTTATATATATTATGGTTGTTCATTTTCACGACATCCAATGAGGCGTCGGAGTTATCTTCCCAACGGCGGCAAAGGTACAGCACGTCGTAGATCCGCCCGATCGGGTACTCGCGGCTGATACGTAGGCCGAGGGCGTAATCTTCTCCGTAACTGGTGTTCGGGAGGTTTAGTTTCCGTAGCAAGGGTGTATAAAAGGCTCGGGGCGCTCCAAGCCCGTTGATGCGGAGGGCGTTATTGCGGCCGTTCTCGGGAGTCCATTCTTTATGGTCGATAATTCCGGGCGGGATGGTTCGCATATCGAAATCGGTCATTCGGTAGGTTCCGACCACCATGGCGCATCGCTGCTCGTAGAAGGCTTCCACGATCTTACGCAGGGTATGCTCGTCACTGTATACATCATCACTATCCAATTGGATGGCGAACTTGCCGCAAGCCGAATGGTGTATTCCTATATTCCAGCAACCCCCGATGCCGAGGTCGTCACGCTCCGGCTGGATATGGATAATACGAAGGTCCGTGGCGGCGATCGCTTGGATTCGCTCGGAGGTGCCATCCGTGGAATGATTATCGATAATGATTAGGTTGAAAGGGAAGGACGCCTCTTGTCGCAGTACGGAACGGATAGCGTCCTCGATCGTCCGTACACGGTTACGTACAGGGATAATAACGGAGGCTTCCGTTTGAAATGTCTGCTCGTCAAAACGGACTGGCTTGAAATGAGGGGGCAAGTAGCCGCCTATCATCTTTAAGTGATCTGTACAGGCGGCTTCCATCTCGATCTGTACAAAGCGGTTCTTGGGATCTACATAGTCGAACATCTTCTCTCCGGATTTCCGTAAATCATTCTCTACTTCTGTATATAGATATTCGTTGATATGCGTCAGCGGAGCGTTTTGGGAGACTTTCAGGCGCAAGTCGTAGAGTCCGGCGAATGTATATTCCGTATCCATGGAGGCTATGGCGTTTTGTAGCGTGGAAGAACGATAAAGTAGGAGGGAGCCGAAATTGAAATCATCCCTAAGACTTCCTTTCTGGTAATCGATCACCGGATGGGGGTTGAGTTTGCCCTCCTTCTGCTCGTAATAATCGGAGTAAACCATACCGGATCTCGTATCGTCGGCGATGGCGACAAAACGCTCTAGGGCATACATGCCTAATTGAAGCTCTTCAGTCTTCGTATAAATTAACGTATAATGGGCACTGGCATAGCCGGCTATTTCCCGGAGGGTCTTCGTGCTCCATATATTCTCCGTGCGGATTAAATTGCAGGGATAAATAGCCTTGGCGTGGGGATCGTCCGTGATTAGATAGATCTGACTCACTAAGGACGACTCGGCCAATTGCGCTACCGTTTGTCGTGTAGCCTCTATTTTTCCATAAGGGATAAAGCAATTGATTCGTTTCATTGTATATACTGTATTTTATTTTGTTGTTGAATGGAGAAAAAGCGTAAGATGGACTCCATGAGTCGATTTCGTTCCGACGGTGTTTGAAGCGCCTCGAATGGGAAACCGAGCGAACAAGTCCGGTATTTTCCTTCATAAACGATTCCCGCCCCGATATTGTTCTCCGGATATCTCAAGATGGTATGGGCGAGCTTATCCGCCGGAAGTACACCGTCTACCGACTCGATCGAGTAGCAAATAGGGTTCGGACGTGTCCGGAACGTGTATCTGCCGTTTATATATCCGTAAGGGGATGCGCAACTGTTTACGATTCCCTCCTTGCTGGCATTACGGCTAGCCAACTTCCCTTTTAGTACCTCCTCGACGAACGTACGGTCTTGTGCGTTGCCCCAGCTGTCGGAGAAAAGATTCGTCCCGCTTACAAGCAAGTTGCCGCCTTGGGCAAGGTAGCTGCGAAGCGTATCCTGTAAAACGGGAGTGATAACCGGTTGGCGCTGTTTTCCTAAAATCAAGTCAATAATCGGATACGTATCCGGCTTTACGACTCCCTCGGCCAAAGATTTATGGCTACATGAAACAAAGGAATAACCGGTCCCGGCCATGGCCTGCCCATGTATGAAAGGATAATCGAAGGTATTGCCCGCTATGACTTGCCCTGCGTAATTGTTGTAACTATCCCCATGCCCGTTATTATCATTGCTGTTCCATGTGGCGGAACGGCGGAATTCGAATTGATCCCCGATAAATGCGATATCATTCAGATAAGGCACTCCCCGGTCGACGGCATAAAGAAAGCCGGCTAAACTATCCGCCGTACTCTCGAAACTGGCTGGACCGCTGATCCTGTCGAATCCATTGACGATCAATACCGTCTTATCCTTTTCACCTTTAGGAGACCGGTAAACACTTACGATCTCGGAAGGGAAACTGATGCCTCCCTTATTTACGGCAGCTACCTTATAACTATGGATAATACCCGCCTCAATTGGAAGAATGATTTCTTCTCCTTTTACGAGCGTCCCGTTATCGAATCCACCGCTGTCTTTTCGACTATAAAGGATATAGGCGGTTGGTGAGGCACTCTCCTCAAGAGTATCCTGTACGGCTTTCCAGCCGATTCTCACTTTATTCGTTTCTACGAGCTCCGTATACAGACGATCGGGTGGGAGCGGTTGTACGATAGGCTCCTGTTTATTCTGGAAACAGATATAACGGAGCATCCCTTTATAGATCGCCCTACAGATAAGGAAATGGAAGCGTGGGTCTAACCCGTAACGCATATCGGCGAAGTTTTGATGGGATAGTAATTCTAATAGCATCGTTGGGACATCGGGAATACGTGCCTCTATATAAGATTGATTCCACATGCCCCGGCGGCTCCATTGAGGATTGTAAACCTTGCGGACATCGGACAGGATCTGTGTTTGGATCATGTCGGTTAGGTCTCTGGCGATCTCCCGGCTTTTCCGGTTGGTGTAGATTCCGTCGTTGCTTTTAGACATATAGATGCCGAGTGTCCCTATAATTGAGTCATCCGGGGTGGTTCCTGCGTCGGAATGGAATGCGAAGGCCATGTCGATAGGGATATGGGTCTGTTCTTTTAAATAATTAACCCATTGGGGACGTGCGTAAATGTCGTCTTGATAATCATTGCGGAAAGCGCTTTTCGAATAGATACTATCTGGCATTCCCGCCCATTGTAGCCAATATCGGGCCGCCTCGGTAAACCGTGGATACCCACTTGTCTCTGCTTCTATCGGATAGGGACTTTCTAGCGGGCTACGTGCGATGTTCCCCATGCCGCCACCGATCTTGATCGCGTCTGCCGTGATAATCTTTCCCGATTTATTGCTTTGATTCGTTAATACGATTCTCTCATGGGCTTGTTCATGTGCCGTGAATTTGAAGTTTCCCAGATAGATCCAAGTCCCACCCCCCATTGTTTGATTGACGGCGATTGTGGTTTCCCCTCCGGCATGATGGATGGTATACAGTGCCTGCTCTGTGCTGTTCGGAAAAGATTGATAGGAGGCATAGACCGCGTAATTCCCCGATTCCGGAATTTCGGGAATCCACTCGATGAGACTTTCTTTTCCTTTCCTCTGTGTGACCGTCTGCCGATAGGTACCTTGCGTAAAAGGGTTCTCCCCATTCGTATAAGTAGCTTGAATATGCCCAAATCCGGCTTTCTCCCCATCCGACCAAGCTTTCTCCCCATCCAATTCCTTATACTCGGATCCCGGAGTAGAGCGATCATTGTCTATAATGATTTCGTGTATTTGGGTATCCCTTTCCCGGGGAATTAGAATAGTCGCTCCTGCGTTTTCAAGCATCGGGGTCAGATAAGGAAGAACAAAACTCTGCGTAAATAAGTCCTCCACGGTGCCGAACATGCGAGCCCGTTGCCATTCCCAGCGATGGGCGGTCTGGGCGTAATATAAACCATGGCTTTGCCAAAGGGCGATATGACGGTTTTGTAATCCGTTTTTTATCTCATGAGGGCTGGATAGGCTACGGGTTAGCGGGTATTTGCTCTCTTTAATGGAGTATAGCCTCTTTTTGTTGGGACGTCCTTTTCTGTCGTATTCGGGAATCAGGCTCTCAATGTCTGTACCTCGGGTCAAGATGACGATCTTGGAGGCATTGGGGAATAGGGGAGCTATACTTGCGTAAAGCTCAGAAACGTTATATTCCTGAAAAGGGATGTCCTCCAAAGCTTCATTGGCGAAAAGCGTGACTTTCTTCTTCTGTATGAGGATGGAGTCAATCTTAATGGTGCGTGAAGACACATATTGCCTTGCGAAAGAGTTTAGCTTTTGATCCAATTGCTTTTTTAAGCTTTCACTATCCTGCCCTTCTGCCGGAAAGCTCCAGAGAAAAATGGATAGTAAGGATATGATGATCCTAACAGGATAGGAGAGTTTTTCTCGCATATTTTTATAAATATTATTGGCTGTCTTATTTCTACAAATTTACGGAAAATCTCCGTAATAACCTTATAAAAAGCCCAGATTGGCGCAATTAAAATTGAATATGAAGAAGGTAGGGGCAAATTGTGGATATTGGGAGAAGTCAAATCTATGTGAACGGCAGCAAGGAGAAGAACGGATTTGTCCCTATCATGGGACGGGTAGCGATTAACGGGACGATGGTGCGGTTCAGTTCAGTTGCGAGCGAACTATTCGTGTTCATGGTCAAGACGCCTATCTGGGGAATGATTATCCCTTCTTGAAGTGTCGGGTTTGCGATAGTATCTCAATGGGAAACGGTGGTAAAGTCAATGGGATAGAGGTGTTATCTCAATGACTTTACGGCCGTGTCCCATAGGCTTTTTTTGTATCCCGGATAAGTTGGTAGGGGATGGTTCAGGGCGCAAAGGGCGCATCTTTGCGAGGTTTGTAAAACTTTTATATTATAAAAAAATTAGCGTCTTACTTATTATATAGATGGAGTAATATATTTTTTTTGTAAAATGTTTTTGCGAACACGTAAAGATGCGCCCTAATGCGCCCTGTGATTTTTTTGGAAGATTTTCTTGATGTCTTAAAGTATAGATAGACAGTTGTTTATGTAATACTGTTCTCTTAGCCCTTTTTTAGTCTTTGGGGCGATATAATCGGCCTAAACTCACATTTACGTGGCCCAAAAGCACGTGTACAGAGCGATTTTCTCGTGATTCCATGAGCAGAAAGCCGTTTTTCCCGTGTGATTTCCTCTCGTCGCTAGGACCCTGTTTATCGTTTTTATACGTGTAAAAGCACTCGTGAGAGCCCTGTTTTCGGTACACGCGGTGACTCGTAAGTTAAAAAAGAGGATCACGTATTATTTAATGTACGCAATCCCCCTCGTGAAAAAAAGCCTAAAAAATAATGCCCGATAAATTTGGACCGTATGTTTTATAGCATTACTTTTGCACCCGCATTCGAGAGAGAACGGCGCTTCAGAAATGATGGAAACGTGGAGGTATCCTTGGGTAGGGGATGAG